>JAGOEM010000144.1 GCA_017997715.1 Ottowia sp.
ATGGCTGGGCGCTGACAGCTATCCATACCATAGCAAATAGGCGGTTGCTGCGCCCGACCAGCCATGCGCAGCCAAGCACGCGCCGGACGCCGTGGCGCTGACCGACGCGCTGGCGCGGGCCATCCAAGCGCACAAGCCATAAGACTCAGGCACCCCGATCGCCTGGGATGCGGCGTGGTTTTCCACATTTTTTGAGAACTAATGAACTAAATACTGATACCAGTCTCGTTGCAATCCAGATACATTCGCAAACAAACAACCTGGGATTGCACGCCATGCGCCACCGCCACCTTGCCGCCGCCGTTGCGGCCTTCATCGGGTTCTATGGCGCCGCGGTGCCTACCGCGCAGGCGGCGATCGTCACCACGCCAAGCGGCCTGCGCGCTGGCGGGTCAGTCCTCGGAACCTGCATCGCCAGCAACGACCCCACAGGCACTGCGCTGTGGCGACGCACCAGCGTCACCTGCCCCACCACCTCCACAGGCATCACCACCGACTACCCACGCAGTGGCGGCGGCTCTGCATGGCTGAATTCCGCGGTGAATGCAGGCAAGGCCGATTGGACCTACGAGCGGGCGCGTGCCAGCCCGCTAGGCCGGCTGGCCGACCTGACGGGCGCGTCGTACGAATGGCTGCGCGACAGCAGCAGCACCGCGCCGGCCCATCTGCACCCGGTGTTCCGCATCATCCTGGACGCCGATGGCGACCCCGCCACCACCAACGACACGCAGTCGCTGGTGTTCGAGCGCGCCTACAACGGTGGAGGCGCCGTGCCCACCAACAGTTGGCAAAGCGAGACCATGGGTGGCGCCACCCATCTGTGGGTTACCAAGCCAGGCACCGGGGGTAATGAAAACGCGTTTGGCTGGACGCTGGACGACTTCAAGAACGGCACCTACGTGCCCACCGGCACCTTCCGGCCCATCACCGGCAATTCACTGGTGCTGGGGGTTACGTTCGGCATCGGCTCCGGCTGGACCAGCGCCTTTCGCGGCGCGGTTGACAACGTGGCCGTCCAAATGAACGGCGCCCCGGCGCTGTCTGCCAACTTTGAAGTGGATCCGCTGGTGGCCACGCTGCAGTGCGCGCCCACCGCGTTGGACGATTCGGCCGGCAACCAGTCGATCTGCACCGTCAGCCTGAACGGCCCCGCCTCGGCCAGCGGGCTGGTGGTGGCGCTGACGCCGCCCGCCACGCCGCATGCGCGCTACGGCACGACGTGCGGCAACTCCATCGCGGTAGCGGCATTCGCCAGCAGCGCCACCTGCACCATCACCGCCGAAGCCAACACCACGCCGGGCGACGGTGCGGCGGTGGCCACGCTGGCACTGGCCACGCCCACCGCGGGCGGCGAATATGTGCTGGGCGCCACCACCACGGCCAGTGTGACCATTCAGGACGACGACTTGTTCACCGCCAACCTGGTCTGCGCCCCCACCGCGCTGACCGATTCGGTGGGCCAGCTATCGACTTGCACCGTCAGCCTGAACGCGCCTGCGCCAGCGGGCGGCCTGGTGCTAGGGCTGACGCCGCCTGTCGCCAGCGGCCGCTACACGACCGACTGCGGCAGCAGCATCGCTGTGCCAGCCGGCGCCACGCAGGCCAGCTGCAACGTGACCGCCACGGCCAACACCACGCCGGGCGACGGCGATGTGGTGGCCAACCTGGCGCTGATGGCCGGTGCCGGCTACACGCTCGGCCCCAACGCCAGCGCCGCCATCACCATTGCCAACGACGACAGCGCGCTGCCACAGCCGGTGCCCACCCTGGGTGTCTGGAGCCTGCTGCTGATGAGCCTGGGTTTGAGCGGCTTGGCTTGGCGCCGCCGGCGCGCGGTTTAACGCAGCCCAAGACCGGCGGTGACCTGTTCCAGGCGCCAGGTCGCATCCACGCCGTCGAAAAGCGGCACGGATTTGTGCAATGAACAGCACTGGGCCCGCGCGCAGCCCAGGCCATGTCATCGCAGCCCCGAGCGTCGGCGCAAGTCGCTTGCCGGCGCGCGCCCAGGCGCGCTCCGCGCTTACCCACTCGGCCGGAACAAAGGCGGTGTGACTATGCGCGCTGGATCGGTTCGCCCATAATCCGGCGCCATGCGCATCCTGCACGCCCGGTCATGGTTGGCACGCCTTGTTTTGGCGTGGTATGCGCTGACGCTGGGCGTGGCGATGGCATCGCCGCTGGTGCAGCCCAAGTCGGTCACGCAGGTGTGTTCGGCCGACGGCGGCATGGTGCTGGTGGTGGTGGACGCCCACGGCGAGGTCGTCGCCAGCGGGCCGCACACGCTGGACTGCGCGCTGTGCCTGGCCAGCGCGTTGCCCGCACCGGCAGTGCCGCCCGCCGCGCTGCCGCCCCCTGCCAGCTTTGACCTTGCGTTGCCGCCGCTTGCCCAGGCGCATCGCGCGTTGCGGGCTGGCGCGCCCATGCCGGCGCGCGGTCCGCCGGCCGGCACCGGCCTGCACGCGGCCTGACGCGACCGCCGAATTGCGGCCAGTGAAGCGATCACGGGCCGCTGCGTCGTGCGGCGCGCGAGTAACGGCAAGCAGCGCAGAAATTCATTGAATAAATGGCCTTTGGCGCCCGTCAATAGGGCGCCGACAGCTATCAATTTTGATGAACATGACGCTGCGTTGAACCCAGCGCGCACCTGCCTCGCCTAAGCATGCCGCCTTCACGCGGCGCGGCCTGCCATGCCCCTGGACATGGCAGCGCCCGGCCCGCCTGCGGGCTGTGCCCCCGATTTTTCAGCGCGCCCTTGGCGGCGCCCGCCACCTGTTACCCAGCCGTGCCCGGCCTTGCGCCAGTGCGGTGTTCCACGCAGTTCCCGCCGTTTTTGATTGACTGGACTTTTCATGAAGCCCCCATCCCTAAGCATTCCGCTGACCGCAGTGGGCCTGTTGGCCGGCGCAGTCGGCATCAGCAGTGCCCACGCACAAACCGCCGAAGGCACGCTGGAGCAGGTCGAGGTGCGCGCATCGCGCTCTGCCGACGCGCAGGCCGCCGAAGCAGTGGACCAGGCCCGGCAAGAACTGGCGCGCCGCGCGGGCGCCACGGCCGTGGTGGACGCCGCCACCTTCACCGCCGGCCGCGCCGCCACGGCGGTGGACGCCCTGTCGTTTGCCCCCGGCGTGCTGGCGCAAACGCGGTATGGGCAGGATGCGCGCGTGTCGATCCGCGGTTCGGGCATTCAGCGCGGCTTTTTGATGCGCGGCATCTGGCTGTACCAGGACGGCATTCCGCTGAACCACACCGACGGCGCGGCAGATTTTCAATCCATCGACCCGGTGGCCACGCAGTACGTAGAGGTATGGCGCGGCGCCAACGCGCTGGAATACGGCGCCAACGGGCTGGGCGGCGCGGTCAACTTCGTGTCGCCCACCGGGCTGACGGCGCCCACGGCGGCGCTGCGCGTGCAGGGCGGATCGTTTGGCCAGCGCCAGGCGCACGCCAACCTGGCGGCGCACGGCGAGCGGGTGGACGGCTTTCTCAGCGTCAGCCGGGGCCAGCAGGACGGTTGGCGCCAGCAGTCGGGCTACCGTGCGGACCGGGTGTCGGGCAACGTGGGCGTGCAGCTGTCAGACAGCCTGGCGCTGCGCGGCTTTCTGTCCTACGTCGATTCGGTGATGCACATGCCGGGCAGCCTGACCCGCGCCGCCTTCGATGCCAACCCGCGCCAGGCCGGCCCCAACTATGTGGCCTTGAAGGCCACCAACGATTTCACGCAAAAGCGCGGCGCGCTGCGGCTGACCTGGCAGCCCAACGCGGATGTGCGCTGGACCACCTCGCTGTACGGCGCCGACCGCGACCGCTTTCACGCGATGACGGTGGGCATCCTGGAACAGGGCATGCGCGACAGCGGGCTGGATTCGCGGCTGGCGGTGGAATTTGGTTCGCCCACGCTCACGCGGCGGCTGGTGGCCGGCGTGTCGTTCGCGCGCTTGTCGGGCAACGAATGGCGCAGCACCAACGTGGGCGGCAGCGCCGGCACCGCCACCGGGCGCACGCAGCTGAAAGCGCGCCAGAACACCGCGTACGCCGAATACACCCACGGGCTGACCGAGCGCTGGGCCGTGCAGGCCGGCGTGCAAGCCGTGCAAGCCCGTCGGCAGCTGGACAACCTGATGACGCCCGCAGCCAGTTACCAAGCCAGGTTCAGCGGCACATCGCCCAAACTGGGCGTGCTGTACACCCCGTCGGCGCAGTCGCAATGGTTTGCCAACGTCAGCGGCAGCTATGAGGCGCCGCCCTTTGGCGAACTGGTCTACAGCCCCACCCGGCCGCTGGCACGCGCGCAGGGCGCCACCACGGTCGAGCTAGGCTGGCGCGGCCGCACCGACAGCTGGACCTGGGACCTGGCGCTGTACCGCTCGCGCTTGCGGCGCGAGCTGCTTTCGCTGACCGACGCCACCGGCGCCGCGCTGGGCACCGTCAACGCGGGCCCCACCATCCACCAGGGGCTGGAACTGTCGGCCAGCGGCAAACTGGCCGCCCACTGGGCGCTGCGCGCGCAGTACCTGTACAACGACTTCCGCTTTGACAAAGACCCGGTGTACGGCAGCCGGCGCCTGGCCGGCATACCGCCGCACCTGCTGCGTGCCGAACTGCAATGGCAGCCCACGCCCGCCATCGCGGTGGTGCCGGGCGTGGAATGGCAGCCCTCGCGCACCTGGATCGACCATGCCAACACGGTGTCTGCCAAGGGCTTTGCGCTGCTGAACCTCACGGTCAAGGGCGAACTGGGCGCGGGCTGGAGCTGGTTTGTGGACGGCCGCAACCTGACCAACCGCCGCTACGCGGCCACCACCGCGGTGCAGGCCAATGCGCGCGGGATGGACGGCGCGTACTACTTTCCGGGCGATGCGCGGGCGGTGTACGTGGGGCTGAACTGGCGCACGCGCTAAGCCAGCCGCGCCGCTTTGCAGGGCCGGGGCGCTGGCCCGGCCACCTGCGCGGTAACACCGGCCCGCAGCCGGGCACGCCGGGCGGCGTGCCCTCCCGCCAGCACCGATCGACTTGCGCAGGCGATTGCGATTGCGATTGCGATTGCGATTGCCATTGCCTTGGCCGGCTGGCCGATCGATTCGCTGGGTGGCCACGGCGGCGGGGTGGGCCACAATCGCTGGCATGCTGAAGCTGTCCGGGTTCCTCTTCCTGCTGGCGTTCATCGCGCTCTTCAAGCTGTCTGCGCCGGTGGGCATGGCGCTGGGGGTTTGGGCGGTGGGCGCCATCCAATGGGTGCGGGCGCCGTGGCGCGCGCGTTGAAGTTCATTTTTCTATATAAAAACGACCTCCACCGCCCGCCCCTACTGCGACAGCAGCTATCAAATCCATAGTTTTCATGACCTCCCAAACCCCTGACTGGCTCGCCTGGGCCGCACTGGCCGTCTTGCTGGCCAACGCCGTGCTGCTGATCGTGCTGCTGCTGCGCCGCCCTGGCCGGCCGCACGATGTGGCTTCGCGCGGCGAGGTGCAGCAAATGGTGGGCGACGCCGTCGGCACGCACAGCGAAAGGCTGGAACGCGAGCTGCGCCACGAGATCGGCGACAGCGCGCGCGGCGGCCGGCAAGAGCTGGCGCAGTCGCTGGCGGGCTTTCAGGACGCCGTCACGCGCCAGGGCGCCGAAGCCGTGCGCACGCAAAACGCGCAGGTCGATGCGCTGGCCACGCAGCTGACGCAATTGCGCGGCACGCTGGCCGAACAATTGACCGAAACGCGCGGCACCCTGGCCACGCAGCTGAGCGAAACCCGCGGCACGCTGGGCGACAAGCTGGTCGAACAGCTGCAGTCGCTCGGCCTGGGCATGGCGCAGCAGGCCGCCGAAGCCACGCGCACGCAGAACACGCAGATCGACGCCTTTGCACAGCAGCTGGCGCACCTGCGCGGCTCGCTCAGCGAAACGCTGACGCAGCAGCTGAACACCTTGAGCGAAGCCAACGCGCGCCGCATGCAGGAAGTGCGCGGCACGCTGGAACAGCAGCTGAACCAATTGCAAGCCGCCAACACCGCCAAGCTGGAAGAAATGCGCCGCACGGTCGACGAAAAGCTGCAGGCCACGCTGGAAACGCGGCTGGGCGAAAGCTTCAAGCAGGTGGCCGACCGGCTGGAACAGGTGCACAAAGGCCTGGGCGAAATGCAGCGGCTGGCGCAGGACGTGGGCTCGCTCAACCGCGTGCTGACCAACGTGAAAACGCGCGGCGTGTTCGGCGAAGTGCAATTGGCCGGCCTGCTGGAACAGGTGTTTGCGCCCGAGCAGTACGCCACCAACGTCGAAACCGTGCCCGGCAGCAATGCGCGGGTGGAATTTGCCATCCGCCTGCCCGGCCGGCGCGACGACGGCGCGCCGCTGTGGCTGCCGATCGACGCCAAGTTTCCGCGCGAAGACTACGAACGCCTGCTGATCGCGCAGGAACAAGCCGACCCGGTGGCCGCCGAATCGGCCGCCAAGGCCATCGAAGCGCGCCTGCGGCTGGAAGCGCGCACCATCCGCGACAAATACATCGCCGCGCCGCACACCACCGATTTCGCCATCCTGTTCGTACCCACCGAAGGCCTGTACGCCGAAGTGCTGCGCCGCCCCGGCCTGATGGAGGCGCTGCAGCGCGACTACCGCATCACCGTGGCCGGCCCCACCACGCTGCTGGCCACGCTGAGCAGCCTGCAGATGGGCTTCCGAACCCTGGCGCTGGAAAAGCGCAGCGCCGAAGTGTGGGAAGTGCTGGGCGCGGTCAAGACCGAATTCGGCAAGTTCGGCGAATTCGTCGCCAAGGTCAAAGGCCAGGCCGAAAACGTCGTGAAGACCCTGGACCACGCCCAGAGCCGCACCAACATGATGAACCGCGCGCTGAAGAAAGTAGAAGCGCTGCCCGAAGAGCAGGCCGGCCGCCTGGTGCCACCCGATGCCGCGGGCGCGGCGGGCGCGGCGGGCGCGGGCGCTGAGGCGGGCGCTGCCGACGACGATGCGGCGCCGGTGGAGCGGCGCTTGCTGTGAAGCCGTGGCGTGGTTGGCAGGGCAAGCGCCGAGCGATGGCGACAAGTCCAAGCCCAAGTCCAGCGGATCACTCACCCCGGAAGAGACTCGCGTGGGACTGCTGACCTTCAGCCTCAACGTCACCCTGGACGGCTGCATTGACCACCAGGAGGGCATCGCCGACGACGAGACGCACGCTTTCTTCAGCCGCCTCATGGACGACAGCGGGGCGATGCTGTGGGGCCGCACCACCTACGAAATGATGGAGGGCTACTGGCCCGCCGTTGCGCGCGGCGACGTACCGGCGCCGCCCGCAGTGCGCGAATGGGCGAACAAGCTGGAGACCAAGCCGAAGTACGTGCTGTCGTCGACCCGATCGGACTTTCCCTGGCGCAACAGCCACCACATGGCCGGCGACTTGCGCGCGGGCGTGCAGCAACTCAAGGACGCAACCCCGGCCGGCGTTCTGCTGGGCAGCGGCAAGCTGGCGACCGCCTTGGACCGGCTGGATCTGATCGACGAATACCGGTTTCTCCTTCACCCGCGAATCGCCGGCCACGGCCCAAGCCTGTTCCAAGGCGGGCTTGTCAACACAAGGCGGCTTGAGCTGATCTCAGCAAAGCCGCTCAGCAACGGCGCGCTGGCCTTGCACTACCGGCGCGCGCCAAGCTGAGCCGCAACGACCACGAGGTATTCGCGATGCAACTTGACGTTCAGTTGAGCAGTGGCGCGCCACCATCAAAGCCAAGATGCAATGCTTTTTTCATAGCAACTAACGCAGCGCAGGTGCGCGCCAGAGGCCATTTTCGTTTCAAGTTATCGACGCCATGACCGACCCATTCATGCCCGCCCAGGCCGCCGCCCTGCCCGTGATTCAACCTGCTGCCAGCCCGCTGGACGATCTGCTGCAGCGCATCGCCACCCAGCGCGCCCTGCTGGCCGCCTGGCAAGCCGCGCGTGATGCGGCCCAGTTGCGCTACGCACGCGACATTGCGCCGCTGCACGACGCGTATTGCGCGCTGCTGGCGCAGCAGGTGCAGCAGCTCGACGTGGCCAGCGCCAGCCCGGGTCTGTCGAAGGCCGACCGCGCCGCGCTGCGCGCCCTGGTGGCCGACTGGGCCGGCATGCTGGCATCGGCCAGCCGCGCCCAGGCCCAGCGCGCGGAAATGCAGGACATTCAGCGCCGCCACGCCGAAGCCACGGCGCAGCCGGTGCCACCCCCCAGCGACGACATCGAACCGGCGGAGGAAGCCACCGCGCAAGGCAGCGCCGCCGACGAAGAGCATGGCGACCAGGAAGGCGATTGGGAAGCAGATTGGGAAAGCGCCCGCGCCGCCGCAGACCAGCGCCGCGCCGCCCACCACGCCGCCCGCCGCAGCCGCAAGCGCGTTGGCCAGGGCGTGCCCGCCGCGCCATCGCTGCGCGAGGTTTATCGCCGCGTGGCCAGCGCGCTGCACCCTGACCGCGAACCCGACCCCGCCGCGCGCGAGCGCAAGACCGCGCTGATGCAGCAAGCCAACCGCGCCTACGCCGCACAAGACCTGCTCGGCCTGTTGGAACTGCTGAACGACGGCAGAGCCCCACCCGCTGCGGCCCTGGCGCCCTACCAGGCGCTGCTGGCCACGCAGCTTGCCGCGCTGCAGCGCGAAGTGGCCGCAGCGGCCCAGGCCTTCAGCGACGAGTTCGGCGTGACCGGCAGTGTGCCCGCCAGCCCCGACAAGGCCGTGGCCGCGCTGCGCACCCAGGCCCAGCAACTGCGCGACGCCATCGCCTGGCAGCGCGCCGCGCTGAAGTCACTGCCGCAAGACGCCGATGGCGTGCGGCGCTGGCTGCGTGAGGAAAGGGCGACGCGGCGGCGTTGGGGCGATTGAGGCGCTGACTTGTGCAGACCTTCCTGAGCTGCGCAGCCGTGCGCAACTTCATTCACGCCGCCCAAAGTTGGCGAGCGTCACGGCTTCCAGCGACAGCGTCATCGCCGATTGGTATTGCCCATGCGGAACAGATGTGACAGCTTTTCACTTGATTCTCGCGCGCTCCCCCATGTAAGTCATCCCGCATTTGTGGGATGGTTGGCCCGCAGCGCTGGGGCTAAGCTGATGTCCCGATCGTCCATCCTCCGACCACTCATCATGACCAACAAGAAATCGCTACTCATTTTCGCCGCCGTTGCATGGTGCGCCGGCGCGGCCGCGCAAACCTTCCCGGAAGGGGCAACTCCCCTCTCACCCGAGGCACTGCAGGAAGCCCTTTCAGGCAAGACTTTCTCTGTAGACCCGGCCTCCGTGTTGATTTCCACGCAATCCTGACCCCGGCTTTCCATCCAATATTGACCCCACCTGTTGGGGTGTAGCCGGGCTACGCGTCTGTGGATAAGTCTACCG
>JAGOEM010000021.1 GCA_017997715.1 Ottowia sp.
CGCCATCACAGCCAGCTTCCTCCAGCGAAGCCAGCCAGCACAGCCTGAACAAGGCGCCGGATGGATCAGGAGGGAAACCGCATGGGTGTTCAAGGAATCAAGGTGCCGCCTGCGCGCGCACGGCTGCAACTGCGCAGCAAGGTGTCGGCCGCCTGCGTGGCTGCGTGCAGCGTGTGGATGGCGGGGCACGCCTGGGCGCAGGTACCGGCGGCCACGGCGCCGGCAGAAGGCGCGGTGGGCGAGCTGCCCACCGTCAACGTGCAGGAGTCCGCCAACCCGGAAGTGACCGAAGGCTCTGGCCGCTACACACCGCGCGTCACCAGCAGCGCCACCAGGCTGGACCTGACCCTGCGCGAAACACCGCAGGCCGTGCAGGTGCTGACGCAGCAACAGCTGCAGGACCGGGGCGCGACCAACCTGCGCCAGGCCATGGAAGGCGCGGTGGGCATCACCGTCAGCAACGACACGGCGCGGCCAGGCTTCACGGCGCGCGGCTTTTCGGTCAGCAACATCCTGATCGATGGCACGCCGATGCTGCCGGTGTACCAGGCCACGCCTGGCGTGCAGGGCGACGGCATGGTGGCCTACGACCGGATCGAAATCGTGCGTGGCGCCAACGGCGTGGTCACCGGCTCGGGCGATCCGTCGGCCACCATCAACATGGTGCGCAAGCGCCCCACGCGCAGCTTCCAGGCCAGCGTGCAGGCCGGCGTGGGCAGCTGGGGCAACTGGCTGACGCAGGCCGATCTGTCGGGCCCGCTGATGTGGCAAGGCCGGGTGCGCGGGCGCATCGCCTTGTCGAAGGGCGATGGCGACAGCTACCTGGACCATAAAGGCCGCGACACGCAGGCGCTGTTTGCCACGCTGGAAACCGATCTGACCCCCGCCACCACCTTGCGCGTGGGCCACCATTACGACGCCTTTGTGCTGCGCGGCATGGGGTCGGCGTCTTCCGTGCCGCTGTACCACGCCGATGGCGGGCTGTTCAACGCGCCGCGCTCGCTCAGTACCTCGCCGGGCGCGTGGCTGCTGCGCCACCGGGTGAACAACAGCTTTGCCGAGTTGAAGCACCAGTTCGACAACGGCTGGGCCGTCAGCGGCCAGCTGAACCACACGGTGCGCCACAACTTCAACGTGCCGGTGTTCAAGCTGAACCCGCCGACCTACCCCGACCGCAACGGCAACGCCACCACGTCCTACGACTACGTGCCGTACCCGCTGCGCGAAACGCAGACCGCGTACGACCTGAACGCCAAGGGCCCGTTCGCACTGTTCGGGCGTGAGCACGATCTGGCGGTGGGCGCGGCCGGCTGGCGGCGCAAGCGCACGGTGAACGACTGGGTGCTGCAGCCCAGCGCGCAGCCCGACAGCTTCTACACGCGCTTTTCGATCTGGGACATGAACTGGGATGCGCCGCGCGGCTACACGCTGACCGGCCACCCGCTGGACAGCTTTCACAGCCGCCAGGATGGCGCCTACGCCATGGCGCGCTGGAACCTGACCGACCGGCTGAAGCTGCTGACCGGCGCACGCGTGACCACCTGGGAGCAATACACCGACAACTACAACGGTGTCACCGGCGCCCTGGTGTCGGCGCGAACCGGCGCGCTGAAGGTCAAGCGCGAGGTCACCCCCTACGCCGGCCTGGTGTTTGACGTGTCACCGAATATCTCGCTGTACGCCAGCTACGCCGACGTATTCAAGCCGCAGACCTATTACGACGCCAACGACCAGGCGATCGCCCCAATCGTCGGCAAAAGCATCGAACTCGGCGCCAAGGGCAGCTTTCTGGATGACCGGCTGAACGCCGCCGTGACCTTGTTCCGCGTGCGCCAGGACAACAACGCCCTGGTCGACCCGGCCTACGCCGACACCTACCGCACGCCGGGCGGCAACCGGCCCTACCTGTCCAGCGGCAAGGGCAACCGCGTCAACGGGATCGAGCTGGAAGTGTCCGGCGAAGTGCGGCCCGGCTGGAACCTGATGGCCGGCTACAGCCACGCGCCGGTCAAGCGGGCCGACGGCACCGCGCTGGACAGCAACGTGCCCAAGGACCAATTCAAGCTGTTCACCACCTACCGCCTGCCCGGCGTGGCGCGGGGCTGGACGGTGGGCGGCGGCGTGTACTGGCGCAGCAAGATCAACTACGCGACACGCCGGCCCACCGGGGCGTATGCGGCCAATGGCGCGCCCGTCACGGCGGTGCAAGACTTCGTGCAAAAGAGCGCGGCCACCGTCAGCGCCCTGGTGCGCTACCAGCCCACGCGGCAGTTCAGCATCGATCTGGGCGTAGAGAATCTGTTCGACAAGACCTACTTTCAAACCCTGGGCACCACCACCGGTATTTATGGCGAACCGCGCCGCTGGTGGCTCAATGCACGCTACGAATTTTGATCATTACAAGCAGCTTCATCCAACGTCTGGCCTGGCGCGCCGCCGCCATCGCGCTGTGCAGCGCCGCACCTCTGGGCGCGGTGCTGGCCCAGCCGGCGGCTGACAGCGGCGCCGCGCCAAAGCCGTTTGAGGCGTATGCGCAGCAAACGGCGCAGGTCCGCTACCTCGACATCGACAGCCAGGTCCTGGGCGAGCGGCGCACCATCGCCATCAGCCTGCCCGACAGCTACGACAGCCAGCCGGGCCAGCGCTACCCCGTGCTGCTGCTGTTGGACGGCCCGGCGCAGCTGGCGCACACCGAATCGCTGGTGCGCTTTCTGGCGCGCGGCGAAAAGGTGCCCGAGATGATCATCGTTGCGGTGGCCAACACCCAGCGCAGCCGCGATCTGACACCGCCGCTGCCGGCCGGCGCCGAAGGCCGGGGCCCGCTCAGCCGCAGCGCGCCGTCGGGCGGGGCCGATGCGTTTCTGGCCTTCCTGTCCGACGAGCTGCTGCCCACGGTGGACCAGCGCTACCGCACCGCGCCCTGGCGCGCGCTGCTGGGGCATTCGTTTGGCGGCCTGTTCGGCCTGCACGCGCTGGTGCAAAAGCCCGAGCTGTTTCGCGCCTACCTGCTGGCCAGCCCGTCGCTGTGGTGGGGCGATGGCGACATCCGCCGCCGCGCGCAGGCGGCCTGGCCCAGCCTGCAGCGGCTGCCGGGCGACCGCTGGGTGTACTTCACTTCGGGCGATGGCGAAAAGACGATTGAAGACAGCGTCAACGCCTTTGAAGCCCTGCTGAAGCGCCTGCCCGCCGCCCAGCCCAGCGGCCTGCACTGGGTGCGCGACCGCCTGCCGGGGGACGACCACGGCACCACCCCGCACCTGACCTGGCTGAACGGCCTGCGCCTGGCGTTTGCCGACTGGCCCTACGACATGCCCGAGCGCGCCACGCCCGCCGACTACACCGCCTACCTGGCGCACCGGCACCAGCGCAGCGTGCGCTATGGCGTGGATGTGGCGCCATCGGTGTTTGAGCTGACGCACTTCGCCGTGGCCCACGCGCGAGCGGCCCAGCCGCGCCAGGCATTGGCGCTGGCCTGCCAGCTGGCCGAGCGCCGGGGCCCGCAGCGCACGGTGTTCGGGCCGCTCAGCCGCATTGGCGGTGCGCTGGCGGATGCCGGTGCGGCATCAGGCGCTGGAGCAAGGGCAGGGGCCGCCGGCACGGCGGCTGCGGCAGAAGCGGCTGGGGCCGCGCGCACGGTGTACGCACTGGCACTGGCCCACGCGGCCGACGCCGACACCACGCCCGAAGCGGTGGAACGCGTGCGCCAACGCGCGCAAGGCGCTGGCCAGGTGGACACTGCCGCCGCCTGCGCCGACAGTGCAAAGGGTTCGCAGAGCGCGTCGGCTGTCCGCTGAGCCTCATTGCGATCCGGCCGCAAGCAACGGCCACGCGAAGTTTGGCGCGTACTGAGCGCGCCGAAGCGGTGAGGCGCAGTGGCGGTTTTCCGCCCCTAGTCGGAAGGCTGATCCACCTCGGAAAGCGAACCGGCATGTACGCCGCCGCGCCGCCTGACGGCCGGCCAATTCAATGCCAAATCGCGCTCTAGCGCCCGTCTGGCGGGCGCAAGAAGCTATGAATTAGATAGTAATTGGCCGCAACAAGCCAACGCCTCAGGCATTCGGCACGTCCAGGCAGCGGCCTTGCTGCACCAGTTCGGCAAAGCCCGCCGCCAGCGCATCGACCAGCTGGCGCACCGCGGGGCGCATGCCGCGCCGGGTGGCAAAGGCCACTTGCACCACGCCCGGGCGCGGCGCCCAGCCGGGCAGGGCTTCTTGCAGATCGCCGCGCTGCAGGGCGTCGTGCGCCAGCAGGCGCGGCAGCGGCGCGCAGCCCACGCCGGCCAGCGCCGCGTCCAGCAGCGCCGTCATGTCGTCGGCGATCAGGCGCGGCGTGTGCGCCACCGTGGCGTGCTGGCCTTGCGGGCCGGTCAGGTGCCAGGTTTGCGCCTCGTCCGAATTGCCCAGGCCCAGCGTGGGCAGGCGCTGCAGCTGGTCGGGCGTGGTGGGCGGCATGCCGGTGGCCAGCAGGCGCGGCGCCGCCACCAACAGGTGCGGGCTGAGCGCCAGCGCGCGCACGGTTTCCTCGCGCGGCAGGGGCGCGCCGCGCGGGCGTGACCGCACGGCCAGGTCCACGCCGCCTTCCCACACATCGACGTTGGCGTTGGTGGCGTGCACCTGCAACTGCACCTGCGGCCAGGCGTTCAGAAAGCGCGCCAGCATCGGCCCCACGGCCGACTGCAGCAGCGCGGGCGGGCACGACAGGCGCACGCTGCCGCGCGGCGTGGCGGCGTCGGCGGCCACCAGGGCTTCGGCGGCCTGCGCCTCGGCCAGCATGGCGCGGGCGTGTTCCAGCACGGCCAGGCCGGTGTCGGTCAGGGCAAAACGGCGCGTGGTGCGCTGGATCAGGCGCCCGCCCAGCCGGTTTTCCAGCTGCGCCACGCGGCGGCTGAGCTTGGATTTGGGCACGTCGGTGGCGCGTTCGGCGGCGGAAAAACCGCCGTGTTCGGCCACGGCGGCAAAGTAGGCCAGATCGTTCAGGTCGGTCAGCGGCGTGGGGGTGGTCATTTGCTATTCAATCAAGAGCTGCTTGCGCAGGTTGGGCGGGCGCTAGGGGCTGTTTTGTTCATAAATACGGCGGCAAATCTGGGCACCGACAGCGCCCACTAGGCGCGGCCCGCATCGGCTTCATTGTCCTGCAATTGAGACGATGAGTTGAATTGGTGCGCCTTTAATTCCACCAAAGAGACGCCTACTATCAACCCATGGCGCTGAAAACCGTTTCTGGCGCCTTCTGAAAAGGAGCCCCGCATGACCACCGTCACCACCCCCGTCACCGACATCCGCACCCCCGTGACCAGCGCCGCCAAACGCGTGCTGAGCAAAGGCACGGCTCCCGGCCGCCACTGGGTGGGCGATGGTTTTCCGGTGCACGGCATGTTTGGCTACAACGGCCCCGGCGTGGCCGAACGCAGCCCGTTCCTGATGCTGGATTACGCAGCGCCTACCAGCTTTACCCCCAACACCGGGCATCGGCGCGGCGTGGGTCAGCACCCGCACCGTGGCTTTGAAACCGTGACCATCGTCTACGACGGCGAGGTGGAACACCGCGATTCCACCGGCGCGGGTGGCGTCATCGGCAAGGGCGACGTGCAGTGGATGACTGCGGGCGGCGGCATCCTGCACGAGGAATTCCATTCGGAAGCCTTCAGCCGCAGCGGCGGCCCGTTCGAGATGGTGCAGCTGTGGGTCAACCTGCCCGCCAGGGACAAGATGACCCCGGCGCACTACCAGGGCATCACCGATGGGCAGATTCCCAGCGTGGCGCTGCCCAGCGACGCGGGCCGGGTGCGCGTGATCGCCGGTCAGTTTGACGGCACGCGCGGCCCGGCCGAGACCTACACGCCGATGAACGTGCTGGACCTGCGGCTGAACCACGGCGCCGTGGCCGACGTGGCCCAGCCCGAAGGCTGGAGCACGCTGGTGGTGGTGCTGGCGGGCACGGTGCTGATCAACGGCGGCGAAGTGCTGCGCGCCACCGAGATGCTGACGCTGTCCACCGACGGCAGCGGCCTGACGATCGAAGCCAATGGCGACGCCAAGGTGCTGGTGCTGTCGGGCGAGCCGATTGACGAGCCGGTGGTGGGCTACGGGCCGTTCGTGATGAACAGCCAGCAGCAGATCGCCGAAGCCATCAACGACTTCAACGGTGGCCGCTTTGGCCACATGCGCTGAAGCCGCGTGGCGCGGCAGCGCGCCCGCGGGGAACGGCGCCGGGGCCAACCCGGCGCCGTACTTTTTGCCGCTGGCCGCCGCCAGTGCCAGGCGCGGCCTTTGCCGTGCCGCGCCGCCATGTTGCGGTTATCGTTGCGCCCCTGATTCAAATCAAAAAAAGCGGGGCGCGTATGGCAGCAGAAGGGGGTATGGCCGGGCAACTGGTCAGCGTGGTGACTTTGCTTGGCGCCGCCGTGGTGGCGGTGCCGATCTTCAAACGCCTGGGCCTGGGCGCGGTGCTGGGTTACCTGGCCGGCGGGCTGGCCATCGGGCCCTTCGGGCTGAAGCTGGTCAGCGATCCGCAGACCATCCTGCACGTGGCCGAGCTGGGCGTGGTGATGTTCCTGTTCATCATCGGGCTGGAGATGAAGCCCTCGCACCTGTGGAGCCTGCGGCGCCAGATCTTTGGCCTGGGCAGCCTGCAGGTGCTGGTGTGCGCGGCGCTGCTGACCGGCGTGGGGCTGCTGTTTGGCTTCAGCTGGCAGGTGTCGTTCGTCAGCGCGGCGGGCTTTGTGCTGACTTCCACCGCCATCGTCATGCAGGTGCTGGCCGAACGCGGCGACATTGCCGCGCCGCGCGGGCAGCGCATTGTCTCGATCCTGCTGTTTGAAGACCTGCTGATCGTGCCCCTGCTGGCCATCGTCGCCTTCTTGGCGCCGGCCGATGCGGCGCACGTCGCCGCCGCGCCGCTGTGGCAGCGGCTGGGCGTGGCGGCGCTGTCGCTGGGCGCGCTGGTGGCCGCCGGGGTGTGGCTGCTGAACCCGCTGTTCCGCGTGCTGGCGCGTGCCCAGGCGCGCGAGGTGATGACCGCCGCCGCCTTGCTGGTGGTGCTGGGCGCCGCGCTGGTGATGGAGGTGGGCGGCCTGTCGATGGCGATGGGGGCTTTTCTGGCCGGCGTGCTGCTGTCGGAATCGACCTTCCGGCACCAGCTGGAAGCCGACGTGGAACCGTTTCGCGGCCTGCTGCTGGGCCTGTTCTTTCTGGCCGTGGGCATGTCGCTGGACCTGGCCGTGGTGGCGCGCAACTGGCCGCTGGTGCTGGGCGGCGTGGCCGCGTTGATGGCGACCAAGGCGGCGTGCATCTACGCCGTGGCGCGCTTGGCCAAAAGCAGCCATGCCGACGCGGTGGACCGCGCCGTGCTGATGGCGCAGGGCGGCGAATTCGCCTTTGTGCTGTTTGCGCAGGCGCTGGCGCAGCGCGTCATCACGCCCGAAGTCAATGCCAACATGACCGCCGTCGTGGTGTTGTCGATGGCGTTCACGCCGCTGGTGGTGGCGATCCACAAGCGCGTGGGCCACGCGCCCGCCGAATCGATGGACGGCGTAGAGCCGGTGCACGACGGGCATGGCAGCGTGATCGTCATCGGCTTTGGCCGCGTGGGCCAGATCGTGGTGCAAAGCGCGCTGCTGCGCGGCGCCGCAATCACCATCATCGACAACGACACCACCACCATCCGCGACGCCAACAGCTACGGCTTCAAGGTGTATTACGGCGACGGTTCGCGCATCGACGTGCTGCATGCCGCTGGCGCGCACCAGGCGCGCGCCATCGTGGTGTGCGTCAACGACATCGCCGCGGCCACGCTGATCGCCGAAACCGCCAAGGAAAGCTTTCCCCAGGCCGAACTGATCGTGCGCGCCTACGACCGGCGCCATGCGCTGGCCCTGGTCAAGACCGATGCCGACGTGGTGGTGCGCGAGACCTTTGAATCTGCCATGGTCATGGGCCGCGCCACCGCCTGCGCGCTGGGCGCCAGCCAGGAAGAAGCCGACGACCACGTGGCCGAACTGCGCCGGCGCGACACCGAACGCTTCACCCTCGAAGTCAGCGGCGAACGCTTTGCCGGGCGCGACCTGGTGCTGCGCAACATGGCCGAAGCCACGGCCAAGACGACACAGGCGGGCGCCCATTGATCGCACGCCCGCGCACCTTGCCCACAGCCCAGCGTGGCGCACGCGCCTGGGTTATGGTTTTTGTCATCGCCGCCGCCGCGCGGCCACCCACGAAAGAGATTGCGCCATGAGCGACTTGCCCCCCATCACCCTGAACGAGGCCACGCACCGGTTTGAATGGACGGTGGACGGCCACACCGCGTATGAAGAATTCGAACGCTTTCCCGGCGGCATCGCCTACCTGCACACCATCGTGCCCAAGGAACTGGGCGGGCGCGGCATCGGCGCCACCCTGGTCAAGCACATCCTGGACTACGCCGCCGAACAGGGCCTGAAAGTGCGCCCGGACTGCCCCTTTGTGAAGGCCTACATCGACAAGCACCCCGAATACCAGGCCAATTCGCTGGCGCACGGCGCCAAGGAGGCCCCATGAGCGCCGCCCCGCCCATCCGCTACCCGTCGCGCAGCTCGATCGTGGGGGAAGACACCCAGATCCGCCGCGCACTGCCCAACCGCGAACGCCGCATGGTGGGCGCCTGGTGTTTTCTGGACCACCTGGGCCCCGCACAGTTTGCGCCTGGCAAGGGCATGCACGTCGGGCCGCACCCGCACATCGGCCTGCAAACCTTCACCTGGATGATCGAAGGCGAGGTCATTCACCGCGATTCGCTGGGCTATGAACAGGTGATCCGCCCCGGCCAGGTCAACCTGATGACGGCGGGCCGAGGCATATCGCACACCGAAGACAGCGCCCAGCCCGGCGCCGTGATGCACGCCGCCCAGCTGTGGATTGCGCTGCCCGACGCCGAGAAAAACCGCGAACCGGCTTTCCAGAACTACACCAACCTGCCCACCGCCGACGTGGGCGGCTGGCACGCCACCGTGCTGGCCGGCAGCGCGCTGGGGTTGACCGCGCCCACGTTGGTCTACAGCCCGCTGGTGGGTGTCGACTTCACCGCCAGCGGCGCGGCCAACACCACGCTGGCGCTGCAGCCCGCCTTTGAATACGGCGTGATGGTGCTGCGCGGCGAAGCCGAAGTGGCCGGCGAAGCCGTGGCGATTGGCGAGCTGCTGTACCTGCCACCCGGCCGCACCGAACTGGCGCTGCGCTGCAGCGCGGGGGCGCAGGTGCTGCTGCTGGGCGGCCGCCCGTTTGGCGAGCCGATCATGGTGTGGTGGAACTTCGTCGCCCGCACGCACGAGGAAATCCAGCAGGCCGCCGACGACTGGAACGCCGGCCAGCGCTTTGGCACCGTGCGCGCCGGCAGCACCGCCCAGCCACTGACGCCGCCCAGCCTGGACGGCGTGCACCTGCGCCCATCCTGAGCCGTGGCACAACCAGGTCTGGACGGCCTGGTTGTGCATAAAAATGGCCTGCAGCGCCCTGTGTATGGGCGCTGGTAGCTATATTTAACGTAGCGCATGGCGTGCCTAACGTGCCTGGTGCCGCTTTTACAATGCGCGAACCGTGGCCCGGTGGGCCACTTTCCTGGTGTTTTTTCCGATGACCCGAATCCTGGCCTTGTCTGGCAGCTTGCGCGCCGCCTCTTTCAACACCGCGCTGGCGCGCACCGCCCAGCAGTTGGCGCCCGAAGGCGTGCAGATCGACGTGGCCACGCTGCACGGCGTGCCGCTGTACGACGGCGATGTGGAGCAGCAAGGCGGCATTCCCGCCGCCGTGCTGGCGCTGAAAGACCAGATCATCGCGGCCGATGGCCTGCTGCTGGTCACGCCCGAATACAACAACGGCGTGCCCGGCGTGTTCAAGAACGGCATCGACTGGCTGTCGCGCGCCGACATGAAGGCCATCTTCGCCGGCAAACCCACCGGCATCCTGGGCGCGTCGATGAGCGGCTTTGGCACCTTGTCGTCGCAGCACGCCTGGCTGCCCACGCTCAAGCTGCTGGGCGTGCAGCTGTTCAGCGGCCGTTCGCTGATGGTGTCGCGCGCGCAGAACCTGTTTGTGGACGGCCAGTTGCAGGACGACGCCACGCGCCAGATGCTGGCCGCTTACGTGGCGGATTTCGCTGCCTTCGTGGCCGCCCGACAAGCTTGAACCCCTGCGCCGCCCCGGCGCCCGGCGGCCTGCCCGACTGGGCGCGCCCCTGGTACGCGCCCTGGGCGGCGGCAGGCCAAGCGGCCTGGCGCGCGCAGCAGGGCGGCCTGCCGGCGCACGCCGCGCTGAACAGCGCAGGCACCGCGCCCGTGCGCTTCGTGCCGCCCGATGCGCTGCCCGAAGGCCAGGCCTACGAGCGCTTCATCTTCGACACCCGCGCCGTGCCCACGCGCGACGGCTGGCACGACTTCTTCAACGCCCTGGTCTGGCTGGGCCTGCCCACCGCCAAGTCGCAACTGAACCGCCTGCAAGCCGCCGAAATCGCCCGCGACGGCGTCGGCGCGCGGCGCGGCCCGGTGCGCGACGCCATCACCGTGTTCGACGAAAACGGCGCCCTGCTGCACGCGCCCGACGCGCTGTGGCAAGCCCTGGCCGAACGCCGCTGGGCCGACCTGTTCGGCCCGCTGCGCCCGCTGTGGCGACAGGCGTCCTTCATGCTGTTCGGCCACGCCGCGCTGGAAAAGCTGATCACGCCCTACAAATCCATCACCGTGCACGTGCTGCGCGTGGCCCAGCCGTTTGATGCCGCGGGCGATCTCGGCGCGCTGGATGCCGCGCTGACCGAGCACCTCAGTGCCGAGCACCTGGCCACCAAGCCCTTCGTCCCGCTGCCCGTGCTGGGCGTGCCGGGCTGGTGGCCGGCGAATGAGGATGCGGCGTTCTATGCCGATGCGGACGTGTTCAGGCCGCTGCGGCGTGCAGTTCAAGTGTGAAATAGACCGCTAACGCCCGTCTGGCGTGCGAAGGCAGCTATCAAAACAGAAGTATTGGCGGGTTGACTGCGCCTCAATGGGCAATGCGGGCCAGGCCCAGCCCATCAGAGCGACGCCGCCACCTGCCGCAAGAACTTCTCGCACTGCTGCAGCTGATCGGCTTCGACGAACTCGTCCACCTTGTGCGCCTGCTCGATCGAGCCGGGGCCGCACACCACGGTGGGGATACCCGCGCCCTGGAACAGGCCTGCTTCGGTGCCGTAGGCGACTTTGCGCACCGATTGGTCGGCCGTGAGCGCGCGCACCAGTTGGGTGATGGCGGCTTGCTCGCTGGCGTCCAGGCCGGGGGCGGCGGCCAGGTTGTCGATCTCGACGCGGGCGCCGGCAAATTCGCGCTGCATGCGCGGCAGCAGCGTGCCTTGCACATAGGCGTTGATGCGGGCCTGGATTTCTGCGGGCGAGATGACCGGTAGGTTACGGAATTCGTAGGTGAATTCGCACAGCTGCGGGATGGTGTTCATGGCGATGCCGCCGCCGATCAGGTTGGTGGTGATGGTGCTGTAGGGCACATCATAGAAAGTGTCGAAGGGGCCTTCGGCGCGCCAGGTTTCGGCCAGCTCGCGGATGGCGCAGATCAGCTGCGCGGCGTGCTCGATGGCGTTGCAGCCCTGCGGCGTCAGCGACGAATGCGCGGCCTTGCCGTGCACGCGGCAGCGGTAGGCGTTCAGGCCCTTGTGCGCCACCACGGGTTGCATGGAGGTGGGCTCGCCGACGATGCAGCCGTCGACCTTGACGCCGCGCTGCTGCAAATCGGCCAGCATCACGGGCGCGCCGATGCAGGCGATTTCTTCGTCGTACGACAGCGCCAGGTGCAGCGGCTTGGCGCGCGGCATGGCCATGAATTCGGGCACCATCGCCACGGCGCAGGCGATGAAGCCTTTCATGTCGCAGCTGCCGCGCGCGTACAGCTTGCCGCCGCGTTCGGTCAGGGTGAAGGGGTCGCTGCTCCAGTTCTGGCCATCCACCGGCACGGTGTCGGTGTGGCCCGACAGCGCAATGCCGCCTTGCGTGCCGCCGTCCTGCGCGGGCAGGGTGCAGAACAGGTTGGCCTTGGTGCCTTCGGCGTTGCTGGACAGCCACGGGTCCAGCCCCTGGCCGCGCAGGTGATCGCGCACGGTCTCGATCAGGCCGAGGTTGGAGTTGCGGCTGGTGGTGTCGATGGCGGTGAGGCGTTCAAGCCAGTTAAGCGTGGTCATGGGCAAAAAGTGCGGCGGCGTGATCCAATGGAAAACCCATCATAGGACGAACCCGGCGGGCGCACGGCCTGCGGGGCAGGGCGCATTCCACCGGATCCCATCGTGCAAGTTCCACGTCCGCTGCTACCCGAAAGGGTGAAGGGTCCATTGCGCCAGCTGGGCCCCGGCTTGATCACCGGCGCGGCGGACGACGACCCCAGCGGTATCGCCACCTATTCGCAGGCTGGCGCGCAGTACGGGCTGGGCATGCTGTGGACGGTGGTGATCACGCTGCCGCTGATGGCGGCCATCCAGATGGTGTCGGCACGCATTGGCTATGTCACCGGCGTGGGGCTGGCGGCCAACATCCGGCAGCATTACCCGCGCTGGCTGCTGCGCGCCTGCGTCGCGCTGCTGTTGGGCGCCAACATCCTGAACATTGGCGCCGACCTGGCGGCCATGGCCGAGGCGCTGCGCCTGCTGGTGGGCGGATCGGCCCATGTGTACGCGGTGACTTTCGGCCTGCTGAGCGTGGTGCTGCAGGTGTTCTTGTCCTACGAACGCTACGTGCGCTGGCTGAAGTGGCTGACGCTGACGCTGTTTGCCTACGTGGCGGTGGTGCTGTCGGTGCGCATCGACTGGCTGGCCGTGGCGCAGGCCGTGGTGTGGCCGCAGCTGCCCAGCGGCAAGGAAGTGTTCATCACCCTGGTGGCGGTGCTGGGCACCACCATCAGCCCCTACCTGTTCTTTTGGCAGGCGGCGCAAGAGGTGGAAGACAAGCGCGCCGGTGCCCACACGGGCGCAGAGGTGCAGCGCGAGCTGCGGCGCATCCGCTTCGACACCGTGGTGGGCATGACGTTTTCCAACGGCATTGCCTTTTGCATCATGCTGAGCACGGCGGTCACGCTGTTCACCGCGGGCGTGCACGACATCCAGACATCGGCCCAGGCGGCCGAGGCACTGCGCCCGGTGGCGGGCAACTTTGCCTATCTGCTGTTCAGCCTGGGCATCATCGGCACCGGCATGCTGGCCGTGCCGGTGCTGGCCGGTTCGGCGGCCTACGCGGTGTCGGACGCCCTGGGCTGGCACGGCAGCCTGGGCTTGAACCTGCGGCGCGGCGAGGGGCGCGGCTTTTACGGCGTGATCGTGGCCGCCACGGTGGTGGGCGTGGTGCTGTGCTTCACGCCGACCGACCCGGTGAAAGAGCTGTTCTGGTCGGCCGTCATCAACGGCGTGGTGGCGGTGCCGATCATGGCGCTGCTGATGAGCATGGCGACCAACCCCCGGGTGATGGGCGCGCACGTCATCGGACGGCGCGTGCGCTGGCTGGGCTGGGCGGCCACCGCGCTGATGGGCGTGACGGTGCTGGGCATGTTTGTTGCGTGACCGGAGCGGGGGCGTGATAACTTCGCCGTCCCGGGAACCTGGGGCCGGCGGCGGTATCGAAGCCGCTTGGTGTGCCCCCGGCACCGCTTGAAGACGGGCTACCCGGCCCGCATATGGGAAGCGCCCACTTTCCGTGCCGGGTAGGCACTGCATCCCTCCTAGAAGGAAAACGATGAAACGCATCATGTTATTTGTGCTCACCAACATCGCCGTGATGGCGGTGGTGGGCATCGTCACCAGCCTGCTGGGCGTGGGCCGCTACACCGGCACCAACACCGGGCAGCTGATGATCTTTTCGCTGATCGTCGGCTTTTCCGGCTCGATCATCTCGCTCTTGATGAGCAAGACCATGGCCAAGATGAGCATGGGCGTGAAGATCATCGAACAACCCGCCAACGCCGACGAAGCCTGGATCGTCGAGACCGTGCGCAAGTTCGCCGGCCAGGCCGGCATTGGCATGCCCGACGTCGGCATCTATGAGGGCGAACCCAACGCCTTCGCCACCGGCGCCTTCAAGAATTCGGCCCTGGTGGCCGTGTCCACCGGCCTGCTGCGCGGCATGACGCGCGAAGAGGTCGAAGCCGTGATCGGCCACGAAGTGGCCCACGTGGCCAATGGCGACATGGTCACCATGGCGCTGATCCAGGGCGTGATGAACACCTTTGTGGTGTTTGCCAGCCGCGTCATCGGCTCGATGGTGGACGGCTTTCTGCGCCGCGGCAGCGACAGCAGCGGCCCCGGCATCGGCTATTACGTGACGACCATCGTGCTGGACATCCTGTTCGGCTTTCTGGCCGGCATCGTGGTGGCCTGGTTTTCGCGCCACCGCGAATTCCGCGCGGACCGTGGCGCGGCCCAGCTGATGGGCCAGCCCAACGCCATGATCAACGCCCTGGCGCGCCTGGGCGGCATGCATGCCGAAGGGCAGAACATGCCCAAGAACCTGCAGGCCATGGGCATCGTGGGCAACATCGGCAAGCTGTTCGCCAGCCACCCGCCGATGGAAGAGCGCATTGCCGCGCTGCGCGCCTACCAAGGCTGATCCGCCCGCCGACCGGCCCGCGCTATGCGCCCACGCCCGCCCTTGCCCGGCGGGCGTTTTTGTTTCCAGCGGCAGATTCAGTGGGGCTGAAAAAATAAACAAAATAGGCTTGCATCGCCCATGCAGCGGGCGCCAACAGCTATCACAATAGGAGTATTCAAGGGCGGCCGCCCCCGTCAAGCCAGCGGGCTAAACTCGGCCGCAGACAGATAGGGAGCGTTCATGGAGATGATTTCAATCGCGGGCGGCGAACTGCACTACCACCCCGACGGCGGCAAGGCCGTGGCCATCGAATCGCGCTTTGCACGCGATCTGCTGCAGCGCGACGCCAACAGCCGCCGCAACACCTCCTGGAAGTACGCCGAACGCGAAGACGCCGAGCGCGGCATGCTGTCCGGCGCCCAGCTGTGGGGCCGCCGCGGCGCGCCCGGCGCGGCAATGGCCCCGCCGCGCGTGCTGTACGCGTGCTCGGCCGGGCAGCCGGGCGTCATCTATTACCTGCTGCAGGTGGCCGGCAGCATCGGTTTGTTCCGCTACCACGTGGACGAACAGCGCGAAGTGCGCCTGTTTCACCGCAGCGCCACCCCGGTGCTGGGCATGACCTACGACGCCGACGCGCGCCGGCTGATCCTGTCCAACGCCCAGCCCGACGGCTGCGCCCACCTGGACGTGTACGACGAGGAAGGCAACCACCAGGGCACCGTGACCGGCGGCGACTGTGTGGACGGCGCCCCTTCGCGCATCTGGGGCCTGCCCAACGCGCTGGTGTACCAGTCGATGGGCGTGGCGCGCCACCCGCAGCAGGGCTATGTGGTGGCGCTGGGGCACAGCGTGATCAACCGCCTGAACTTCGCCACCGGCGACATCGACACCGTGCTGGAAAACCCGGCCTACGACTTCGTGGCCCCGCGCGCCGGGCGCGACGGCGCGCTGTACGCCATCCGCCGCCCGATCGAAAAGCCCGTGCATGAAAACGCCGGCACCGCGCTGAAAGACACCGTGCTGATGCCGCTGCGCCTGGGCAAGGCGGTGTTTGGCTACCTCAACTTCTTCTCGCAGATCTACGGCAAGGAGCCGCTCAAATCGGCCGGTGGCCCCCGAGCGCCCGAGCTGGACCAGGACCTGGGCCAGCTGTGGCTGCACGGCCGCATGATCGATCTGCGCAAGATCAAGACCGACGCCCAGTACGCCGGCAGCCTGGTGCCCGGCTCGTGGGAGCTGATCCGCATCCCGCCCGGATCGCGCACGCCGCAGGTGCTGGCCACCCACGTCGCCGGCTTCGATCTGCGCGCCGACGACACGCCGGTCTACACCAACGGCTACGACGTGGTGGCGCTGGAAGGCGAGCGCCACGTCAAGCTGGCCCGGCGCGATCTGGTGGAGGCGGTGGCGCTGCTGTAGCTTGCGCGGTCAGCGGTCAGCGGCTGGCGCTGTGGATCTGCGTGCGCGGTTTCGCCGCCGTCGCCAGCGCTGAAGCTGGCGATCTGTAGCGATGCGCCCAGCAGGCGCGCGCCATGGTTTCTGAGCGCTTTTGCGTTTTTCCTGGGTGCTTGCGGGCACGCTTCAGTCGGATCGTCTTGCGGCGGTGGGGTGCCCGAGCGGCGCGGCGGTTGAAGGCGATCGCACCGCGATCGCCCAAGACAAGCCGTCGCCAACAAGCGCAGGCCATTCAGTCATAAATTCAAACCAAATCGGCCCACGGCGCCCTATACACGGGCGTAGCCAGCTATCAATCAAGTAGTGAATTAGAGTGGCCGCAGCGGCCGTCACGTGCGGCCGCGCAAGCCCCTGCCAAGGGGCTGTTGCGCTTCAACCCGCTGAATGCGGCGCCGCGCTTCAGTCTGAGCGCAACAGGTTTTGCGCCAGCGCTTCGGCCACCTTGATGCCGTCGATGCCTGCCGACAGAATGCCGCCGGCGTAGCCCGCGCCTTCGCCGGCTGGGTACAGGCCGCGCACGTTCAGGCTTTGCAGGTCGTCGCCACGGCGGATGTGCACGGGCGATGAGCTGCGGGTTTCCACGCCGGTCATCACTGCGTCGGCCATGTCGTAGCCGCGGATCTTGCGGCCGAACGCGGGCAGCGCCTCGCGCATGGCGGCGCTGGCGTAGGCGGGCAGGGCGCTGTGCAGGTCGGTCCAGCGCACGCCGGGCTGGTACGAGGGAAGGACTTCGCCCGGCGCGGTGGATGGGCGTTGGGCCATGAAGTCGGCCACGCGCTGCGCGGGGGCGCTGTAGTCGCCGCCGCCCAGCTGGTAGGCGCCGGCTTCCAACTGGCGCTGCAGCACGATGCCGGCCAGCGGGTGGGTGGCGTCGGGCGCCAGTTGGCCTGCGCCGTGGGTGTTGCCGAATGCGGCTTCAAAGGCGGCGGGGTCGCGCGGAAAATCCTCCGGCCCCACGCCCACCACCATGCCGGCGTTGGCGTTGCGTTCGTTGCGCGAATACTGGCTCATGCCGTTGGTGACGACGCGGCCGGGTTCGCTGGTGGCGGCCACCACGGTGCCGCCGGGGCACATGCAAAAGCTGTAGACGGTGCGCGCGCTGCCCGCGCCGGCAGACGTGGTGGTGTGGTGCACCAGCTTGTAGTCGGCGGCGCCCAGCAGGGGGTGGCCGGCGTGGCGGCCCCAGCGGGCGCGGTCGATCACGCTTTGCGGGTGTTCGATCCGCACGCCCACCGAAAACGGCTTGGCCACCATGTCCACGCCGCGCTGGTACAGCGTCTGGAACAGGTCGCGCGCGCTGTGCCCCAGCGCCAGCACCACGTGGCTGGCGGGCAGGGTGTAGCGTTCGCCGTTGGCAAGGTTTTCTACCTCTAGCGCTTGCAGTGCCTGCGCAGGCAGCTCTTGATTCAATAGCAGATCGTTGACGCGGTGTTCAAAGCGAATCTCGCCGCCCAGCGCGATGATTTGCGCGCGCAGCGCTTCGACCACCTTGACCAGCTTGAAGGTGCCGACGTGCGGGTGCGCCACCCACAGAATTTCCTCGGGCGCGCCGGCCTGCACGAATTCTTCCATCACCTTGCGGCCCAGGTGGCGCGGGTCGCGCACCTGGCTGTACAGCTTGCCGTCTGAAAAAAGCCCGGCGCCGCCTTCACCAAACTGCACGTTGCTTTCGGGGTTCAGATCGCGACGGCGCCACAGGCCCCAGGTGTCCTGCGTGCGTTCGCGTACCGGCTTGCCGCGTTCCAGCACGATGGGTTTGAGCCCCATTTGCGCCAGCACCAGCGCCGCAAAAATGCCGCAGGGGCCAAAGCCGATCACCACCGGGCGGGCGCCCGCGTTCGGCGGCGCCCAGTCGGCCGGCGCCATCACCGGCGGGCGCCACGCCATGTCGGGCGTGGCTTGCACGTGGGCATCGGGCTCGAAACGGGCCAGCAGCGCGTCGGCCAGCGCGGGCTCGGTCAGCGTGAGGTCGACGATGTAGGTGACCAGCAGCTCGGCCTTGCGCGCATCAAAGCTGCGCTTGAAGACACGCAGCGTGGCAATGGCATCGGGCGCAAGGCCCAGCTTGTGTGCGGCCAGGGCGCGCAGGGGCGCTTCGGGCGCATCGGCCTGCGACAGCGGCAGGCGAAGTTCAGACAGACGGATCATGGGGTGCGGCTTGTGGCGATCAAGCAAGGGCGGTCATGATAGCGGGCATGCAAGCCCCCTTGCCCGTTCCTTACCGCCGATCGCGCGCCGCCACGGGAGTGGGCGTCACCTTGGCCGCGCTTGCACCATGACGAAGAAAAAGCCCCAACGCCGATCGCCCAGCATCAACGAGCACTTCCGCAGGGAATGGCTGTTTCATGCGGGCGCTGTTGGTCGTCCTGATCGTGCTGAGCTTGCTGGCCGCGGTATTCGGGCCGTTGTTGTTGGATCGATAGGGCCGCCGGCCGATGTTCGCCCGGTCAATCCGGGTGGCAAAGATTGGCTATGAATAATATAGCTGCCTACGCTTATATGGCGGGCGCTACAGGCCTATTTGGCTTAAAGATGATGCCTGGCCGGCGTACCCTCAGCGCCCTTCCAGGGCGTCGCGCAGCGGCTGCACCCGCTCGTCGCCCACGGCGGCGCGGATCTTGGGCAGCAGCTGCACCAGGCCGTCAAAACCCTGGGCAGATTCCACCGCCAGGTTCAGCTTGAAGCCGCGCAGGCCCAGCTTGGCCGTGATCTGCGTGGCCAGCGGGTAGGCCTTCTTGTAGCGCCGTATCCGCTCATGCTGGTCGTTGGGGGCAACGGGCAGGTCCATATCGCCGTACTTTGCCGCCAGGGTGCTGGAGGCAAAGTCGGTCAACGGTGCGTCGGCAGGCTTGTCGGGGGTCTTGCTGGCCGCGATCAGGCCGAGCGAGGCCAGCAGCTCAATGTCGGTGCGGGTAATGCCCAGCGCGGCGGTGGCATCCATCACGGCGCCGGTGGGGCGCTGCCCGTCGAACAGGATCAGCGCCGCGCGTTGGGGCCAGGTGATGCGGGTCGCGTGGCGATCCTTGATCGCCTGGGCACCCAATTCTGTTTTCACATAGGTCATCACGAGTAGTACGAAAAAACTACTCGTGAAGTGTGCAAGCACTGGCGTACGGCGTGACCTATGGAAATCCCTGAAACGCTGTGTAACATTTCGGGCAAAGTGCGCTCAGGCCCTGAAATCCTCTGCAAACGGCAGAAACACAGCGCTTGGCCAAGGCTTGAACCTGCGGCGGGCCGCACCGCTCAAGGCGCACGGCGTTCACCGCGCGCCCAATCCGCTCAGGCCGGCAGGTAGCCTTCGACCGACAGATAGCGCTCGCCGGTGTCGTAGTTGAAGCCCAGCACGCGGCTGCCGGCAGGCAGCTCGGGCAGTTTTTGCGCAATGGCGGCCAGCGTGGCGCCGCTGCTGATGCCGACCAGCAGGCCTTCTTCGCGCGCGCTGCGGCGGCCGTATTCGCGTGCGGCTTCGGCCTCGACCTGGATCACGCCGTCCAGCAGGCTGGTGTCCAGGTTCTTGGGAATGAAGCCGGCGCCAATGCCTTGAATGGGGTGCGGCGCGGGCTGGCCGCCGCTGATCACGGGCGACTGGGTGGGTTCTACCGCAAACACTTTCAGTTGAGGCCACTTGGCCTTCAGCACCTTGGCCACGCCGGTCAGGTGGCCGCCCGTGCCCACGCCGGTGATCAGCACATCCAGCCCGTCAGGAAAGTCGGCCAGCACTTCCTGCGCGGTGCTTTTTTCGTGGATGGCGACGTTGGCGGGGTTGTCGAACTGCTGCGGAATCCAGGCGCCGGGCGTTTGCGTGGCCAGCTCTTCGGCGCGGGCGATGGCGCCTTTCATGCCCTTTTCACGCGGGGTCAAATCGAACGTGGCGCCGTAGCCCAGCATCAGGCGGCGGCGCTCCACGCTCATGCTGTCGGGCATCACCAGGATGAGCTTGTAGCCCTTGACCGCCGCCACCATGGCCAGGCCCACGCCGGTGTTGCCGCTGGTGGGTTCGATGATGGTGCCGCCGGGCTGCAGCTTGCCGCTTTTTTCAGCGTCTTCGACCATGGCCAGCGCAATGCGGTCCTTGATCGAACCACCGGGGTTGGATCGCTCGCTTTTGATCCACACGGTGGCATCGGGGCCGAACAGGCGGTTGACGCGGATCACGGGCGTGTTGCCGATGGTTTGCAGGACGTTGGCGAATGGCATGGAAGGGCTCCTTGGGCGGGGGTGATCAGCCCCGGCGCCGATCACTTGGCGCCAAAGCTGGCGATGAATTCCCGCATTTTGGCGCAGCCCATACAACCGTGCGGGAATATCCATATGCCCCGCGCTGGCGCTGAATTCTGGCCCCAGTACCGCGAAAAAGGGCCGCTGCCGCCTACACCGGTTCGACCGATACCCGCACGCCTTTGCCGCGTTCCAGCTTGTCGTGGCGCACCCGCACCGGCAGCCATTGGCCAATGACCTCGGCGTTGGTCGAGCTGTGGCGGCTCCAGCGGCTGGCGGTGTAATGCGCGGGCTGGCCGCTGCGCCACACCGCCCCCCGGCTGTATGAGCTGAAGAAGGCGCGCCACCTGGTGCAGGGCGAATTTGTCGAGGTGAACTGCGCCACGCTGCGCGGCGATGGCGCGGCGTCCACGCTGTTCGGGCACAAGAAGGGCGCCTTTACGGGCGCGGCCGCTGACCGCGCCGGCCTGCTGCGCGCCGCGCACGAAGGGGTGCTGTTTCTGGACGAGATTGGCGAGCTGGGCCTGGACGAGCAGGCCATGCTGCTGAAGGCGGTGGAGGAAAAGCGCTTCTTCCCCATGGGCAGTGACCGCGAGGTGGCCAGCGACTTTCAGCTGGTGGCCGGCACCAACCGCGATTTGCGGCGCGAGGTGCAGCAGGGGCGCTTTCGCGAAGACCTCTATGCGCGCATCAACCTGTGGAGCTACCAGCTGCCCGGCCTGGCCGACCGGCCCGAAGACATTGACCCCAACGTCGATCACCTGCTGGTGCGCGCGGGCACCGAGCTGGGCCGCGCCGTGCGCTTCAACGCCGAAGCGAAGACGGCGTACCTGCGCTATGCGCAATCGGGTGAGGCGCGCTGGCCCGGCAACTTCCGCGATCTGTCGGCCAGCGTGACGCGCCTGGCGACCTTGGCCGAGGGCGGGCGCATCGGGCTGGAGCTGGTGCAGGCCGAGGTGGCACGCCTGCGCTGGCAATGGGCGGTGCTGAACGAAGAGGGCGAAGGCGCAACTGGCGCCACCAGCAGCGCCGCCGATGCCGCCACCCTGCTGGGCGACGAAGCCTGGCAGGCGCTGGACCTGTTTGACCGCATTCAGCTGGAAGGCGTGCTGGCCGTGTGCCGCCGCGCGCGCACCTTGTCAGACGCCGGGCGCACGCTGTACCAGGCGTCGCGCGCGCAGCGCAGCGTGGTCAACGACGCCGACCGGCTGCGCAAATACCTGGTGCGCTTTGGCTTGAGCTGGGAGCAGGTGGCGCGCTGAGGCCGGGCGCTGTCAGCAGAGGCGGTGGCGGCTTGCGCTGCCTGCTGAACTTCGTGCGCCAAGATTTGCTGATGCAGCAGCTGCGCTGTGGTGACCAGTACCGCCGCGCGCGCCCGGTGCGCCCGGTGCACCCGCCAGCGGCAGGCGATAATCGCCGGGTGAAGCCTGCCAGGCCGCCGCTGGTGCAAGTCTCGAAAGAGCGCACTGGAGGAACGTCCGGACTGCACAGGACAGCGTAGGAGCTAACGGCTCTCCACCGTGAGGTGAGGATCAGAGCAACAGAGACGAGTCGCTTGGGCAACCAGGCGGGTGAAACGGGCAATCTCTACGCGCAGCAACACCAAGTAGGCCAGTCACGGGAGCAGGGCAACCTCTCTCGACCTTGTGGTTCCGCAGGGCGAGCTGGCGGGTAGGTGGCACCGAGCCGGGTGGGCGACCCCCGGCCCAGATTGATGGCGGTCACGCATCCGGGGCAACCCGGGCGCGCACAGAATCCGGCGTATCGGCAGACTTCACACTTTTGCTTCAGGCCCGATGGGCCTTGTCGATGCAGACGCTGGCATCGATGCATTTGCTATAAATATAAGAGCTACTGGCGCCCGCTGGCTGTGCGCCAGAGCCATATTTGGCGCTGATTTCCTAGGGGCCCATCTCATCGCTGCCCCACAGCCCTCCCCCCAGTCCCCATGGCGGCGCAGGCAATGCCCAAGCCGCCCCCGCCCCTTAATCAAAAAAGCTGCGCGCCCGCGCTTAACACGTGAGCGCCGATGAGCGAAGTGCGCACAACCAACCAGTGCACCCAATTCGTGCGCACGTTGCATTGGTGCAACAAAATATATATTTATGCGCAAAATAAATGTTTTTATACTTCCTGAAACATGGTGACTGGCTGTTTGTTTGATCCAGGTCATGCCCATTCAACAAAAAAGGCGCACGCAATGAGGGCTCTCATTCAGAAAAAAGTACACCATGATGGTGCGTTGGAGCGTGGTCGTCACGCTGCAGATGCATCGCCGCTTATCCCCAAGCCGCAAGGCTGGTTGCAGCGGGCTTGGTTCATTGGCTCGCGCGCTGTCGCAGCCACGGCCTTGGCCTTGGCGCTGCCATCGGTGGCGCAGGCGTTTACTGGCAATTTCTCTGTCACGGACCAGACCATCGTAGGCACCGGCTGCCCCGTCGGCTTTGTTTCGCAGTCCAGTTCCGGTTCTGCGTGGGTCACATTCGTCAGTAACGACCGTATGGCGGGTGGGTCCATTTGGAACAGCAATGCCAACCAAGCCTATCCCGTCTACACGCCGCCCGGCTATCCAACGGGCCTCCCGCTGCCTGGCGGGCCGGTGACGGTGGCGGATCTGCAGACCTGCGGTCTCAGCAACATCACGAACCTCGTCCAAAACGGTGCTGACGGCGCCTCGCGCCTGGCGGATGCCTACATGGGCTTCCGCTTTCGCGCCACCAGCGGCGGCAGTACCTACGACTACGAGGTGGCGATCGTGGGGGCCACCGGCACCACCCACGTCAACACCCGCACGCCCGTAAGCGGCCCGCCCACCATCACGGTGAACCCGTCCAGCATGTCCAACGCGACCGTGGGGGCGCCTTACAACGTCACGTTCAGCGGCAGCGGCGGCACGGCACCCTACGCTTTTGCGATCACGGCGGGGGCATTGCCTGCCGGGCTATCGGTCAATTTGGCCACTGGCGCCGTGACCGGCACGCCAACGGCGGCGGGCAACTTCAGTCTCACCGTAAGGGCCACGGATGCGAATTCGTACACCGGTTCACGGCCCTACAGCTTCTCGGTGGCACCACCGGTGATGGCCCTTTCGCCCACCACCTCGTCCTTGCCCGGTGGCACTGTGGCGGCTGCGTACAGTCAGACCTTGAGCGCCAGCGGCGGCATTTCGCCCTACACCTACGCGGTGGTAGCGGGTTCGCTGCCGACGGGGCTGGCCTTGAACACCACGACCGGCGTCATCAGCGGCACCCCCACAGCGGGCGGCACGTTCAACCCGACCTTTCGCGCCACCGGCAGCAGCACGGGCGCTGGCGCACCACATTTCGTCGAACGGCCCTACACGCTGGTGATCGCACCGCCCACTATCGTGGTCTCGCCCCTGACCCTGCCCAACCCGGCGGTCGCCTCGGCATACAGCCAAACCGTCTCGGCGAGCGGTGGCACCGCTGGCTATACCTTCCTGCTGACCGCGGGGGCCTTGCCGGCGGGAATGACGCTCAGCTCTGGCGGGGCGGTGAGTGGCACACCCACCGCCAGCGGTCCCTTCAGCTTCACCATCGGTGCACGCGACAGCAGCACCGGCACCGGCCCCTACACCGGCGTACGCACCTATAGCGGGACGGTGGCTGCGCCCGTTTTGAACCTGTTGCCGACGTCGCTGCCCAATGGCGCCGTGGCGGCCGCGTACAACCAGGCGTTCAGCACCACCGGTGGGACCACGCCCTATACCTACGCGATTACCGCTGGCGCGCTGCCAGCGGGGCTGTCACTCAGCCCGGCAGGGGCCTTGGCCGGCACGCCCACGACAGGCGGCACGTTCAATTTCACGGTCACTTCCACTGACAGCACCACTGGGGCTAGTTCGCACTCGACCTCGCGCGGCTACAGCCTGACCATCGCGGCGCCGACGGTGACCGTGTCGCCCCCCACCCTGCCCAACGGCACCGTTGCCAGCGCCTACAGCCAAACCTTGACCGCCAGTGGCGGAACCGCCAGCTACAGCTTTGCGCTTTCCCCGGGGGGAGCGTTGCCGAACGGTCTCTCGCTCAGCGCGGCTGGCGTGCTAAGCGGCACGCCAACCACAGGCGGCAGCTTCAATTTCAGCGTGACAGCGACCGACAGCAGCACCGGCAGCGGCCCTTACACCGGCACGCAGGCCTACACCGTGACCGTGGCCAAAGTCCCGCAGACGCTGACCTTCCCCGCGCAGTCGCCGGCCAGCCACGGCTTTGTGAATGGGGGCACCTTCGCGGTCAACCCCGTGGCCACCAGTGATTCGCCTGCCAATCCAGCGCGCCCCATTGCCTATTCGTCATCGACACCCGCCGTGTGCACGGTAGCGGGCACGACCGTGACCATGGTCACCTCAGGCGCGTGCACCATCGCCGCCGACCAGGTGGGTGACGCGGGTTACGACGCTGCGGCCCAGGTAACGCAAACGGTGGCCATCGACGGCATCAAGGCCTTCAGCGGCACCACCGTGCCTGGCCCCGGCGGCACCGCTGGGCCGGCCAGCGCCAGCTTTACCGGCGGCGGCGCCGCATGCGGCTTCGATCTGAGCAGCACCGCTTTCGCCGGCGCGGGCGCCGCCCCGCCGCCCGGAAAAATGCTGCCACAGGGCATGTTCGGTTTCCGCCTGATCGGCTGTGACGTCGGCAGCACGGTGACCATGAGCGTGGTCTGGCCCCAGCCCATCGCCGAATATGGCAAGTACGGCCTTGCCGCCGTGGGCGACACCACCGACACCTGGTTCACGCCGCCTGGCCTGGGCATTGCCGGCAACACCGCCACCTTCACCATCACCGACGGTGGCGTGGGCGACAGCGACGCGGCAGGCGGCGTCATCGCCGACCCAACCGGCCCGCTGGCCCCGGCCCTGCCGGTGCCCACGCTGGGCGAATGGGGCTTGCTGCTGATGGCCGCACTGATGGGTGCGCTGGGGCTGCGCCGCCTGCGGCGCACGCAGACGGCCTAAGAGCGTGTTCAACGTCTCGTCGCGGGTGTGTGGGCATGGCCTCGGGCGGTCTGCTTCGCGTTGCAAATCCGCGCGATACCACGCGGTATCGCTGCGGTTTGCGCCTAGCAGCCCATCGCGATCCACATCCCCCAGCCCGCGCGCTGAGAGCTTGAATACGCGCTAAGCCAAAACCGGCGTCATCGCCGGTAACTATAAAATTGATAGCTGCCGGCGCCCTGCCAACGGGCGCTGCAGCTATTTTCTATATGAATTCAGCGCGCGGCGCGGTAGCTTGCCCGTGGTTTCTTTCAAGTGCCCGCAGCCCCTGCCGCATGCGCAGCGGCCCCTGCCGCATGCGCAGCGGCGTCTGCTTGCTTGCTTGCTGCCTGAGCCGGTTCACCGTGTGGCGCACCCAAGCGCCCAGGCAGCCCCAGGGCTGGCGCCGAACGTCGGCCACGGGCAAACTGGTTTTTGCGTCGCTGGCCGTCAGCGCACCGTGCAGTCGCCCGGCTGGGCGGTTTTCAGCCGTTCGGCGCGCCCCGCGGTGTCTGGGTGGGTGCTGAGCCAGTCCCAACGGCCGGGCTTTTCGGGCCGCTTGGCGGTTTCGCGCCCTGACGGTTTGGTGCTGGAAGGCATCGGCGTTGGCTGGCCGGCAGGTGCAGAAGCCGCTGTCGCCGCCGAAGCTGCCGACGCGCGGGCCTGCGCAGGCTTGGGTGATTTCTGGCGCGCGCTGTCGGCAGGCTCGTCGCTCGGCGCGCCGTCCTCGTCCTCATCCTTGTCCTTGCCCTGCGACCGATCCAGGCTGAGCAGCAGATCCGCCATCGGCGCTGCCGACATGCCGCGCTGGTGCATCAGGTCCACGGCGTAGCAGTCGGACTCGACCTCGTGCCCGCGCTGGTACGCCAGCCCGGTGAGCGCCGACGCGCCCATCTGCACCAGCGTGGACACATCGCCCAGTGCCAGCCCCAGGCCGATGTTCAGCACGCCCTGCTCGACCACCATGCGCGTGGTGTGGCGGTGCTCGACGTGGCCGATCTCGTGCGCCAGCACGCCCAGCAGGGCGGGGTCGCCGGTGCCGGGAATCTGGCCCGCGCGGCGCACCATGGCATCGGTCATGACGATGGTGCCGCCCGGCAACGCAAACGCGTTGGGTGGCATGCCAGAGCGGAACTCCAGCCGGTACCTGGGCTGGTAGCCCGGGTAGCGGCGCGCAGCGGGCGCAATGGCGGCCACCAGCTGGTTGAATTCGGCGCGCAATTGCGCCTGCCGCGCTGGGGGCAACTGGGTGGGCTTGACGTAGGCTTCGTCGATCTGCTGCATGGCCCGTTCGGACAGCGCCAGTTCCCAGCCCACCGGCACGTGGCGCGTGATCTGGGCCGCGGCCCAGGGCGTGCCCCAGCGGTAGAACGCCGCAACGCCCGCCGCCGCCAGCACAAACACCGCCAACAGCACGCGCCACTGCGTCTGCATGCGTTCGGCCAGCGTGCGGCGGTGGCGCGCGGCGGACAGCGCAGCCTGCCAGCCGGCCACGTCGTCCACCTGCACGCTGCCGTGCTGGCCCAGATCGACCGTCACGCGCGGGGGCGCGCGCCCGGCCGACCAGCGCTCTGGCCAGCCGACTTCCTTGGGCGCCAGGTTCAGGCGTTCCTGATCGCCGTCCAGCGCCTTCAGCAGCAGGCGCGCGCCGGCCGGGTCGGGCCGCAGCGCCAACTGCGCCGGCCGCGCACGCGAACTGCGCCCGTCAAACCACTGAACGGACAGCACGGCCGGTGGCGTGGGCGCGGCGGCGGTGCCGCTGGCTGATTCGGTGGACGGCATGCGGTCAACAGCGGTGGGGCAGGCGGGCAGGGGGCGGCATGGCGGGTCAGCCGATCAGATCCAGGCCAAAGGCGTCGGCCGCAGCGTCGCCAAAGGCGCCTTGCTGCTTGACCAGTTCGCCCACCAGCTGATCGGTGCCGCCCTTGATGTACAGCGTGACCGAGCCGACCTTGGCGGCGTATTCACTGGCGATCGCAAACGGGCGGTAGAAGCCCAGCGTGAGCACGCTCAGCACGACGTTCTTGACCTTCAGCCAGACGAAGGCGCTGGTTTTCAGTGAAGTCTTGCTGCGCGCAATCCGCGTCAGCCCGATGTTATTCCACACCAGCTGGAACATGCGCGCTTCGCGGTAGGCGCGGGCGGGCAAGCTGGTCAGCAG
>JAGOEM010000145.1 GCA_017997715.1 Ottowia sp.
GGACTGCAACAGCTGCAAAGCCTGTGCCGTGGGCTGCGGCGCCCAGGCGATTGATGCGGCGGGCCGCATCGACCACCGCGAGTGCCTGCACTGCCTTGACTGCATGATCCTCTACACCGACGTCAAGGGCTGCCCACCTCTGGCACGCGAGCGCAAGCGCCGCGAGAAGGATGGGCTGGTGCTGTCGCCCATCGGCGCCAACGGGTACTTCATTCCGATCCATCCGGCCACCGTGCAGGACCAGATACTGCCCAAAGCCGCCAACGGGCCGGATCCGCGTATGCCAACCGACCCCGTGCTGCCTGCCCACAAGCGCGGCGACGTCGGCTTGCTCAAGTGGCTGTTGCTGGAGCTGCGCGACCATCTGTGGCCCTGGAGTGCAGAGGGCTGGCGCAGCCAGCGTGCGCTGCAGGTGGCCGGGATTTCACTGGCGATTGCCGCCACGGTGTCCTGGGTGGTGGCGGCGATGGGGCAGTTGTCGTCAGGCGCCATCATTGGCTGGTGGTTTGGCTGGAGCGTCTACGAGGTGCTGATCCGCCTGTCGGGTCGTCGTTACGTCAAGGATGGGCTGTGGTGGCGCGATACCTACCGCGTTGCCGGTGTCATGGACATGATGAGCTACGTCGGCTTCAAGAACCTGATGATTGGCGCAGCGCTGTTTCTGGCTCTTCAGGCGCTGGGGCTTGTGGCGCCATGAGGAAGTCCATCGCCCACCTGGGCCTGGCGCTGGTGGTGTGGGGCGCCGGTGGCTGCCATGCGGCCACCCTGACGGTGCGGCCCGGTGACGACCTTGCGGCCGCCGTGCGCGCGGCGCAACCCGGCGATACGGTGGAAGTGCAGCGCGGGCACTACCCCGCCAACCTGCTGATCGACAAGCCCTTGACCTTGCGCGGCGTTGGCCGGCCCACGATCAGTGGCGGGCTGAAGGGCGACACCATTCGGGTGACCGCCCCGGACGTGGTGATTGAAGGGCTGATCGTGCGCGACTCTGGCGACAGCCTGAAAGACCAGAACGCCGGCATTTACCTGTACCCCGGCGCGCACCGCGCCGCCGTGCGGCACTGCGACCTGACCTACAACCTGTTTGGCCTGTGGATCGAGAAGGCCGACGAGGTGCTGATTGAGCACAACCTGATCACCGGCAAGCGCGACTATTCATCGTCGCAGCGCGGCAACGGCGTGCAGCTGTACAACACCAAGGGCGCCCGCATTCTGAACAACGACATCAGCTTTGTGCGCGACGCGCTGTATGTCGATGTGTCGCACCACGCGGTGTTCAAGGGCAATCGCCTGCACCACAGCCGCTATGGCACGCACTACATGAACTCCTACTACAACCTGTGGGAGGACAACGACACCTATTACAACCGTGGGGGGTTGGCCCTGATGGAAGTGCGCAACCAAGAGGTGCGCAACAACCGTGCCTGGGGCAACTCCGACCACGGCATCATGCTGCGGACGCTGCAGGACGCGGTGATCGAGGGCAACGTCGTCGCGGGCAACAACCGGGGCTTCTTCATCTACGACGTGGAGTACATCCAGCTCAACCGCAACCTGGTGGTGGACAACACCGTGGGCGTGCACCTGTCGGCCGGTTCCACGCGCAACGAAGTGGAAGGCAACGACTTCATCGGCAACCGCGAACAAGTGCGCTACGTGGGCGCACGCGACGAACGCTGGGGCGTGAAGACGGGCAACCACTGGAGCAACTACCTGGGCTGGGACCGCGACGGTGACGGCGTAGGCGATGTGCCTTACGAGGCCAATGACCTGGTGGATCGACTGACCTGGCGCCACCCTGGCGTCAAGCTGCTGCTGGCCAGCCCCGCGGTGCAGGCGCTGCGGCTGGTGGCCAGGCAATTTCCTGTGCTGCGCGTGCCATCGGTGGTGGACCCGCGCCCGCGCATGCAGCCGGGTCATCTCAATTGGAGCGAATGGCGTGGCAAGCACTTTCCCGGTTGAGGCGCCGCCTTTGGCAGACGACGCGGCCATCACGCTGCGCGGCGTCAGCAAGCGCTACGGTGCGCTGCACGCGGTGGACGGCGTGGATCTGGACATCCAGCGCGGCGAAGTATTCGGCTTGATTGGCCACAACGGCGCAGGCAAGAGCACGCTGTTCAAGATGATGCTGGGCCTGACCGCAGCCAGCTGCGGCGAGATCCGCATCGACGGCACCCCGGTGACCGGGCGCGGCTTTCGCGCCGTGCGGCGCAGCCTGGGTTACCTGCCCGAAAACGTGGTGCTGTACGACAACCTGAACGGGCTGGAAACGCTGCGTTTCTTTGCACGCCTGAAAGGCGCACCGCTGGCGCAATGCCCAGCGATGCTGGAGCGGGTCGGCCTGGCGCACGCCACCAAGCGTCTTGTGCGCGAGTATTCCAAGGGCATGCGCCAGCGTCTTGGCTTCGCGCAGGCGCTGCTGGGCAGTCCCCGGGTGTTGTTCCTTGACGAACCCACCAACGGGCTTGACCCGCAAGCCATTCGCGATTTCTACGCCACGCTGCGCGGTTTGCAGGCAGAGGGGGTCACGGTCGTCATCACCTCGCACATCCTGGCCGAGCTGCAAGAGCGCGTGAATCGTCTGGCCATCCTGGCATCCGGCAAGGTTCAGGCCGTCGGCAGCGTGCAGGCGCTGCGCGAACGGGTGGACATACCCTTGTCCATCACCCTGGCGCTGGCTGAAGGCGATGTGCCTGCCGCTTGCCAAGCACTGGAGGCGTTGCCCGGTGTCAGCCCGGTCGTCGCTGAGGGCGGCCTGCGCCTGGACTGCCCACGCGCGCAGAAGATGGCGGTGTTGAGCGCGCTCGCCCCGCTGGGCGGGCGCCTGCTGGATGTGCAGATTCGCGAACCGTCGCTCGAGGACGTGTACTTCGGGGTGCACCAGCCATGAGCATGCCGCCCGACCAAACAGCCCCGCGCCCCGTGCCAAGCATCTGCGCGCCCGGGGTGCCGCAGATCGCGCGCAGCGCGATGGACACGTGACATGGAAATAGCCCAAATCCTCACCATCGCGGGCAAGGAGTTTCGCGACCGCATGCGCAATCGCTGGGTACTGGCGGTCGCCCTGATTTTCACGGCGTTCTCTTTGGTCATTGCCTACTTCGGTGGGGCGCAGCAAGGGCAGGTCGGCTTTCGGTCGATCGAGTTCACCATCGCCAGCCTGGTCAGCCTGGTGATTTACCTGATACCGCTGATTGCGCTGTTGCTGGGCTTTGATGCCATCGTGGGCGAGCGCGAGCGCGGTTCGCTGGACCTGCTGCTGGCCTTGCCGATCACGCGGCTGGAGTTGCTGCTGGGCAAGTACCTGGGCCTGGCACTGGCGTTGACGCTGTCCACCGTGGTCGGCTTCGGGTTGGTGGTCGTTCTGCTTTGGCGCCACATGAGCGCCGCTGGCCTGTACCACTATGGCGGCTTCATGCTCAGTTCGGTCTTGCTCGGTTTGGCCTTTCTCAGCCTGGCGGTGCTGATTTCGGTGCTGGCGCGCGAACGCACGCGTGCCTCGGGCCTGGCCATCGCCACCTGGTTCTTCTTTGTGCTGGTCTTCGATCTGCTGTTGCTGGGCCTGCTGGTTGGCACGGGCGGCAGGTTTGCTGGCGACGCTTTTGCGTGGCTGTTGCTGCTGAATCCGGCGGATGTGTTCCGCATCCTCAATGTGTTCTCGCTGGACGATGTCCGCACGCTGTACGGGCTGGCCAGCGTTGTTCCTTCTTCGCTGGGCAACCCCGCGGTGATGGGCGGCGTTATGCTGGCCTGGATCGCGCTGCCGCTTGCCCTTGCTCATTGGAGATTCAAGCCATGACGACCTGCTCTTGCCTTACCCGTCGCCGCGCACTGGGCGTGGTCACCTTCACTGCGCTGCTGGCCGCTTGCGGCGACAAGGCTGGCCAGGCGTCAGCATCGCTCGCGCCGGTCGAGATCGATCGTGCCACCGCCTGCGAGCTGGATGGCATGCTGTTGGCCGACTACCCCGGCCCCAAGGCCCAGGTCCATTACGCCGGCCAGGCCCAGCCCAGTTTCTTCTGCGACACCGTGGAGCTGTTCAACACCCTGCTTGCGGCCGAACAGGTGCGCGCCGTGCGCGCCATCTATGTGCAGGACATGGGCCAGGCCGACTGGAATGCGCCCCAGGGCCACTGGGTGGATGCCAAGCCCGGCTTCTACGTGCTTGGCAGCAAGCGCCATGGTTCGATGGGGCCGACCATCGCCAGCTTTGCGCAGGAGGCCGATGCCGCGAAATTCGTTGCCGACTACGGCGGCAAGGTGCTGCGCTTTGCCGAGATCACGCGCGACATGGTGGACCTGAGCGGCGGTGCCTTGCACGACACCCGCATGTGAGTGCCGCCATGCCGCCATCCCACCTGCGCACCCCGCGCCGCCGCCTGGTCGCCGCAGCGCTGCTGAGCACCGCCGTGGCCGGCCTGGTGGGTTGGCGCTGGCCGCGAGCGCCGGCCGGCGGCGAGGCGGGGGGCGAGCCGATTTGGTCTGACGACGTTTGCGTGACCGCGCCCACCACCCCTTACGACCCCGCTTCTGGCCAGGGCGTGATGGCGCCGCGCAGCGTGCCGGCCGACGCGCGCTGCCCGGTGTGCGGGATGTACCCCGCCCGCTCGCCAGACTGGGCGGCGCAGATCATCTTCAAGCACGGCGACGCGCAGTTCTTCGATTCGCCGCTGAGCCTGTTCAAGTACCTGCAGCGCATCGAGCACTACAGCCGTGGGCGTCAGGCTGCCAGCGATATCGGCGCCATCTACGTCACCGATTCGGACGCCGGGGGCTGGATCGATGCCCGCGACGCCTTCTACGTCGAAGGCTCGTCGGCGCTGGGGCCCATGCGTGCGGGCAACCTGCCGGCTTTTGCCACCGTGGGGGCGGCGGCCAGTTTTGCCCAGCGGCGGGGCGGCCAGGTGAGGCGCTTCTCTGAGGTCGATGAGGCCGTGGTGGCGCGTATCGCGCCTTCAGGCGGCCCTGGCGCGCACCGGCATTGAGGGCTGAGGCTGATTGCTATTAGATAGATAGCTTGCACCGCCCATAAGACGGGCGCTGAGGGCTGATTTCGTCTTCAATTCAGACCGATGGAACGCCAAGGGCCGAAGCCGCTGGTGCCGCGGCGGCCTGCCTGAATGCGGGCTCAGCCGGACTGGCCCAGCTTGAAAATGGGCAGGTACATCGACCACATGTAGATGCCGGCCAACTGTGCGGCACTCAGCACGCCGACGACGGCCACCGCAAGGCCGCGCGAACCCGCGTGGGGCCACCAGCGCCAAAGCGCTGCCACCGCCAGGGGCAGCAGCAGAAAGGCGAAGCGAAAGCGAACGAAGAATTGGCCGAGGGGCGTGACTTCGGCGCCGCCTGAATGGAACACCTCAGCGAATGACGGCGCTGAGACGGCGATGGCCAATGCCACCACGGTGGGCGCCACCAGGCCGATGGTCACCAGGCTCCGGTCAAGCCAACTCGGCAGCTTCACCGGTGCGGCGCGTCAGTTGGAGGGTTCGACCGACGGCGCTGCCGCCTTAAACAAGGCCGCCACCCGGCGCTTGGGCTTGATGTTGGCCGACAGGCCAGCGCGTGCGGTGGGCGCTTTCTGATCCCAGGAAGGCGTCTGATCGGCGGGCGTGTCGGGCGCTTCGTAGGGGCGGTCGAAGAACGGGTCGGCGGCGCGGGGGGCGGGCGCGGCGCGGCGCGGTGCGGGGGCCCGGCGGTCGTCGCGTTCGCGGCGGGCGTGGTCGCGTGAATCGCCGGTTTCTTCGTCTTGCCAGCGGCGGCGGCCATCGTTCTGGCGGCCATGCGGCTTCTCGTTCTCGAACGCCAGGTGCTCCAGCTCGATCTTGGTCTTGAGCAGCTTTTCCAGCTCGGCCATCTGGCGCTGGTCGCCCCGCGTGACCAAGGTGACGGCGACGCCCGATGCGCCTGCGCGGCCGGTGCGGCCGATGCGGTGCACGTAGTCTTCGGGGTTGAAGGGCACGTCGTAGTTGAAAACGGCGGGCACGTCCTTGATGTCCAGGCCGCGGGCGGCAACGTCGGTGGCCACCAGCAGGTCGACTTCGCCCTGCTTGAAGGCTTCGAGCGATTTCAGGCGTTCATCCTGACTTTTGTCTCCGTGCAGGGCGGTGGTTCGCAGGCCGTCGCGTTCCAGCGCGCGGGCCAGGCGGGCACAGCCCAGCTTGCTGTTGCAAAACACAAAGGCCTGGCGCAATTCCCGGTCTTTCAGCACCTGGCGGATGGCGCGGCGCTTGTCGTCGTCTTCCAGCAGGTAGAAGTGCTGTTCGACGGTGGACGCGGTGGCGTTGGGCCGCGCCACTTCGATCAGCACTGGGTTTTGCAGGTAGCTTTCGGCTAGGCGTTTGATCTCGGGCGAGAAAGTGGCCGAGAACAGCAGGGTGGTGCGCCCCGCCTTGGGCAGGTAATTCAGGATGCGCTGCAGATCGGGCAGAAAGCCGATGTCCAGCATGCGGTCGGCCTCGTCCAGCACCACGTATTCGACCTGGTTCAGCACCGCGGTCTTGGCTTCGATGTGGTCCAGCAGGCGGCCGGGCGTGGCCACCAGCACCTCGACGCCCTTGCGCAGCTCGGCGGTCTGGGGCTTCATGTCCATGCCGCCAAACACCACGGTGCTGCGCAGGTTGGTGTATTTGGCGTACTGCTTGACCTGGTCGGCCACTTGCACCGCCAGCTCACGCGTGGGCAGCAGCACCAGGGCGCGCACCGGGTGGCGGGCGGGCGACAACGAGGGGGTTTCGTGTTTGAGCAGGCGCTGCAGCAGCGGAAGCGAAAAAGCGGCGGTTTTGCCGGTGCCGGTTTGCGCCGCGCCCATGACGTCTTGCCCAGCCAGCACCACGGGAATGGCCTGTGCCTGGATCGGCGTCATGTTTTCGTAGCCCATCTCGGCCACGGCGCGCTTGAGCGGCTCAGCCAGCGCGAGAGAAGAATAGGGTTGCGTCATTAACCTCGTATTGTCGCACCCCAGCACGAATTTGCACGTTTCGTGCACAGTGCGCCCGCGCGGCACCGCGAATCACTCATAAAAAAATAGCTGCCTGCGCCCGTCCATTGGGCGCCAGAGCCTGATTTGGCTCTGGATACTAAAACATCACAACGACTGGGCGTTGAAGGTGTCGCAAGCCTGCACGCTGCCGGTTTTCAGCCCCTGCATGAACCAGCGCTGGCGTTGCGCGCTGGAGCCGTGGGTGAAGCTGTCGGGCACCGCATAGCCCTGGCTCTTCTTTTGCAGCGCGTCGTCGCCGATCTTGGCGGCGGCGTTCATGGCCGATTCGATGTCGCCCTGGTCCAGCCAGTTCTTGGCCTGCTGCGACTTGTTGGCCCAGATGCCGGCAAAGCAGTCGGCCTGCAGTTCCAGCCGCACCGACAGCGCGTTCTGCTGCGCCTGACTGGCGCGCCCGCGCATCGAATCGACCTTGTCGGTCAGCCCCATCAGGTTTTGCACGTGGTGGCCGACCTCGTGCGCCACCACGTAGGCGCGGGCAAAGTCGCCCGGCGCGCCCAGCTGGCGGCTCAGGGTGTCGAAAAAGTCCATGTCCAGGTACACCTTCTGGTCACCCGGGCAGTAAAACGGCCCCATCGCCGACTGGCCCGTGCCACAGGCCGTGGGCGTGGCACCACGGAACAGCACCAGCCGCGGCGGTTGGTACTGCGCGTTGTTGGCGCGGAACACCTGGCCCCAGGCGTCTTCGGTCGAACGCAGCACGGTCGACACAAACACCGCCTCTTTGTCGTCACTGGGGGGCGCCTGCGCCGGGCCGGCCTGCTGCTGCACCACCGGGCTGCCACCGCCGCTCAGCATGCCGATGATGGTCAGCGGGTTGATGCCGAAGAACCACCCGCCCAGCAGCGCGATCACGATCGTGCCGATGCCGATGCTGCGACCGCCCAAGCCAAAACCCCCGCCGCCCCCGCCACCGCTGCGGCGGTCCTCTACGTTGCTGGATTGCTCCTGGCCTTCCCATCTCATGCTGTGCTCCACATCGCGCGCCATGCGCTAAATTTCCGGCAATGGTAGCCGTCCCGCGTTCCACCCGCCCATCTTCTTCGTCCCGCGCACCTGGCGCGCCGGGCACTGTGCTGCTGACCGGGTTCGACCCGTTCGGCGGCGATGCGGTCAACCCCAGCTGGCTGATCGCCAGCGCACTGCACCGCCGCCAGGTGGGTGGCCACCGCATCGTCGCGGCGCAGCTGCCCACGCAATTCGGCGCTTCCGTGACGGCGCTGCGCGCCCTGCTTAAAGTGCACCGGCCCGCGCTGGTGGTGTGCCTGGGGCTGGCGTCGGGCCGCGCGGCGCTGTCGCTGGAACGCATTGCCATCAACGTGGATGACGCCCGCATCGCCGACAACGCCGGTGCCCAGCCGGTCGACACGCCCGTGGTGCCCGGCGGGCCGGCGGCGTATTTCAGCTCGCTGCCGATCAAGGCCATGCGCCAGGCCATGCTGGCCGCTGGCGTGCCGGCCGAGGTATCGCAAACCGCCGGCACCTTTGTCTGCAACCACACCTTCTACGCGCTGATGCACGCCCTGGCCACCACCCGCGGGCTGGGCCGCACGCGCGGCGGCTTCATCCACGTGCCGCTGCTGCCCGAACAAGGCGCGCCCAGCCTGCCGCTGGCGCAAATGGTGGAAGGCCTGCGCGTGGGCCTACGCACCGCGCTGGCCACCGCGCAAGACCTGCGCACGGGCGGCGGTGCCATTCATTAGCCAAATTGGCACATAGCGCCCGACAGGCGGGCGCTGGTAGCTATCAATTTAAAAGCGTTACAGGGGTTGGCTCCATCGGTCAGAATGGCCGCATGAACCCTTTGCGTGACGCCACCCACACCGCCCGGTGCCTGCCCTGGGCGCCCCTGGTCGACGAGATCGAAGCCCTGTTGGCCGACCCCAGCGTCAGCGTGCCGCCGCGCCTGGTCGTGCCCATGGCGGCCGGCGCCTACCTGTTTGCCATGCCCGCCTGCGACGCGCGCACGGCCATGACCAAGCTGATCACCTTCACCCCCGGCAACGCCGGCACGCCGCGCCCCACCATCCAGGGCGATGTGGCGGTGTTCGACGTGGCCACCGGCGAACGCCGCCTGATCCTGCATGGCCCCACCGTCACCGCGCGCCGCACCGCCGCCGTGTCGGCCCTGGCGGCGCGGCACCTGGCGCCCAACCTGGCCGGCCCCATGCTGATCGTTGGCGCCGGTGTGCAGGGCGTGGCCCATGTGGAGGTGTTTGCCGCCGCCCTGGGCGTGCGGCACTTCAAGATTGCATCGCGCAGCGCCGCCAGCGCCGAAGCCCTGGCGCAGCACGC
>JAGOEM010000022.1 GCA_017997715.1 Ottowia sp.
CGCGCCAGGCCGATCACCTGATGCTGGCGCTGTGCATGGCGCTGTTTGTGGTGGTGGGCCTGCACGATCTGTTCCTGGTGCAGGGGGCGATCAGCCCCGGCGGCGCCTGGACGCCCTATTCCAGCCTGGCCATCACCTTGTGCATGGCGCTGATACTGGGCGGGCGCATGGCGCGCAATATCCGGCGGATCGAGCGCTTCAACGTCGAGCTGACCGACAGCGTGGCCCATGCGCGCGCCAACCTGCAAAGCACGCTGGCGCGCGAACACGCGCTGGTGCTGCGCAACCTGCGGCTGAACGAGCGCCTGGGCATCGCGCACGAGCTGCACGACGGCCTGGGCGGTGCGCTGGTGCGCTCCATCGCGCTGGTCGAACAGGCCAGTGCGCCGCTGCAGAACCGGCAGTTCCTGTCGATCCTGAAGCTGCTGCGCGACGATCTGCGCCAGATGATCGACGGCGATTCCAGCCGCGGCGTGACCGTGCCCGCCACGCCGCAGCAGTGGCTGGCGCCGCTGCGCCACCGCTTCACGGGGCTGTTTGACGAGCTGGACATCCGATCCAGCTGGCAGCACCCGGCCGAATGGGCGCAGGCGCCCAACGCGCTGCAATGCCTGGCGCTGACGCGGGTGGTGGAAGAGGCGATGACCAACATCATCAAACACAGCCGCGCGCGCCACGTGCGGGTGGTGCTGGCCAACACCGACAGCGGCGGCCTGGCGCTGCGGGTAGAAGACGACGGCGTGGGCTTTGACGTGCAGGCCGTGCAGACAGCGGGGCTGAGCGTGGGCATGCGCAGCATGCAGGCGCGCATGGCGCGGGTGGGCGGCGATCTGCAGGTGCAGTCGGCCCCCGGCGCCACCGTGCTGACGGTGCAGCTGATGCCCAGCGCGCTGCCCGAAAGCCAGCCGGCCACCTTGACGGACCGATGAAGCCCGAACCTGATGCCTGATGCCTGAAATACGAATGAAATCAGGCCACAGCGCCCAGTCTACGGGCGCAGGCAGCTACTCTTTTGATAGTAAATGGCTGCTCGGCACGGCTGGCGTGCGCGCGCTGCCAACCCGGCCAAAGCGGCGCAGGCTCAAAGAAAGCGGTCCAGCAGCTTGCGGCTTTGCTTGTCCATGGCCTGCAGGTCGCGGATCAGGTATTGCACGCCGTGCGTGTCGTTGACGATCAGCAGGCCCGGGCCCAGGCGGCGGATGTCTTCCTCGCCTTTCAGCACGAATTGCGTGGCGCCGCGGTCGGTTTCCACCTGCCAGGTGCTGGGCGTGCCAAAGCTACTGACGCCGATCAGGCGCTGCAGCACGGGCATGAATTCGCGCTGCTCCAGCGCCTGGTCCACCAAGGTGCGCTGCTCGCCCTGCAGGGCGCCCAGGCGCTCGATCCAGGCCAGCTCGTGCCCGTCGCCGTTCAGCAGGCTGACGCCATCGTCGGGCGCGGCAATGGGAAAGGCGCGCACGGCCACCACGCCTTCGTGGCGCTGGCCTTCGGCGTCGGTCAGCACCAGGCGGCCAAAGGCGTCACGGTGCAGCTCAAAGGAAGTGGGCGCGCTCATCGGGTGGTCTCCTGCTGCGCGTCGGCCTCGCCGCCCGCTTCGTCGCGGTGGATCGGGTTCTGCGGTGCGGCGGACGCCGTGGCCGCCGGGTGGGGCGCGTCCACTTCCAGCATGCGGTCGCGCTCGGCCTTTTCCTGGCGGGCCTGGGCTTCGTACAGGCGCCAGTAGGCGCCGCGCTCGGCGATCAGCTGGTCGTGCGTGCCCTCTTCCACCTTGATGCCCTTGTCCATCACCACCAGCCGGTCGGCCTTGCGCAGGGTGGACAGGCGGTGGGCAATGGCGATGGTGGTGCGGCCACGCACCAGGTTGTCCAGCGCTTTCTGGATTTCGCGCTCGGTCTCTGTATCGACCGACGCGGTGGCTTCGTCCAGGATCAGGATGCGCGGGTTGATCAGCAGCGCGCGGGCAATGCTGATGCGCTGGCGCTCGCCGCCCGACAGGCCTTGCCCGCGCTCGCCCACCAGCGAGTCGTAGCCCTGCGGCAGCCGCAGGATGAATTCGTGCGCGTGCGCGGCCCGCGCGGCGGCCACGATTTCTGCGCGCGTGGCGTCGGGTTTGCCGTAGGCGATGTTTTCGGCAATCGTGCCAAAGAACAGGAAGGGTTCTTGCAGCACCAGGCCGATGTTGCGGCGGTAGTCGGCCACGCGCACGTTGCGCACGTCCACGCCGTCCACCAGGATGGCGCCTTCGGTCACGTCATAAAAGCGGCAGATCAGGTTGACCAGCGTGCTTTTGCCCGAACCGCTGTGGCCCACCAGGCCGATCATCTCGCCCGGCTCGATGGTCAGCTGAAGCCCGCGGATGACCGACCGGTTGCCGTAGCGCAGCGCGGCATCGCGCACCTCGATGCGGCCTTCGACCTGGTTCAGGGGCACGGGGTTTTTCGGCTCGGGCACGCTGGAGACGTGGTCCAGGATCTCGAAGATGCGCTTGGTGCCGGAAGCCGCCTTCTGCGTCACCGACACGATGCGGCTCATCGAATCCAGCCGCATGTAAAAGCGCCCGATGTAGGCCAGGAACGCCGTCAGCACACCCACGGTGATCTGCTGCTTGCTGACCAGCCAGATGCCGCAGGCCCACACCACCAGCAGGCCGATTTCGGTCAGCAGCGTGACGGTGGGCGAAAACAGCGACCACAGCTTGTTCAGCTTGTCGTTGACGGCCAGGTTGTGGCGGTTGGCGTCCTTGAAGCGGTTGGCCTCGCGATCTTCCTGGGCGAAGGCTTTCACCACGCGGATGCCGGGAATGGTGTCGGCCAGCACGTTGGTCACCTCGGACCAGACGCGGTCGATCTTCTCGAAGCCGGTGCGCAGGCGGTCGCGCACCACGTGGATCATCCAGCCAATGATCGGCAGCGGCACCAGCGTGACCAGGGCCAGCGTGGGGTTGATGGTGAACAGGATCACCGTCGTCATGACGATCATCAGCACGTCGGTGGCGAAATCCAGCAGGTGCAGCGACAGAAAGACGTTGATGCGGTCGGTTTCCGAGCCGATGCGCGCCATCAGATCGCCCGTGCGCCGGCCACCGAAGTACTCAAGTGAAAGCTTGAGCAGATGTTCGTAAGTGGTTGTTCTCAAATCGGCGCCGATGCGTTCGGACACCAGGGCCAGTATGTAGGTCTTGGCCCAACTCAATACCCAGGCCAGCAACGCCGAGCCGAGCAGGCCCGACAGCAGCATGGCCACCAGCCCGGTATCGATCTGCTGGCCGTTCTGGAACGGGATCAGCACCTTGTCCATCAGCGGCATGGTCAGGTAGGGCGGCACCAGCGTGGCGGCGGTGGCGGCCAGCGTCAGCAGAAAGCCGGCCAGCAGCTGCCAGCGGTACGGGTGGGCAAAGCGCCACAGGCGAAACAGCGTCCAGGTAGAGGGCGGTTTGTCTTCGGTGGCGGCTTCGCCCTCTTCCGGGTGATCGGGCGCCAGCTCGGGCGGCCAGTCGGGCGCTGCGAAAGCGACATCGCGGCCCGCCAGCCGGTCGGCCTGCACGGCGTCAAAGCGGTTCAGCAGGCGCAGGGCGGCGGGGTTTTGCCCCAGGGTGAAGTGCCACACCGCCAGCTGGCCGGCCGCATCGCCCAGCGCCAGGGTGCCAACCCCCGCGTGGTCAGAGTGCCGCAGGGCCAGCCCGGGCTGCAAATCCCAGCTGCGCCAGCTTGTTTCATCCGGAAACCGTGAAATAAGCCGTTGATTTGTAATGAACACGACACCACTGCCGAAACGCAGTCGCGCGTCCAAGTCAACTTCCAGCCCTCCCAGCACGTTCTCTGAAGGTTGCAAGGGCAAACCCTCGGCCAAAGCAGGTGGGATGGACGGGGATGCGGTCTGAAGCGACATGGAATGCATATAACTAGCGGGCCTGCTGAAGGATTCCTCAGCTCGGCCCCACCACCAGAAATTCTAGGAAAGCGAGCGCACTCCCCTATGAGGCGAATCGACCAAAGCGAACGTGGCGCCACCAGCGGTGGCGGATTGTATCCGCGCCCCCTGAACGCCACAGCAGACATCGAAACCAGCGCAGGCGCTCCGGCCGCAGCGCGCACTTTCCCCGCCATGGTGATCCGCACCATGACCCATCTGCGCGGCCCGAACGTCTGGACCTACCGCCCGGTGATCGAGGCGATTGTCGACATTGGCGAGCTGGAAGACTTTCCGTCCAACACCCTGCCCGGCTTTTACGAACGTCTGACCGGCTGGCTGCCCGGCCTGATCGAGCACCGCTGCAGCGTTGGGCGCCGGGGCGGTTTTCTGATGCGCCTGCGCGACGGCACCTGGCCCGGCCACATCCTGGAGCACGTGGCGCTGGAGCTGCAAACCCAGGCCGGCATGAAAACCGGCTTTGGCAAGGCCCGCATGACGCAGGAACGCGGCGTCTACAAGGTGGTGATCCGCACCCGCGACGAGGTGGTGGGCCGGCTGGCGCTGGAATCAGCACGCGACCTGGTGATGGCCGCCATCAACGACCAACCCTTTGACATCGGCACCGTGCTGGCCAAACTGACCGACCTGGTCGACCGCCGTTGCCTGGGCCCCAGCACCGCCTGCATCGTGGACGCCGCTGGCGAACGGTCGATTCCGGCCATGCGCCTGAACGACGGCAACCTGGTCCAGCTGGGCCAGGGTGCGGCGCAGCGCCGCATCTGGACGGCTGAGACCGACCGCACCAGCGCCATCGCCGAAGGCATTTCGCGCGACAAGGACCTGACCAAGCAACTGCTGTCTGCCGCTGGCGTGCCGGTGCCCGAAGGCCAGACCGTGGAAAGCGCGGACGATGCCTGGGAAGCGGCCGAGAGCATTGGCCTGCCCGTGGTGGTCAAACCGTCGGACGGCAACCACGCACGCGGCGTGTCGCTGAACCTCAAGACCGAACAGGAAGTGCGCGATGCGTTCGTCGCCGCTGAGAAAGAGGGCTCCGAGGTGCTGGTTGAGCGCTTCCTTCCCGGCCACGAACACCGCCTGCTGGTGGTGGGCGGCAAAGTGGTCGCCGCCACGCGCGGCGAAATCACCCGCATCAGCGGCGATGGCAAATCGACCGTGGCCGAGCTGGTGCGCACCAACGTCAACACCGATCCGCGCCGCGGCGAGGAAGAGCAGTTCCCGCTGGACGTGGTCCGCATGGACGATGCCGTGGTGCTGCTGGAGCTGACCCGCCAGGGGCTGACGCCCGACAGCGTGCTGCAGCGCGGGCAAACCGCTGTGGTGCAACGCACCGGCAACATGGCCAACGACGTCACCCACCAGGTGCACCCGGACAACGCCGAGCTGATGGGCATGGCCGCCCGTGTGGTCGGTCTGGACATCGCGGGCATCGATCTGGTGGTGGAAGACATCAGCAAACCCATGGGGCCGCAAGGCGGCGCCATCGTCGAAGTGAACGCCGGCCCGGGGCTGCTGATGCACCTGAAACCCGCCGTGGGCCGCGCCCAGCCAGTGGGCGATGCGATCGTCAACCACCTGTTTCCGCCCAGCGAAACCGGCCGCATCCCGATCGTCGGGGTGCTGGGCGCGGGCGAGTCGTCATTGGCTGCGCGGCTGGTGGCTTCGATGCTGCAATTGCACGGCTGGCAGACCGCCCTGGCCTGCCGCGACGGCCTTTTCGTCGGATCGCGCCAGCTGTCGACCAGCGACGCGCGCCGCTTCGACGACAGCGAACGCATGCTGATCAACCGCACGGTTCAAGCGGCCGTGCTGGAAACCACCGCACGCCAGATCCTGACCGAAGGCCTGCCCTACGACCGCTGCCAGGTGGGCGTGGTGATGGCCATGCCACCCGCCACCGGGCTGGAAGACCTGTACATCACCGAAGCCGACCAGCTGCCCAACGTGGTGCGCACCCAGGTGGATGTGGTGCTGACGGGTGGCGCCGCCGTGCTGAACGCCGACGACGCGGACGTGGCCGGGCTGGCCGACTATTGCGACGGCGAGGTACTGCTGTTCGGGCTGGACCCCGAAGGCGAAGCCCTGCGCGCGCACCGCGCCCGCAAGGGGCGCGCCGTGCTGGCGCGCGACGCCAGCATCGTCCTGGCCACGGGCACCCAGGAAAGCCCGCTGATCAACCTGTCTGCCCCCGTTTTTTCGCCGATCACCAACGAGCCGCCCGAAGACGTGCGCCCGCAGGTGCTGGCCGCGGTGGCAGCCGCCTGGTCGCTCGGGGTGTCGCCCGATTTGATCCGTGGAGCTTTGTTGCGATTTGGTGAAGCTCATCACAACTTGGTTGTCCACTGATTTCAATCGCCGCACGTTAGTCACTGGTATTCCCAATTCAGGATCATTCATGGAAGTCACCCGCACTCGCGCGCTGCGCGGCCCCAACCTGTGGAGCCGCCACACTGCCATCGAGGCCGTGGTCATCTGCGACGGGGCCCACCGCGACCTGAGCGCCGACCCGGCGTTTGAAAAGCGTCTGCGTGAGCTGTTTCCCTCTGTCGGCGCCTTGCATGCCAACAAGCCCAGCACGCCCATTTCGATGGCGCACGCGCTGGAATTGACGGCCCTGGCGCTGCAGGCCGAAGCGGGTTGCCCGGTGACTTTCAGCCGCACCACCGAAACCGAGGTGCCCGGCACCTTTCAGGTTGCCGTGCAGTACACCGAGGAAGCCGTGGGCCGTCTGGCACTGAAAAAGGCCGAAGCCCTGTGCGCCGCCGCCGCTGCGGGCACCGATTTCGACGTACCGGCCGTACTGGCCGAACTGCATGAACTGGACGAGGACGAGCGCCTTGGCCCGTCAACGGGCGCCATCGTCGATGCCGCCATTCAGCGCGGCATCCCCATCAAGCGCCTGACCAGCGGCAGCCTGGTGCAACTGGGCTGGGGCAGCCAGCAGCGCCGCATCCAGGCGGCCGAGGTGGACGGCACCAGCGCGATTGCCGAGGCAATCGCCCAAGACAAAGACCTGACCAAGAAGCTGCTGCACGCTGCTGGCGTGCCGGTGCCCATGGGCAGCCCGGTGACCGCACTGGAAGAAGGCTGGGCGGTCGCCCAGCAGATCGGCTTTCCGGTCGTGGTCAAGCCGCAGGACGGCAACCAGGGCAAAGGTGTGACAGTTGGTATCACCGACCGCGCCCATTTCGAGATGGCTTACGAAGCCGCCGCCCAGCATGGCGTGGTGATGGTCGAACGCTACCTGCCCGGCCACGACTTCCGTCTGCTGGTAGTAGGCAACCGCCTGGTGGCCGCTGCCCGGCGCGACCCACCCCTGGTCATTGGCGACGGTGAACAAACCGTGCGCCAACTGGTGGCCGAGGTCAACAAAGACCCGCGCCGTGGCGAAGGCCATGGCACATCGCTGACCAAGATCCGTTTTGACGCCATTGCCGAAGCCTGCTTGGCTGCGCAAGGCCTGACCGCCGATTCGGTGCCTGAAAAGGGCCAGCGCGTGGTGTTGCGCAGCAACGCCAACCTGTCGACCGGCGGCACCGCCACCGACGTCACCGACAGCGTGCATCCGCAAGTGGCGGCGCGCGCCATCGAAGCCGCGCAAATGGTCGGCCTGGACATTTGCGGCGTGGATGTCGTGTGCGAAACCGTCATCAAACCGCTGGAAGAACAAAACGGCGGCATCGTTGAAGTCAATGCCGCGCCCGGCCTGCGCATGCACATCAGCCCCTCGTTCGGCAAGGGCCGCGATGTCGGCGGCGCCGTGATGGACCTGATGTACCCCAAAGGCGGCAACGGCCGCGTGCCCGTGGTGGCCGTGACCGGCACCAACGGCAAGACCACCACGGTGCGCCTGACCGCCCACCTGCTCAAGGCCCAGGGCCTGCGCGTGGGCATGACCAATACCGATGGCGTGTATGTCAACGGCCGCCAGATCGATTCGGGCGATTGCTCGGGCCCGCGCAGCGCACGCAACGTGCTGGCGCACCCCGATGTGGACGCCGCGGTGCTTGAAACTGCACGCGGTGGCCTGCTGCGCGAAGGCTTGGCGTTTGACCAGTGCGACGTGGCCATCGTCACCAACCTGGGCGCAGGCGACCACCTGGGCCTGAACTACATCACCACGCTGGAAGACCTGAAGGTGCTCAAGCGCGTGATCGTGCTGAACGTGGCGCCCACCGGCACCGCCGTGCTGAACGCCGCCGATCCGGCCGTGGCCGCCATGGCGCCCCACTGCCCCGGCAAGGTGACCTTCTTTGCCTATGACGGCAAGCACCCGGTGATCGAAACGCACCGCGCACAAGGCAAACGCGTGGTCTACGTCGACCGTGGCGACATCGTGTGCGCCGAAGGCGGCTTCGTCAAACGCCTGCCATTGGCACGCGTGCCCTTGACGCGCCAGGGCCAGATCGGCTTTCAGGTGGAAAACACCATGGCATCGGTCGCCGCCGCCTGGGCGGTGAACGTGTCTTGGGAAGCCATCCAGAAGGGCCTGGCCAGCTTCATCAGCGACCTGCACGGCGTGCCCGGTCGCTTCAACGTGTTCGACTACCGCGGCGCCACGCTGATTGCCGACTACGGCCACAACCCCGACGCCATCGCGGCGCTGGTCGCCGGCGTCGAGAACATGCCTGCGGTGCGCCGCTCGGTCGTCATCAGCGGCGCCGGTGATCGGCGCGACGAGGACATCCGCGCGCAGACCCGCCTTCTGGGCGAAGCCTTCGACGACGTGATCCTGTACCAGGACGCCTGCCAGCGTGGCCGCGCCGATGGCGAAGTGCTGACGCTGCTGCGTGACGGCCTGCAAGGCGCCACCCGCACCCGCCGCGTCGAAGAAATCCACGGCGAATTCGCCGCCATCGACCATGCCCTGGCGCGCCTGAACAAGGGCGACCTGTGCCTGATCCTGATCGACCAGGTGGAAGAAGCGCTGGCCCACATCCGCCAGCGCGTGGAACAGGCCAAGCCCGCCGTCCCGCGCCGTGGTGTGGCCCGCAAGTCCACCGCCAAACGCACACGGGCCACCGGCACCAAGCGCGAGTTGGCCACGGCAGGCGAACACACCCACGCGCATTGGTGATCATTGGGATCGGGTATCGGGCGGGTTCCCCGGCCCGCTTGCCCGGTCGGTGATCCGATCAGAACAAACCGCCTGCGGGCTCGACCGGTTTCCGGCTCGATATCCGCAGGCGGTTTTTTAACGCATTGCTTTTAATTTGATAGCTGTCGTCGCCTGTTCAGCCTAGGCTTCAGACCGATTAAGCGCTAAAACGAAAACTGACGGGCGCAGCAAGCTATTCTTTAGATAGCAACCAGCGATATCGCACACCGAGTGCGCAGCGGTCGGGCACAAAAAACTGCCCAACCAACCCACCGCTATCCAGGTTTGATACATGCCTGCGCGGCAGGTGCAAGCGCTGGCCGGACCTGCGCCGCCCGGCCGAAGCGCCTACTTACAGCGCCAGCCGCGCCCTCGCCTCCGCGTATTCACGCTTCAGGCGCGCGATCAGCTCCGCTGCCGGCACCACCGACTTCACGGCGCCGATGCCTTGGCCGCAGCCCCAGATGTCTTTCCAGGCCTTGGCGGCGTTGGCGCCTTCGCCGGTGCCAAAGTTCATCTTGCTGGGGTCGCTTTCGGGCAGGTGGTCCGGATCCATGCCGGCGTTGCGGATGCTGCCCTTGAGGTAGTTGCCGTGAATGCCGGTGTAGAAGTTGCTGTAGACGATGTCGTCCGAATCACTGGACGTGATCATTTCCTTGTAGCCGTCTACCGCGCGCGCCTCTTCGGTGGCGATGAAGGCCGAGCCGATGTAGGCAAAGTCGGCCCCCATGGCCTGGGCCGCCAGCACAGCGCCGCCCGATGCGATGGCGCCCGACAGCGCCACCGGGCCGTCGAACCATTCGCGGATTTCCTGGATCATGGCGAAGGGGCTTTTCACGCTGGCGTGGCCGCCGGCGCCGGCAGCCACGGGAATCAGGCCGTCGGCGCCCTTTTCGATCGCCTTGTGGGCAAACACGTTGTTGATGACGTCGTGCAGCACCACGCCGCCCCAGCTGTGCACGGCCTGGTTCACGTCTTCGCGCGCACCCAGGCTGGTGATGATGATCGGCACCTTGTATTTGGCGCACAGCTGCATGTCGTGCTCCAGCCGGTCGTTGCTCTTGTGCACGATCTGGTTGATGGCAAAGGGCGCGGCGGGGTTGTCTGGGTTGGCCTTGTCCCACGCGGCCAGCGCCTCGGTGATTTCGGCCAGCCAGTCTTCCAGCTGCGCCGCCGGGCGTGCGTTCAGCGCGGGCATGGAACCCACCACGCCAGAGGTGCACTGCGCGATCACCAGCTTGGGGTTGCTGATGATGAACAGCGGCGAACCGATGACGGGGAATTTCAGGCTTTGCAGAACGGGGGGCAATTTCGACATGAAGGCTTTCGTTGGAACGGCGACACCCCGTTCATAGCAAAAAATGGCCGTAGCGCCCGTCAATCAGGCGACAGTAGCTACGGTTTTAGGAGTTCTTCAGCTCAGAACTCGTCCGGCGCCAGCGCGGTCACGCTGTGTGCGCCGTGCACGATGGCATCGCGCAGGCCGGGCACGCGCGTCAGGATGTGGTCGGCGTAAAAGCGCGCGGTGGCGATTTTGGCTTTCAAGAAAGCTTCGTCCACACCCTTGCCTGCCAGCGACTGCGCGGCCAGCAAGGCGCGGCCCAGTTGCCAGCCGGCCACCAGGTTGCCCGTCAGCATCAGGTACGGCACGCTGCCGGCGTAGGCGGCGTTGGGGTCGCTTTTGGATTGGGCGGCGATGAAATCCACCACGTCGATGAAGGCCAGGCGCGCGGCGGCCAGGCGCTGGGCCATGACCTTGGCGTCGTCGTTGCCAGCGGCCAGCAGTTCTTTCTCGGTCACCTCGATCTGCGTCGCGATGGCCTTGGCGCCCTGCCCGCCGTCGCGGCCGGTCTTGCGGCCGACCAGGTCGTTGGCCTGGATGGCGGTGGTGCCTTCGTAGATGGTCAGGATCTTGGCGTCGCGGTAGTACTGGGCGGCGCCGGTTTCCTCGATGAAGCCCATGCCGCCGTGCACCTGCACGCCCAGGTCGGTGACTTCCAGGCTCATCTCGGTGCTGTAGCCCTTGACCAGCGGCACCATGAATTCGTAGAAGGCCTGGTTCTGCTTACGCACTTCAGCGTCGGGGTGGTGGTGCGCGGCGTCGTAGGCGGCGGCGGCGGTGCTGGCCATGGCGCGGCAGCCCTCGGTCAGCGAACGCATGGTCATCAGCATGCGGCGCACATCGGGGTGATGGATGATGGTGGCCGAACCCTTGACGCTGCCATCCACCGGACGGCTTTGCACGCGGTCCTTGGCGTAGGCCACGGCATGCTGGTAGGCGCGTTCGGCCACCGCGATGCCCTGCACGCCCACGGCGTAGCGGGCCGAGTTCATCATGATGAACATGTATTCCAGGCCGCGGTTTTCCTCGCCCACCAGGTAGCCGACGCCGCCACCGTGGTCGCCAAACTGCAGCACGGCGGTGGGGCTGGCCTTGATGCCCATCTTGTGTTCGATGCTGACGCAGTACACGTCGTTGCGCTCACCCAGGCTGCCGTCGGCGTTCAGCAGGAATTTGGGCACCACGAACAGGCTGATGCCCTTCACGCCTTCGGGCGCACCGGCCACGCGGGCCAGCACCAGGTGGACGATGTTGTCCGCCATGTCGTGCTCGCCGTAGGTGATGAAGATCTTGGTGCCGAACACCCTGTAGGTGCCGTCGGGCTGGGGTTCGGCGCGGGTGCGCACCAGCGCCAGGTCGCTGCCGGCCTGCGGTTCGGTCAGGTTCATGGTGCCGGTCCATTCGCCCGAGATCATTTTCTCGAGGTAGGTGGCTTTCAGCTCGTCGCTGCCGGCGGTCAGCAGCGCTTCAATGGCGCCGTCGGTCAGCAGCGGACACAGGGCGAAGCTGAGGTTGGCCGAGTTGAGCACTTCGACGCAGGCCGCGCCGATGGTCTTGGGCAAGCCCTGGCCACCAAAGTCGGCCGGGTGTTGCAGGCCTTGCCAGCCGCCTTCGGCGTACTGGCGGAATGCTTCCTTGAAACCGGCCGTGGTGGTTACCACGTGGTCTTTGAGGGTGGACGGCGTCAGATCGCCCGCCACGTTCAGGGGCGCGACCACGCCTTCGTTGAACTTGGCGCACTCTTCCAGCACGGCCTGCGCGGTTTCCAGGCCCGCGTCTTCAAAGCCGGGAATCTGGGCCACCTGGTCGATGCGCGCCAGATGTTCGATATTGAAAAGCATGTCCTTGACGGGGGCTTGGTAGCTCATGCTCGGATCTCCTGTAGGAACTTGAAAAAGAAAAAAGGGCACCGCGCGCGATGCCCTTGGATAGATTGCTCTCTATAAAGGAGCAAATCGGTAAAGCAACAGGGCCGCTGTGTTACAGGGCCTTGACCAGCTCGGGCACGGCGGTGAACAGGTCAGCCTCCAGCCCATAGTCGGCCACGCTGAAGATCGGCGCTTCCGGGTCTTTGTTGATCGCGACGATCACCTTGGAATCCTTCATGCCGGCCAAATGCTGGATGGCGCCCGAGATGCCGGCGGCAATGTACAGCTGCGGCGCGACGATCTTGCCGGTTTGGCCCACTTGCAGGTCGTTGGGCGCGTAGCCCGCGTCCACCGCCGCGCGGCTGGCGCCGATGGCGGCACCCAGCTTGTCGGCCAGCGGGGTCATCACTTCCTGGAATTTCTCGGCACTGCCCAGCGCGCGGCCACCCGATACGATGATCTTGGCGGCGGTCAGCTCAGGGCGGTCGTTCTTGGCGATTTCCGAACCCACGAAGCTGCTTTTGCCGCTGTCGGCCACGGCCTGCACGGTTTCAACCGCTGCCGAGCCGCCAGTGGCAGCGGCAGCGTCAAAACCCGTGGTGCGCACGGTGATCACCTTGGTGCCGTCGGCGCTTTGCACCGTGGCGATGGCGTTGCCGGCGTAGATCGGGCGCTCGAACGTGTCGGGGCTGTCAACCTTGGTGATGTCGCTGATCTGCGCAACGTCCAGCTTGGCGGCCACGCGCGGGGCCACGTTCTTGCCGCTGGCGGTGGCCGGGAACAGGATGTGGCTGTAGTTGCTGGCCAGTGCCAGCACCTGGGCCGCCACGTTTTCGGCCAGGCCGTGGGCGAAGGCGTCGCTGTCGGCCAGCAGCACCTTGCCGACGCCGGCAATCTTGGAAGCGGCTTCGGCGGCGGCGCTGGCGTTGTGGCCGGCGACGAGCACGTGCACGTCACCGCCGCAGGCAGCGGCTGCGGTGACGGTGTTGAGGGTGGCGCCCTTGATCGAGGCGTTGTCGTGTTCAGCGATGACGAGTGCGGTCATTGATGTGTCTCTCTTCTTTCGTCGTCAGATGACTTTGGCTTCGTTCTTCAGCTTGTCGACCAGCGTGGCGACGTCGGGCACCTTGATGCCGGCGCCGCGCTTGGGTGGCTCGGCCACTTTCAGCGTTTTCAGGCGGGGCTTGGCGTCCACGCCCAGGTCTTCGGGCTTGACCACGTCCAGCTGCTTTTTCTTGGCCTTCATGATGTTGGGCAGCGTGACATAACGCGGCTCGTTCAGGCGCAGGTCGGTCGTCACCACGGCGGGCAGGCTGACGGAAAGGGTTTCCAGGCCGCCATCGATCTCGCGCGTGACCTTGGCTTTGTCGCCTTCGATCTCGACCTTGCTGGCAAACGTGGCCTGCGGCAGATCGGCCAGCGCAGCCAGCATCTGGCCGGTCTGGTTGGCGTCGTCGTCGATCGCCTGCTTGCCCAGGATGACCAGGCCCGGCTGTTCCTTGTCGACCAGCGCTTTGAGCAGCTTGGCCACGGCCAGGGGTTGCAGCTCTTCGGTGGTTTCGACCAGGATGCCGCGGTCGGCGCCAATGGCCATGGCGGTGCGCAGGGTTTCCTGGGCCTGGGTGGGACCGCAAGAGACGGCGATCACCTCGGTGACAACGCCCTTCTCTTTCAGGCGCACAGCCTCTTCGACGGCAATTTCGTCAAAGGGGTTCATGCTCATCTTGACATTGGCGATATCCACGCCGGTCTGGTCAGACTTGACCCGGACCTTGACGTTGTAGTCGACGACGCGCTTGACCGCGACGAGTGCTTTCATTCTTCGATCTCCTGTTGTATGCGACACCCCGGCTGCGGCAGTCCCTCCGGCGCAGCGGGTCAAAAATCATTCTAGTCCACCGCCCGTCGCCCACAGGGCTTCACCTGCGGGCCGAGTGGGGCTATGTCTGCGGCCGATCAAGGCCGGGAAAATTATAGAGGGCGTCATTCGGCCGGCGGCCCATCGGCAGCGGGCGGCGCGGCGGGTGGCGCGGCCCATGCCGGGGCCGGCTCGGTGGCGGTGGCAGGCGCCTGGTGGATGACGCGCTGCGGGAACGGAATGTCGATCTGGTGGGCGCGCAGGCTGGCCAGAATCGCCAGGTTGATCTCGGAACGCAGGCCGATCTGACCCGCTTCGGGCTCGTTCATCCAGTAGCCGACGGTGAATTCAAGCCCGTCGGCCCCAAACGCGGTCAGGTAGGCCGCGGGCGCGGGCTGGCGCATCACGCGGGTCACGCTGAAGGCCGCGTCGCGCAGCAGTTGCCCGACCAGCTGCACATCGCTGTCGTAGCCGACGGACACCACGGTGGTCTGCCACACCCGGCGGTCCGCCAGCGACAGGTTTTCGATGCGCTGGGTGACCAGGCTGTCGTTGGGCACGATGGCCTCGCGCCCGGATGTGCCGCGAATCACGGTGTAACGGGCGCGTATGTCGGTGATCTGCCCCTCAAAGCCGTCCACCTTCACCACATCGCCGATGCGGATGGCGCGTTCGGTCAGCACCACAAAGCCGGACACGTAGTTGGACGCCAGCTTTTGCAGCCCCAGGCCGATACCCACGCCGATGGCGCCGCCCAGCACCGACAGGGCCGTCAAATCAATGCCGACCGCCGACAGCGACACCAGCACCGCAATAAACACCAGCAGCGAGCGCACCACGTTGGCCAGCACCTTGCGCAGCGACAGGTGTTCGCCCACGGCGTTGCGCAGCAGGTGCGTTTCGATCACCGACGACAGCCACAGCGCCAGCAGCATCGAGACGGCCACGTTGACCCCCGCCTCCAGCACGGCGCGCAAGGTCAGCGAAACCCCGCCGACCTTCCAGCGCACGGTTTCCGATTCTTCCAGCAGCACGGGCAGCAAGCCGCTGATCCACAGCACCGCCACCAGCCAGATCAGCCAGGACAAGGTGCGTTCCAGCACGCCAACCCCCTGCGCCTTGGGGAAGGTGGCGCGCAGCACGCGCGCGCCCAGCCGGATCAGCAGCAGCGCCAACAGCGCCGGCAGCGCAATGCGAAACAGCGGCGTGGGCACGTCCAGCTGGGTCAGCAGCTCGCGCGCGGCCACGGTCAGCAGCAGCCACAGCGCGGGGAACAGCGCGCCATCAAAACCGCGATCGCCCAGCAGCACGCGGTAGGCGCTGGATTCCACCTTGGTGCGGTGCCGCATGAAGTGCGCCACGCCCCAGGCCAGCAGGCCGCACAAGAAGATGGCGGCGATGTCGATCAAGGTGGACGGCTGGGTGACGGCCGTCACCCAGGCCTGCCAGTCGTCGATGCGCAGGCCCGCGCTGCGCGTCAGCCGTGCACCGGCTTCGCTCAGTGAGGGGGTGTCCGCCACGTCGGTTCGCGCTTGTCGATAAAGGCCTGCACGCCTTCCTGCGCCACATCCAGTGCCATGTTGCAGGCCATGGACTGGCCGGCCAGCTGGTAGGCGGCCTCGATGCCCAGCTCGCGCTGCTGGTAGAACAACTGCTTGCCCATGGCAACGGCCACGCGGGGCTTGGCCACGATGGCGGCCAGCAGGCTTTCGACCGCCTCATCCAGCTGGTCGGCCGGCACCACGTGGTTGACCAGGCCTTGCGCCTGGGCCTGGGCGGCGCTGATGAAGCCGCCGGTCAGCAGCATTTCCATCGCCGCCTTGGCGCCAATGTTGCGCACCAGCGGCACGCTGGGCGTGGCGCAGAACAGGCCCACGTCGATGCCGTTGACGCCAAAGCGCGCCGTGTCGACCGCCACCGCCAAATCGCACTGCGCCACCAGCTGGCAGCCGGCCGCCGTGGCCAGGCCCTGCACCCGCGCGATGACGGGCACCGGCAGGCGCTGAATCGACAGCATCACCATGCTGCACTGCGCGAACAGGCGCTGGTAATAGCCCAGCTGCGGGTTGGCCTTCATCTGCTTCAGGTCGTGGCCGGCGCAAAAGGCCTTGCCTTCGGCGGCGATGACCAGGGCGCGGGCGCCTTCGTCGGCTGCGATGGCGTCCAGCTGGCGCTGCAGCTCAGCCAGCGCGGCTTCGCTCAGCACGTTGAAGGCCTTGGGCTGATCGAGGGTGAGCGTGTGCACGCCGCGCGCGTCGCGCTGGTGCCGCACGGGCGGGGAAGAAGCAGGGGTGTCGGTCATGGGATTTCGGGGCGGTATGGGCGCTGGAAATGGGCCAGGGCCACAGCATATACGCGCTGGCCGCGCCATGCGATTCACTATGATTTAAGTAGCTGCCTGCGCCCGCCCCACCTGCGCCAACGCCCAATTTCATTCAAAAATCAGGACGTTCACACATCGGCCAGCACGCGCACGTGGGCTTCCACGCTGCGCGCCAGCGCATTCAGGTTGTAGCCGCCTTCCAGGCAGCTGATGATGCGCCCCTTGGAAAAACGCTGGGCAATGTCCTTGATGCGCTGCGTCATCCAGGCGTAGTCCTGCTCGTTCAGGCCCAGCTGGCCCATGTCGTCCTCGCGGTGCGCGTCGAACCCGGCGCTGATGAAGATCATCTCGGGCCGGTGCGCTTCCAGGCGGGGGATCCACATCAGCTCGATCAGCTCGCGAATCTCCATGCCCTTGGTGTAGGCCGACACCGGGCAGTTGACCAGGTTGGCATCGGTCTTGGTAGAGCCGCCTTCCGGGTAGAACGGGTGCTGGAAGAAGCTGGCCATCAGGATGCGTTCGTCGCCCGCCACGATGTCTTCGGTGCCGTTGCCGTGGTGCACGTCAAAGTCGATGATGGCCGCGCGCTGGATGCCATGGCGTTCGCAGGCGTACTTGGCGGCCACCGCCACATTGCTGAAAAAGCAAAAGCCCATGGCCTGGTTGCGCGTGGCGTGGTGGCCGGGCGGGCGGGTGCAGCAAAAGGCGTTTTCCAGCTCGCCCGCCATCACCGCGTCCACCGCGTCGATGGCCGCGCCGGCCGACAGCAGCGCCGCGCGGTAGGTGTAGCGGTTCATCGAGGTGTCGGTGTCCAGCGAATAGTGGTCGGGCCCGCCAGCGTCGATTTCTTCGACCAGGATGTCGTTCAGCCCGCGCAGCGCGGCCACGTGGCGCCGGCCATGCGCCAGCAGCAATTCGCCCATCACCGCGGGGGTGGCTTCGCGCCGTTCCAGGGCGTCGCCCACGCCGGTGATCAGCAGCCGGTCTTCGATCGCGTCCAGCCGTTCGGGGCATTCCGGATGGCCCGCGCCCATCTCATGTTTGCGGCAATCGGGATGTGTGAAATATCCGGTTTTCCCCACGCTTATCTCCTGTTTCACGGTACGGCTTTGAATATCAGTTACCTTCCTTGCATGGACGTGACACAGAAAATCAAGACCGTTTTAGATCAGCTTAACACGGTGATGGCGGGCAAATCGGCCCAAGTACAAGACGGAGTGACCTGCCTTTTGGCCGGTGGGCACCTGCTCATTGAAGACGTACCGGGCGTGGGCAAAACCACCCTGGCCAATGCGTTGGCGCGCACTTTTGGCTTACAGTTTTCGCGCGTGCAGTTCACCGCCGACCTGATGCCCAGCGACCTGTCCGGCGTGTCGGTGTACGACCGGGGGCAAGAGAAATTCATCTTCCACCCCGGCCCCGTGTTCGCGCAGGTGCTGCTGGCCGACGAGATCAACCGCGCCAGCCCCAAGACGCAAAGCGCGCTGCTGGAAGCCATGGAAGAAAAGCAGGTCACCGTCGAAGGTGCCACCCGCCCCCTGCCCTGGCCGTTCTTCGTCATCGCCACGCAAAACCCGCAGGACCAGCTGGGCACCTATGCGCTGCCTGAATCGCAGCTGGATCGTTTTTTGATGCGCATCAGCCTGGGCTACCCCGAACGCGCGGCCGAGCGCGATCTGCTGGCCGGCAGCGGCCGCCGCGACATGCTGGAAACGCTGCCGGCGGTGCTGTCGGTGCAAGACCTGACGGTGCTGCAGCACGCCGTCAGCGCGGTGCATGTGGCGCCGCCCCTGCTCGACTACGTGCAAGACCTGATCGCCGCCACGCGCAATGGCCGCTGGTTCCTGCAAGGCCTGTCGCCGCGCGCCGGCATCGCCTTGATGCGCGCGGCACGCGCCCAGGCGCTGATTGCCGGGCGCGACTACGTGGCGCCGGACGACGTGCAGGCCATCCTGCCGCAGTGCGTGGCGCACCGCATGGTGCCGGTCAGCGATGCCGGGCGCGGCGCGGTGGAACAGGTGCGCGCGATGATCGATGCAGTGCCCCTGGCTTGATCCTTCGGCCATGTTTTGAACCAAATTGGCCGCTGGCGCTCGTACCATCTGCGCAGGCAGCTATCTTTTTTGATATTCACCCGATGGGTTCGGGTTGGCAGGCCGTGCGCAGACCACGGCCTGTCACGCATCCAAAAGCAACACCAATATGCCCGTAGCGCACGCCAGTAAAGCGCAACCCGCTATCAAACAAGAAGCACGCACGCTGCCCTGGTGGGCCTGGCGCGCCCGCGCCCGCCAGCGCATACACGCCTGGTGGCACGCCCGCCTGCCGTTGCGCGACACGCAAACGCTGACCCAGGGCAACGTCTACATCCTGCCCACGCGCGCCGGCTGGATGCTGGCCGCCACGCTGATGGTGCTGCTGATCGCGTCGATCAACTACCAGCTGAACCTGGGCTATCTGCTGACCTTTCTGCTGGCTGGCTGCGCCGCGGCAGGCATGGTGGTCAGCCACAACACCTTGCGCGGGCTGACGCTGCAGCTGCAGCCGCCGCAGCCTCTGTTCGCCGGCAGCCTGGCCACGATCCAGGTCAAGCTGATCAACGCGCGCCGCACGCCGCGCCACGCGATTGGCGTGGCCCTGCTGGACACCGACGCCTGGTCCTGGGCCGATGTGCCGGCCGGTGGCCAAAGCACCGTGCAGATCAGCTTTCAGCCCACCCGGCGCGGGCTGCACAAGGTGCCCACGCTGCGCGCGGAAACGCGCTTTCCGCTGGGCACCTTCCGCGTCTGGACGGTGTGGCGCCCCGCCGCAGAAGTGCTGGTCTACCCCCAGCCCGAAGCCACGCCGCCGCCCCTGCCCCCGGGCGAGCCGCGTGCCGGCACCGGTGTGGCCGGCAACGCGCGCAGCTCGGGCGAATTTGATGGCGTGCGCGCCTACCAGCGCGGCGACCCGATGAAACTGGTGGTGTGGAAGAAGTTCGCCAAGTCGGGCGAGCTGGTTTCGCGCGACACTCAACACATGCAACGCCAAGAGCTGTGGCTGGATTTCGCCCGCGCCGGTTCGCTGGAGGTCGAGGCGCGCCTGTCCCGCCTGACCGCCTGGGTGCTGGCCGCCGACGCGCAAGACCTGGATTTCGGCCTGCGCGTGCCAGGGCTTGAAATCGCGCCGGCCAGTGGCGTCGCCCACCGCTTGCGCTGCCTGGAAGTGCTGGCCACATGCTGAACGCCCCTTCTGCCGGCACAGCCGCGCCACGCACGTCCTGGCTCAATCGCCTGCAGCACCTGCCGCGCGACACACGCGACACGCTGTTCCTGCTGGTCGTCATTGCCTGCGTGGTCCTGCCGCAGGTCGCCCACCTGCCCAGCTGGTGCGTGGCCCTGTCGGTGGGGGTGCTGGCTTGGCGCGGCTGGCTGGCGCTGAACAACAAGCCCTTGCCTTCACGCTGGTGGCTGGCCGGCTTGCTGGTCATCACCATGGCGGCCACCTGGGCCTCGCACCGCACGCTGCTGGGGCGCGATGCGGGCGTCACGCTGGTGGTGGTGCTGCTGGCGCTGAAGACGCTGGAGCTGCGCGCCCGGCGCGACGCGCTGGTGGTGTTCTTCCTGGGCTTCTTCGCGATGCTCACCAACTTCTTCTATTCACAGTCGCTGCTGACCGCCGCCGCCATGGTGATCGCGCTGCTGGGCCTGCTGACGGCGCTGATCAACGCACACCGGCCCGTGGGCCAGCCCAGCCTGCGCGAATCGGCGGGCATGGCCGGCAAGATGGCGCTGGCGGGCGCACCGGTCATGCTGGCGCTGTTCGTGCTGTTCCCCCGTTTTGCGCCGCTGTGGGGCCTGCCCGGCGACGCGCTGATGGGCAAAAGCGGCCTGTCGTCCAGCATGGAGGTGGGCAGCATGGCCAAGCTGGTGCTGGACGAACGCGTGGCGCTGCGCGTCAAATTTGAAGGCGCACCGCCGCCGCAAAACCAGTTGTATTTCCGTGGCCCGGTGCTGAGCCAGTTCGACGGCCGCAACTGGACCGCCAACGGTTCACGCGACCCGCTCGGGGCCACGACGACGGCGCCAGGCCCTGCCGATCTGCAGGTCAGCGGTACGCCGATCCGCTACCAGATGACGATCGAGCCCAGTCAGCAGCCCTGGTTGCTGACACTGGATGTTGCGCCCAAGTCACCCGAGCTTGCGAGCGGCCGGCACGCCCGCATGACCGCCGACATGCAGTGGCTGACCTACCGGCCCATCACCGACTTGCTGCGCTACAGCGCTGAAAGCTATCCCGAATTCCGCTATGGGCTAAAGAGCTGGGATGGGCAGGCCCGTCGCGACATGCGCGAATACCTGCGCCTTCCCCCCGACCTCAACCCGCGCACCCAAGCCCTGGCCGAACAGCTGCGCGCCCAACTGGGCGACGCCGAACCGATGGCCTATGTGCGCAACGCACTGGAGCGCCTGCGCACCGGCGGCTACGAATACACGCTGGAGCCTGGCGTGGTCGGACAGCACACGGCCGACGAATTCTGGTTCGACACCAAAGCTGGCTTCTGCGAACACATCGCCTCGGCCTTCGTGGTGTTGATGCGCGGCGCCGGCGTGCCGGCGCGCATCGTCACCGGCTTTCAGGGTGGTGAATTGAACGGTGTAGACGGGTTCTGGACCGTGCGCAACGCCGACGCCCATGCCTGGGCCGAGGTCTGGACCGCCGACGCCGGCTGGATCCGCATCGACCCGACCGGCGCCGTGGCACCGGGCCGCGTCGGCCAGTTCCAGCGCCTGCGCGCGCCCGATGGCCTGATGGCCGGCGCCCTGGGTACGCTCAGCCCCACCTTGCTGGCGCAGCTGCGCGCCACCTGGGAGGCGGTCAACAACAGCTGGAACCAATGGGTGCTGAACTACACCCAGAGCACGCAATTCGACCTGATGGAAAAGCTGGGCATTTCCAGCCCCAGCTGGCAAGACCTGGCCAAGATCCTGGCCGGCCTGCTGACCCTGGCGGCCGTCATCGGCATCGTCTGGGCGCGCTGGGAACGCAGCCAGCACGACCCCTGGCTGCGCCTGCTGACCACCGCGCACCAGCGCCTGGCGCAGGCCGGCATCAGCGCCCCGCCCCAGGCCCCGCCGCGTGAATTGATACGCCAGGTGCAGCGCAGCCAGCTGCCCGCGCCGCTGCAGGCAGAGCTGTCGCGCTGGTTGCAGGCGCTGGAACGCCAGCGCTACGCCCCGGCCGGCAGTGCAGGCGCGGCAGCCAGCATCGCTACACTGGCACGCGAATTCAAGCAAATGGCGTGGCCCCGCCCCGCCTAACCCGATCATGCGCAGAATGTCCCGGCGCGGCCTCTCCGGCCTCGCACTCTCCACTCTTTTTTTGATAGCTGGTAGCGCCCTACCCTTGGGCGCCAGCGCCCAAAATCGATCAAAAAGAGCAGCCACCCCCGCCGACCCCACCTACGCCGAGCGCGACGACGCCATGCGCTTCGCCGACGACATGGCCGCCCGGCGTGGACTGGACCCACAGTGGGTGCGCGCCGCCATCGGTCAGGCCGTGTTTCTGCGCAACGTGCCGCGCCTGATGCTGCCGCCCGCGCGCGGCACCGCCAAAAACTGGCGCGTGTACCGCAGCCGCTTCATCGACCCGGTGCGCATCCGCGCCGGGGTCGACTTCTGGCAGCGCAACCAGGCCAACCTGGCGCGCGCCTACACCCAGTTTGGCGTACCCCCTGAAATGATCGTCGGCATCGTCGGCGTCGAAACCATCTACGGCCGCAACGTCGGCAGCTTCCGCGTCATCGACGCGCTGGCCACGCTGACCTTCGACTTCCCGCCCCAGCACCCACGCGCCGAAGCGCGCCAGGCCTTCTTTCAGGACGAGCTGGAACAGTTCCTCAGCCTGTGCCAGCGCACCGGCATGGACCCGATGGCCCCGCTGGGCAGCTACGCCGGTGCCATGGGCCTGCCGCAATTCATGCCCTCCAGCTGGGCCAAATACGCCATCGACTTCGACGGCGACGGCCGCATCGATCTGTGGAACAGCGAAGCCGACGTCATCGGCTCCGTCGCCAACTACTTCCGCGCCTTCGGCTGGCAACCCGGCATGCCCACCCACTACCCCGTGCGGCTGGCGCCCGAAGCGCAGATGGACACCCTGCTCGCCCCCGACATCCTGCCGTCGTTCACCGCCTCGCGCTTCGTCGAACTGGGCGCCGTGCCCGTCGGCGGCATGGGCCACAGCGGCAAACTGGCCCTGGTCGAGCTGCAAAACGGCGACCCCGCCGTACCCGGCAACGAACCCCAGTACCTCGCCGGCACCGACAACTTCTACGTCATCACCCGCTACAACTGGAGCAGCTACTACGCCCTGTCGGTGATCGAGCTGGGCGATGAAGTGGCGCGCGCCCTGGGCCGATAGCCCAAAGGCCCGATAGCCCGGCCAGGCTGACGCCCCGCCGCGGCCGCGCTGCCGCACCAACGCAGCACGCAGAACACGCGGCGCATGACACGGCGCACAACGCGATGCGTACTTGCACTTACGTCACACCGCACCAGCGCCGGCCCACACCCGACACGGCGCGCCAAGGCAACGCCGCATAACCCTCGCGATGCGGCGCGCCCTGAATGCGCATGGGCCGCAAGCCGCAGCCACAGCCACAGCCACAGCCACAGCCCGCGCTATCGCCAGCATTTGCCACGCCGCAGACCACTCACAGTAGGGCACGCAAAGCGCGCGCGGCCCTCGTTCAGCCTTGCCCTACAGCGCGTCCAGCGGGCTCAGAATGCCCCGCCCGCCCTTGTTCAAAACGTGCGTGTCAATCATCGTGGCGCCAACGTCCGCATGGCCCAGCAACGCCTGCGCCGTGTGAAGGTCATCGCCCGCTCGCAATAGGTGCGTGACCAACGAATGCCGAAACACATGCGACGTGACCAGCTTGGGCAACTGCGCAGCCACGCCGCGCCGCCTCGCGCACCGCGCGCTGTACCGATTCGGGGGACACATCGTGGCGCCGCTGCAGCGGCTGCCACATGCGTGCGTCCACCCGCGGGCCCACCGACCGCACCGGCGACGGAAACACCTACTGCCACGCCCAACCGCGACCAGCCTGCGGGTACTTCACCGCCAGCGCGGGCGGCAAAGGCACCTGCTGGCCCAGCCCGTCGGCCAAGCCCTTCTCATGCAAGGCTCGCGCCTTGGGCAACTGCGCCTGCAGCGGGCCGATCAGGTTTGCAGGCAGCACCGTCATCCGGTCCTTGTTGACCTTGCCCTCGCGGGCCAGAATCTCCCGCCGCGCCAACGCCACGTCCTTCACGCGCAGGCGCAGCCCCTCCAGCCACCGCATGCCCGTGCCGTACAACAGCTGCGCCACCAGCCCCGCCGTGCCAGCCATGTGCAACAGCACCTTGCGCACGTCGCCAGGCGTCGATACCACCGGCAAGCACTGACGCCGCCGGGCCTTCACCACCTCATCCAGCCAAGGCAAATCCTGACCCAGCATCTGCTTATACAAATACAGAATCGCCGACGTGGCCTGGTTCTGCGTAGACGCCGCCACCTGCCGGTCCACGGCCAGATGCGTCAAGAACACCGCCACCTGCGCCGCCCATCGCCTGCGGATGCCGCTTCCATAAAACAAAATGATGCGCCGCAGCCAGTCCACATAAACCAGCTCTCGGCACCGACGCTGTAAGGGGCACAGGCGCTGCAGCGGAGCCACCAGAAAATCCAACGGCAGGTCCCTACCCATCCGCCGAATATCAGTTTTCTCTTAAAAGTGTCTGGGAGGTACTTTCCCTCGCTTTCGAGGACACGGCTTGTATTGCCCGAACTCCGGCGATAGCATGGCTGTCGTCTATTTCCAGTTAGCCCCGCATACTCCACGCCTGCCAAAGCCGATGGTTTATTCACAGGCTCTTCCGCTTTCAAACGGTTCACCGCTGGGGATCAGGCCGTTCGCCAGGCTTCGCCTGCAAATCGGTCGCAAGTTTCTGGCCTTTTGGGCCTCTAACGCCCGTCTAGCGGGCGCAAGCAGCTACGCCTTTGTTAGCGTTTCGTGCGGGCGCTGCACCCCTTCATCCACCGCCGGGTCTCACCCGGCAGTCGGGCCGACCCGCCTACGGCGAGCGGCTCACTTTGTCCGTTAGCGGACCGAGGAAAGGACAGTCCATGAACGATTCTCAGCGTCGCCTGCTTTGGCACGGGATGTTTCTGTTTCTTTTGGGCCTTGCCACTGGACTTGTTGAAGCAACGTTCAGTAACACCCGCATGGCGCTGGCCGCACACCTTGAAGGCGTCATGAATGGCACCTTCCTCTTGGCACTCGGCGCCGTATGGTCAGAGATCCACCTCAGCGCTCGTCTGAAGGGCGTCACATACTGGGCCGTGCTGTATGGAACCTATGCAAACTGGGGTATCACTACATTGGCAGCCGCCTTCGGAACGGGCGCCTTGTCGCCCATCACGGCCCCTGGTCTCATGGCCGCTCCATGGAAAGAGAATCTGGTTCACGCCGGATTCATGAGCGTAGGCGTCACCATTATCGGCGCCGCAGTGCTGATTCTCCTGGGCTTGCGTCGAGGCGCCACGCCATGAATCGCAGGTGGCCCGCTAACTAATGGTTCAGACGGACAAACCCGCTTCACGGGTTGGTCGCTTAACCCAGTGTTGGTCCGCCTATGCCGCTCTGGCCGAGCCCATTGTTTATCCACAGGATTTTTGCTTTCAAACGGTTATCCGCTACGATTTGGTTCGTTATCTGGGCTTTGCCTACAAATCGGCCGCAGATTTCAAGCTTTTTTGGCCTCTAGCGCCCGTCTTGCTTGCGCTAGCAGCTACGCCTTTGGTAGCATTTGGCGCGCGTTGCTTGCCCTCACCCACCGTCGGGTCTGGCCCGGCATTCAAGCCAACCTTCCTACGGCGGGCGGCCTACTTTTTCGCTAGGTTCATCAGTCTTTTATTCGCCAACGTGCGCTTTTGAGAAATATATTATTTGCAATCTCACTGGCTTTCACTGCACTACTGACTGGGTGCCTCGCTCCAGAGCGGTTTTCCGTTAAAATCAACGTACAATCCGATGAAGTTCTTCGGGAGGTTCGGAGCATATTCTTGGAAAATTGGCCGAGTAGATCAACGCCAAGTATTGAAGGTCAACTTGAAACCTTGAGCTCAATCGCACGCTCAATGCCGCTCGCTTCGGTCGCTGCCAAGCTCCTCAATGCCTCTCCTATCGAACCCTGGGCTTCATCATCCACAACAGGAGAATCAATGTGCGTTTCTTAATCGCGTGCTTCGCCATACTATTTACGTCTGCTGCGTCAGCTGCTGAAACTCCCGAACAGTTCTTCGAGCGGTTTGTCAATTTGGGCCATCGGTTTGACCCGGCAGTGATTGACCTTTATCGCGACACTGCGTCTATTCAGATGTATCGACGCTACCCGCACGGGCTTGAGCGCGCAACGGAAATGTCTGGCGTCGAGTGGAAATCACTGATTCGTAAAATGATGCCGCTGGCGAAGGAAAAAGACGACCGGAGTATCTACACCAACGTCAAAGTATCAAGCGCCGGCGCAAAGGTCAAGATCACTGCAGACCGATATGTCGTACGGAAATGCTATACAGATAATGGATACTATTTGGTCATTGAACAGCAGCCGAATGGCCAGTACGGCGTTGTCGAGGAACACTTCGTGACGGAACCCCGTCCTGACTGCCGATGACAGGACAACTGAACTGAATAGCTTGCCCCAGAGTGATTTCCCGCTCGGTACGTTTGTGCGCTGTCACACCTCCCTACGGTGGGCGGTGTATTTTGTTCACTGGGCTTTGAAGGGATGGATTGTGTTCTCCGGATTTCAGCTTCCGACCTGTCGAGGTGCGACCTGGTTCCGTACCGGCTAGAGAGTGGCAGCGCGCATTTCCTGGTCAGTGAGGCGGGTTTCGATGACGTCACGACCCAGATACGCGATGCGGTTCAGTTTCTCCGCGCCAACCGAGCGCAGTTGATGCGCGCAATGGGTTCGGATGCGAGCGGAGTACTCGACTTTGCCGTCGAGAGGCGTGACCTAGCAGTTCAGTGCGATGTATTTCCTTCCGATCTGGTGCGTGGGGCGGGCCATCTTGGGCTGGCGCTCGAGTTCTCTCACTATCCTCAGGCTGAGGCGCCCAGTGCCGAAGCCTAAGCATTCGTTCCAGCGGAACGCCTACGGCGCCAGCTGCACGCAAACGTTAGCCCCGCGCGATCGGCGCCGGCCAAGCCCGTGGTTTATTCACCGGCATTCATGCCTGCAAACGGTTCTTCGGTAGTGTTTACGTCGTTCGCGGGCCTTTCACCTGCGAAGGCCGGCTAAGTTCCAGGTCTTTTTGGCATATAGCGCTTGTCTGGCATGCGCAAGCAGCTACTTCTTTGCTAGCATTTGGCCGGTGCGCTGAGCCGCTCGATCCATCGCCGGCCTAACCCGACAGCCAAACCGGCCTGCCAACGGCAAGCCCCTCACTTACAACCTTAGCGGTCATGCCACTTTCAGACGATCAGGCGCTCACTCTTCATATCGAGGCCGTGCACTATGAAGCGCAGGCCGCGGTTTGCGCGATGCACTTTTCGATCATGGCGGTGCCGTTGCAGGACGCCTATGCGAAGTGGCGTGCGGCCCATGCTGCAGCCCTGCAGGAGGGGGCCGCGGCTGCTGCGCGGCGGGGTATGAACGGGCCGAAGCCGCCTTCGCTGGCTGACATGGCCAGCATGCAGGCGCAGTTGCTTGGCGCGCTGCCGCAAGACGACATGCAGCGCCGTTGCAATGAACTGCTTGCTAGCGCCGCGCTGCCCAAGTAGGCTGGCGATCCAGGGTGGCCCTTGGCGACCGCCGCCCCCCTTTTCAAGCGGATGCCTGACGGCGCGGCACAGGCCCAGCGGTAGCAGCGTGTGTTGCGCCTTGCCGCGGTGC
>JAGOEM010000146.1 GCA_017997715.1 Ottowia sp.
GTGCAGCGCCAGCTCGATCGGGATGGCAAACGACACGCCCTGGTAGCCGCCGGTGCGGCTGTAGATCTGCGAATTGATGCCGACCGCCTGCCCGCTGGTGTTGAGCAGCGGCCCGCCCGAGTTGCCGGGATTGATGGCCACGTCGGTCTGGATGAAGGGCACCATGCCTTCGTCGGGCAGCGACCGGCCCTTGGCGCTGACCACGCCAGCGGTCACGCTGTTTTCAAACCCGAAAGGCGAGCCGATGGCCAGCACCCATTCGCCCACGCCCAGCGCCTTGGACGTGCCCACCGGCAGCACCGGCAGATTGCGCGCGTCGATCTTGATCACGGCCACGTCGGTCTTGTCGTCCTGGCCCAGCACCTTGGCCTTGAATTCGCGCCGGTCGGTCAGCTTGACGGTGACTTCATCCGCACCGCGCACCACGTGCGCGTTGGTCAGGATCAGCCCGTCGGGCGAGACGATGAAGCCCGAACCCGCGCCGCGTATCGGCGTGTCCGGCTGGCCACCACGCCGCCCCGGCGCACCGCCCAGCGCCCCGGGCGGAATGCCAAAGCGACGCAGAAAGTCCTGCATTTCGGGCGGCATGGCGCCCTGGCCACCGCCTTGCGCGGCGGCGCTGGGCGCGTCGTCATCCTCGTCATCGTCGTTGGCCGCCACCTTGCGCGTGCCGCTGACGGTGATGTTGACCACCGCCGGCCCGTATTGCGCCGTGATGGCGCTGAAATTGGGCATGGTCACCGCGGCCATCGGCGGCGCGGCGGGCGCCACGCCGGGCGTGGTCTGCACCACCGTTTGGGCCTGTGCGGGGGTATGCATGCGCTCTACCGCGGCCATGCCGGCGCCGCCCACCACGCCCGCTGCAATCAGCGCGGCAACAAGTTTTTTGGATTTCAGTTCCAGCGTAGTCATGTCAGATTCCTTCCGTAGGGGCCGCGCAAGCACGCGCGGGATGAAAGGAATGTCGTGGCCGACACTTAGCGGGGGCTTAGAGCGTGTTCAATGCCTCGGCGCGAGGGGCGGGCCATGTGGATCGGGATGACTGCGAGGCGCAAACCGTCGCGATACCGGGTGGCCATACCGGGTGGTCAACCGGATGGAATGGCGAGGATCTGCAACGAAGCAGACCGCCCAAAGCGATGCCCACACACCCGCCAGGCGGCGTTGAACACGCTCTTGGGCCTCTGGTTTTGCGCGCGCCATCACCAGCCGGACGCGCGCCGTGGGCAACCCGGGCGCAGTGCAAATCGCCCCATTGCCGCACCACCGAACGCCCTTGCAGCGGCGTGGCGGCGCCCTATTGCCCTACCGCCCTACTGCACCTTGACCAGTTCCACGCGCCGGTTGTTGGCGCGGCCGTCTTCGCTGCGGTTGTCGGCAATCGGGCGTTCTTGCCCGTGGCCGGCGCTGCGCAGGCGGTCGGCCGCAATGCCCTGCGCCACCACGGCCTGCATCACGGCGCGGGCGCGGTTTTCCGACAAGGTCTTGTTGGCGGCCGGCGTGCCCACGTTGTCGGTATGGCCCTCAATGGAAATCTTCAGCGCCGGCTGCTGCTGCATCAGCGCGGTGATTTCCTTGACCACGCCGGCGCTTTCAGGCCGGATGTCCCATTTGCCGGTATCGAAATTGAGGTACAGGGCGATGAAGCCCGCCTTGTCCAGCTCGTCCAGCATCTTGCGCGCCGTCACCACCTGCGCGGCGGCGTCTTCCTGCAGCACCACCAGCTTGTAGCTGGACCAGTTGCCGCCTGTCACGCCCGAGTCGCTGGTCACATGCACCCAGACGGTGCGGCCGTCCACGTTCACCCGGCCGGTCAGCCGGTCGCCCAGCGATCCCTTGGCCGGGTCCAGCAGCAGCTCGCCGCCGATGCCTTTCAAGGCGTTGGCGTAGTTGCTGGTGATGTACTTGGGCGCGGCGCCGTCGGCTGGTTTGGGCACTTTGTAGACCACCTCGGTCCGCAGGCCCATGGCCTGCTGCTGGCCGCCGGGCCAGCGGAAGGTGTCGGTATCGGGCGCGCTGCGGCAACTGCCAATGCTGAAGTTGGGAATGCGCTGCGGGAACATCGCCGGATCTTTGCAGCCCTTGGCGTCTTGTGCCCAAGCGGCGGCGCCGGCCAGGCTGACTGCGGCGCCGGCGGCCAGCACCAGCGCTTGCGCCCGCCAAGCGCGAGGAACAGGAAAAGTGACTGGGTTCAACATGGCGCGCTCCTCCGTATTTTTTGATGGCACGCATGGTAGCGCAGCGGCGTGGCGTTGAAGGTGCCTTTGGGGGCCATCAGGCCAGCAGTTGGCCGCCGTTCAGCCGGTGTTGGGCGTGCCGCCCTGATGACGGCGCCGGCCTTCAGCCGCGCGCGCGCCAGCTGACGCGCAAGCCGCCCAGATCGGGCGACGAATCCAGCGCCAATGTCGCCCCATGCCGTTCGGCAATGGTGCGCACGATCGCCAGGCCCAGGCCGCTGCCGTGGCCTGGGGCGCCGGGGGCGCGGTAGAAGCGGTCCAGCACGCGCACCCGGTCTTCGGGGGTGATGCCGGGGCCAGAATCTTCGACCACCAGTTCGGCCTGCGGGCCAGTCTGGTGCAGGCTGACCCGCACCTGGCCGCCAGCCGGCGTGTAGTGCAAGGCGTTTTCGACCAGGTTGCGCAGCATCACGGCCAGGGCGTCGGCGTCGGCCTGGGTCGGGGCGGTGGCGGGCGCGATCAGCTGCAGCGCAATGCCGGCGTGCTGGGCGTCCGGTTGCGCGTCGGCCACCGCCGTGCGCGCCAGCGCGGCCAGATCGACCGGCGCACGGGCCACGCCGCGCGCGGCGCCCTCTTGCCGGGCCAGCGCCAGCAGCTGCGACACCAGCCGCGTGGCGCGGTCAATGCCGCCCAGCAGGCGCTGCTCGGCCAGCTGGCGCGTGGGCGCGTCGGGGGCGCGTTGCAGGCTTTGCACCTGCAGGCGCAGCGCGGCCAGGGGCGAACGCAGTTCGTGCGCGGCGTCGGCGGTGAAGTGGGTCAGCGCCTCCCACGCGGCGGCCAGCCGTGTCAGCAGGCCATTCATCTCATCGACCAGCGGGCGCAGCTCGGCCGGCAGGTCGGCGGTGGGCAGCGGGGCCAGGTCATCGGCGCGGCGGGCGGCCACCTGGTGGCGCACGCGTTCGACCGGCGCCAGCGCGCGCCCAATCACCCACCAGACCACCAGCATCAGCAGCGGCGCCAGCAGCGCCACCGGCAGCACGGCGCGCAAGGCCAGTTGGCCGGCCATTTCGCTGCGGGTTTCGGTTTGCTGGGCCACCTGCACGATCTGGGTGGGCGTTTGCAGGGCGTAGACGCGGTACGGTTCGCCGCCCAGGCGCAGGTCGGTAAAGCCGATCACCGCCTGCAGCGGCAGCAGCCGGCTGGTGGGGCTGCGGTACAGCATCAGGCCGTCGGCGCGCCAGACCTGGATGATCATGTCCTGCGCGGCGGCCGGGCCATCGGCCAGCGGGCCTTCGAGGGCGCTGGCCGACAGCTTGCCGCTGAGCGAGAGGGCGATGCGCTGCATCTGCGCGTCGAACAAGGCCTCAGCCTCGGCACGCGCGGTGCGGTAGGTAACGGCGGCCTGCAGGCAGGCGAACAGCACCACGGCCACCAGCAGCGCGCGGGTCAGGCGGCCGCGCAGCGACGGGGCCGACGGCGCTGGCACGCTGTCGCTCAGTATTTCAGCGTCTTTTTGGCCTCTATCGCCCGATGGGCGGGCGCTGGCAGCTATCGATTCAGGAGTATTCACCATCGGTTCACCTGGCTTGGCGTGCCGCGCGCCGGCCGCACAAGATGCCGCGCGCTGCCCAAAGCCGAAGCCCGGGCGCAGACGCGGGCCACGTCAACGCATGCGGGGGCTGAAGCCGCTCCGGCCACTTGCGCGACCCTCGTTCCCGCAAGGAATGAGAGGCCAGCGGGCCACGGCGCCCGATCTGCCTGCGCAGAGCTGAACGGGCCGAAGCGCCATTGCCTTTGCCAACGAGCGCCAAGGCGCCCCCAGGCGACTCAGGAGGGTGATCCATCGTTCGGCACCCGGTAACCCAGGCCGCGCTGGTTTTCGATGATTCCCGCGCCCAGCTTCTTGCGCACGCCGTGGATATAGACCTCTACCGCGTTGCTGCTGACGTCGTCGCGCCAGGAATAGAGCTTTTCCTCCAGCTGCGGGCGCGACAGCACCCGGCCCGGGCGGGCGATCAGCGGTTCCAGCACGGCCCATTCGCGCGCCGACAGCAGCACTGGCTGACCGGCCACGGTGACTTCGCGCGTGGCCGGGCGCACGCGCACCTCGCCCCAGGCGTATTCGGGCTCGGCCCGGCCGGCGGCGCGGCGCACCAGGGCGCGAATGCGTGCCAGCAACTCATCCAGGTCGTAGGGTTTGACGATGTAGTCGTCGGCACCGGCGTCCAGCCCGGCCACGCGCTGGTCAACGGCGTCGCGCGCGGTGGCGATCAGCACCGGCAGGCGCTGGCGGCGCGCGCGCAGGTTGCGCAAGACGTCCAGCCCGTCCTTGCGCGGCAGGCCCAGGTCGAGCAGCAGCAGGTCGTAGTCGGCGGTGGTCAGGGCGGTGTCGGCCATGGCGCCGTCTTTCACCCAGTCCACGGCGTAGTGCTCGGCGCGCAGGGCGTCCAGCACCACCTCGCCAATCATGGTGTCGTCTTCGGCCAAAAGAATGCGCATGCGCCAATGGTACGGCGGCCTGCGCGCGCTTGCGCGGCCGATCGGGCCGCTCATGATTTGCTAGCTGGGCGCGCAGATTACACGCACGCGCCAGCCGGAATCGATCGTGAATTATTATTGGGGGCTGCAATTCCCTCAAGGCGCCTTTTCTCGCCTTTCCTGACAACCCCATCGCCCACCGGAACCGCCTTTGCTGCGCGGCGCCGAGATGGCGCGGACCCCCTGGCTTTCCTGGATGGATCTGGTTTACCTGCTTTTGCTCCCTTTCGTCGGCAGCCTGGTGGCGGCGCTGATGCCGACGCACGCGCGCACCGCCGCGGCGGTATGGGCAGCACTGGTGGGCGCGGTGGCGCTGATCTGGGTGGCCATGCAGTACCCAAGCTTGGCGGCCGGCGCCGTGCTGCGCGAGGAATACCGCTGGATTCCCTCGGCCGGCATCAACTTTGTGGTGCGCATGGACGGCTTTGCCTGGATGTTCGCCATGCTGGTGACGGGCATTGGCACGCTGGTGGCGGTGTACGCGCGCTACTACATGTCCAAGAACGACCCGGTGCCGCGCTTCTTCTCGTTCTTTCTGGCCTTCATGGGCGCCATGCTGGGCGTGGTGCTGTCGGGCAACCTGGTGCAGATGGCGTTTTTCTGGGAGCTGACCAGCCTGTTCAGCTTTCTGCTGATCGGCTACTGGTACCACCGCAAGGACGCGCGCCGCGGCGCCCGCATGGCTCTTACGGTGACCGGCGCCGGCGGCCTGGCGCTGCTGGCGGGCGTGCTGATGCTGGGCCACATCGTCGGCAGCTACGACCTGGACGTGGTGCTGTCCAGTGGCGCTGAGATTCGGGCCCACCGGCTGTACACACCCACGCTGGTGCTGATTTTGCTGGGTGCTTTCACCAAAAGCGCGCAGTTCCCTTTCCAGTTCTGGCTGCCGCGCGCCATGGCCGCGCCCACGCCGGTGTCGGCCTACCTGCATTCGGCCACCATGGTGAAGGCCGGTGTCTTTCTGCTGGCGCGGCTGTGGCCGGCGCTGGCCGGTACCGAGCAATGGTTCTGGCTGGTAGGCGGCGCGGGGCTGATCACGCTGGTGCTGGGTGCCTACGTGGCGATGTTCCAGCACGACCTGAAGGGCTTGCTGGCCTATTCGACCATCAGCCACCTGGGGCTGATCACCTTGCTGCTGGGGCTGAACCGCGACCTGGCGGCGGTGGCGGCGGTTTTTCACATCATGAACCACGCCACCTTCAAGGCGTCGCTGTTCATGGCCGCAGGCGTGATCGACCACGAAACCGGCACGCGCGACATACGGCGCCTGGGCGGGCTGTGGAAAGCCATGCCGATCACCGGCACCCTGGCCTTTGTGGCCAGCGCGGCCATGGCCGGCGTGCCGCTGATGAACGGGTTCCTGTCCAAGGAAATGTTCTTTGCCGAGACGATCGACCTGAGTTCCTACCCCTGGCTGGACAACGGCCTGCCGATCGCGGCCACGGTGGCGGGCATTTTTGCGGTGGTCTATTCGCTGCGCTTTTCGTTCAGCGTGTTCCTGGGGCGCCGCCGTTCGGAACTGCCTCTTGAGCCGCACGAGCCCGTGCGCTGGATGCGCGTGCCGATCGAAGTGCTGGTGCTGCTGTGCCTGGTGGTGGGCATGTTCCCGCAGTGGTCGATTGGCCCCGCGCTGGACCTGGCTGCGCGGCCGGTGGTGGGTGGCAACCTGCCGCAGTTCAGCCTGGCGATCTGGCATGGGGTGAATCGACCGCTGGTGATGAGCCTGATCGCGCTGGCAGGTGGCATTGGCCTGTATGCGCTGCTGCGCCGGCGCCTGGTCAGCGGCCAGATCAAGCGCGTGCCGCTGTTGCACTGGCTGGACGGCCAACGCATGTTCCAAAGCGTGCTGTATGCGCTGGACCGCAGTGCGCGCTGGGCCTTGGCGGTGTTTTCCAGCACGCGGCTGCAGCCCCAGCTGCTGCTGCTGGTGCTGGCTGCCTTGACGGCGGCCACCTTGTCGCTGTGGCGCGGTGGCGTGACCTGGGGCGACCGAGACCGCGTACCGGCTTCGCCGGAATTTGCGCTGCTGTGGGTGGTGGGTTGCGTGTGCGCGCTGGCCGCGGCCAACCAGGCCAAGTTCCACCGGCTGGCTGCCCTGATCCTGGTCGGCGGCGTGGGCCTGGTGGTGACGCTGACCTTCATCTGGTTCTCGGCGCCCGATCTGGCACTGACGCAACTGGCCGTGGAAGTGGTGATGACGGTGCTGTTCCTGCTTGGCCTGCGCTGGCTGCCCAAACGCCTGCCCTACGAGTCGCGCCAGTTGGCGCTGCGCGTGCGGGCGCGCCGGCTGCGCGATCTGGTCGTGTCGGTGGCTGCGGGCGCTGGCATGGCCGCGCTGGCCTACGCCATGATGACCCGGCCCGCGCCACAAAGCATCTCGCCGTTCTATCTGGACCGCGCCTTGCCTGAAGGCGGCGGTACCAATGTGGTGAACGTGATGCTGGTCGACTTCCGCGCGTTTGACACGTTTGGCGAAATCACGGTGCTGAGCATCGTTGCCCTGACGGTGTATGCACTGCTGCGGCGCTTTCGCCCACCGCGCGAAGTGATTCAGCTGCCGCCCCAACAGCGCGCCATTCCGGCCGACCAGGTGACCGATCTGATCAACCCGCGCACCGCCGAAGACACCGCCCTGGGCTACATGATGGTGCCCGCCACGCTGGTGCGTGTGCTGATGCCGGTCGCGGCGCTGGTGGCGGCCTACCTGTTCATGCGCGGCCACAACGAGCCGGGCGGGGGCTTCGTGGCCGGCCTGGTGCTGTCGATTGCCTTCATCACCCAATACATCGTGGCTGGCACGCACTGGGTGGAAGCGCACCTGCAGCTGCGCGTGGTGCGCTGGATCGGCATTGGCTTGCTGCTGGCCCTGGCAACGGGTGTCGGCTCTTTCTGGTGGGGTTACCCTTTCATGACGACGCACACCGCGCACCTGACCTTGCCGGTGGTGGGCGACATCCACGTGGCCAGCGCGCTGTTCTTCGACATCGCCGTGTTTGCGACGGTGGTCGGCTCCACCCTGCTGATCCTGACGGCGCTGGCTCACCAATCGGTGCGTAGCCACCGCAAGGCGCCCGAGAAAACCGTGACGGCCAGCACCGGTCCGAGGGAGGTGGACTGATGGAAACCATCATCGCCATCGCCATCGGCGTGCTGGGCGGATCGGGTGTCTGGCTGGTGCTGCGGCCCCGCACTTTTCAGGTGTTGATGGGACTGACCCTGCTGTCGTATGCGGTCAACCTGTTCATCTTCGCGATGGGCAGCCTGTCCATCGACCGCGAACCCATCGTCCAGCCCGGCCTGGCGCCCAACCTGGTCAACTACACCGATCCGCTGCCCCAGGCACTGGTGCTGACGGCCATCGTCATCGGGTTTGCCACGTCGGCGCTGTTTCTGGTGATGCTGCTGGCGTCGCGCGGGCTGTCGGGCACCGACCACGTGGACGGCGAAGGACCTGACGATGGCACCGAAGCCATTCTGTCGACCGACCCGAAGCAGGCACGCACATGACGTTTGCCCAACTGATCGAACGGTTGATGCCGCACCTGATCGTCGCGCCGATCCTGTTGCCGATGGCCACGGCGGCCGTCATGCTGTTGCTGGGCGACAAGCGGCGCCCGCTCAAGGCCGTGGTCAACGTCGCTTCCTGCGTGCTGGGCGTGGTCATCGCGATCGCGCTGGTGTATTGGGTGCAGCACATGGGGGCGCCCCAGGCGGTGGGGGTGTACCTGCCATCGAACTGGCCCGTGCCCTACGGCATCGTGCTGGTGGTGGACCGCCTGTCGGCCATGATGCTGCTGCTGACCAGCGTGCTGGGCCTGACGGCGGTGCTGTACGCCTGCGCGCGCTGGCACAAGGCCGGGGTGCACTTTCACCCGCTGTTTCAGCTGCAGCTGATGGGCCTGTGCGGCGCCTTTCTGACGGCCGACCTGTTCAACCTGTTCGTCTTCTTCGAGATCATGCTGACGGCGTCGTATGGCCTGCTGCTGCACGGTTCCGGCTGGGCGCGCGTGCGCTCGGGTCTGCACTACATCGCCATGAACCTGATGGCGTCGTCGCTGTTCCTGATTGGCGTGGCCATCCTGTACGGGGTGACGGGCACGCTCAACATGGCGGACATGGCCATCATGGTGCCCGCCATTCCAGAGGACGACCGCGGCCTGCTTCACGCCGGCGCAGCCATTCTGGTGATCGCCTTCCTGATCAAGGCGGCGGCCTGGCCGCTCAACTTCTGGCTGCCTTCCACCTACGCCAGCGCCAGCGCGCCGGTGTCGGCGCTGTTCGCCATCATGACCAAGCTGGGCCTTTACGCCATCTTGCGCATATGGACCCTGCTGTTCCCGCAGGATGCGGGCGTGTCGGCGCTGTTTGGCAGCCCGGCGCTGATTGCCCTGGGCCTGATCACGCTGGCGTTCGGGGCCATCGGCATCATCGCCACGCAGCATCTGGGGCGCATGGCGTCGTTTTGCGTGATCCTGTCTTCGGGCACGCTGCTGGCGGCGCTGGGCTTTGGCCAGCCTGCGGTGACCGGCGGGGCGCTGTACTACACGCTGGGCTCCACCCTGGCGATC
>JAGOEM010000147.1 GCA_017997715.1 Ottowia sp.
CCACGCCGCCCTGCTGCGCGAGCCGACCGACCTGCCGGCGTTGGCGCGCGAAGTGCTGGCGCAACTGGCCAAGACCCAGCCGCGCGTCGTGCAGACCGTGCTGGTGGTGGACCCCGGCTTTCCAGCCACCGTGGCCGTTGACACCTCGCGCTGCCGGCTGTTGCTGCGCAACATTCTGGACAACGCCTGGCGCCACACCCCTGCGGACGCCCCTGCGCCAGAGCTGAGGCTGTCGCGCCAAAACCCTGATGCGGTCACCATCACCCTGCGCGACCATGGCCCAGGCGTGCCAGAGGCGCAGCGGCAGCACCTGGCCGAAGCCTTCTACCGGCCCGACAGCGCCCGCCAGCGCGCCAGCGGCGGTGTGGGCCTGGGCCTGTACCTGGTGCGCCTGGTGGCCCAGGCGCATGGTGGCCGGGTGCAGTTTGAGGACGGCGCGCCCGGGCTGGTGGTGCGGGTCGAGCTGCCCGCCGCGTAGCCGCCCACCGCACCGGCAGGCGGCGAAAGCACGCCGCGCGGGCGCGTCACAAGCGTGGCTGACAATAGGCTGGGTCAACCCATCTCTATCGGATCACCGCCCATGCCTGCCTTGTTCGATCGCTCTCTCAGCCTGTCCGGCGCCAGCAATTTCCGCGACCTGGGCGGCTACCAGGGCGAAGGCGGTCGTCATGTGCGCTGGCGCAAGCTGTTTCGGTCCGACCACCTGGCGGCATTGACACCCGACGACCTGGCCGCCTTTGGGGCGCTGGGCGTCACGCGCGCGTTTGACCTGCGGGGTGCGGCCGAGCGCGCGGCGGTGTCGTACGACCTGCCCGGCGTAACGCAATACCCCTTGCCGATCGAGCCCACCGTGGTGCAGCGTTTGAAGGACCTGCTGGAAGCCGGCGAGCAGGTCACGCCCGAGATCGCGGTGGAGCTGATGCGGCACACCTACCGTGCCTTCGTTCATGACAATGCCGAACGCTTTGCCACGCTGTTCCAGCATCTGCTGAGCAGCGATGAGCCCCTGGTTTTTCACTGCACGGCGGGCAAAGACCGCACGGGTTTTGCGGCGGCCTTGCTGCTGGAAGCGCTGGGGGTGCCTCGCGACGTGATGATGCAGGACTACCTGTTGACCAACGAGCTGTACCGCATGCCCGTGCTGGACGAAAGCCGCACCCCGCGCGAGGTGCTGGAAGTGCTGTGGCGCGTGCAGGCCAGCTTTATGGATGCCGCGCTGCACGCCGTCGACCAGGACTTTGGTGGCATGCCCAGCTACCTGGCGCAACAGCTGAACGTGGGCCAGGCAGAGCGCCGACGCCTGGAATCGCTGTATCTTGTGTGACCTTATGACGCTACAATAGTTGTAGCTGCTAGCGCCCTGTGGTCGGGCGCTAAAGGCCTATTTGGTCATAAAACCAGGTCGTCGGCTTATTGGGTTTGGCGGCTTCGGCCGCCGCGCTGCATCAGGCGTCCAGGCCGGTCACGCGCAAGCCCCATGGCGTGCGCTGCCACGCCAGCACTTCCTCTGCCAGCAGATGGGCCGACTGTGGCCACGCCTTGGCCCAGCCGGCTGGCACCGTTACGCTGAAGCCGTGTTGGGGCTCGGCGTCGGTGGCGGCCTGCAGCGCTTCGAAAGCCGGCGCCTGACGGGCGTGGCTCAGCAGCACGGCCAGGCGCAGCGCGGCCAGCTGCGCCATGAACAGGCGGTCGTCAAACTGCAGTTCCAGCTTGCGCAACTTGCCCCGGTGGCCCAGCACCAGCTGGCTCAGCTTGTGCAGCTCGTGCATGGCAAAGCCAGGCACGTCGGCGTTGTCCAGGATGTAGGCGCCGTGCTTGTGGTAATCGGCGTGCGAGATGCGGGCGCCAATCTCATGCAGGCGTGCTACCCAGGCCAGTTCACGCTCCAGCACGGCGCGCTTGGCGGGTTTCAGTGACGGCAGCAGTTGCTGCAGCAGGTGTTGCGCGGTGCGCGCCACGCGCTCGGCCTGCTGCGGGTCGGCGCTGAATTTGGCGGCCAGCCGCTCGACCGAGCTGGACCGCACATCGGTCTGGTCGTGCTCGCGGTCAAGCATGTCGAACAAGGCGCCATGCCGCAGCGCGCCGTGCGCGTGCTGCATGGTTTCGATCGCCAGCAGGTCAAACACCGCCAGCAACACCGCCAGGCCACCGGCAATCACGGGGCGGCGTTCTTCCTTGATGCCTTCCAGCCGGATGGCGTCGGAGCGCCGGGTCTTGATGAGGCGGTCGCGCAACCAATGCAGGCCTTCCCGCGTGATCACGCCTTCAGCCGGCGCCTGCCCGGCCAGAAACAAGGTGCTGGCAACCGCGCCCACCGTACCGGACGAGCCGTAGGCGATGTCCCATTGCGAACGCTGGTGGGTGTGCAGCGCTTCGTCCAGCACGGCCTTGGCGGCAATCTCTGCGTGGTCGAAATGCCGCGCCGACAAAACCCCGTCAGGGAAGTGGCGCATTGACCAGGCCACGCTGCCCACGCGGTAGGACTCGGTGGTGGTAGCGGTGTAGCCCTGGCCGATGATCATCTCGGTGGAGCGCCCGCCGATATCGACCACCAGGCGGCGTTCGTCCGACTGCGGCAGCAGGTGCGCAACGCCTTGGTAGATCAGCCGCGCTTCCTCGCGCCCCGATATAACGTCGATCGGAAAGCCCAGCACCTGCTGCGCCACGCTGAGGAATTCCTCGCGGTTGCGGGCCTCACGCAGGGTCTGCGTGGCCACGGCGCGCACCTGGTGCGGCTTGAAACCGGCCAGGCGCTCGGCAAAGCGGGCCAGGCAATTCCAGCCGCGCTGCATGGCGTCCTGCGACAGGCGGCGGTCGGCGTCCAGGCCGTTGCCCTGACGCACGGTTTCTTTGTGGTACTCCATCCGCTGGATCTGGCCCAGCTCCAGCCGGCCAATCTCAAGGCGAAAACTGTTCGAGCCGAGGTCTACGGTGGCAAGTCGGTTGCCTGTGTGCATGGATCTATCGAGAAAGCGGCCACTGTGTGCCATGGGCGCCGATTGTGGCTTATCGGCCTGCGCTTTTTTGGTGCGAAGCGGGGGTGCCAATGGCTGTAACCGTCGGAAATGGATATGACGTCACACGAATGTCACATTGAGTTCATACAGTCCGTTCTGTTGAATCCAACCAATCAAGGGTTTATTTCCATGAAACGCACTTTCCTGAAAGCACTGGCTGTCACCGCCCTGGGCGCTGTCGTCAGCACCACCGCCTTCGCCGCAGACATCACGGGCGCTGGCGCCAGCTTTCCGTACCCCATCTACGCCAAATGGGCTGAAGGCTACAAAGCCGCCACCGGCGTGGGCCTGAACTACCAATCCATCGGTTCGTCCGGTGGTGTGCGCCAGATTCGCGCCAAGACGGTTGCCTTCGGCGCCAGCGATGCGCCCGTGAAGGGCGAAGATCTGGACAAGGACGGCATGGTGCAGTTCCCCGCGATCATCGGCGGCACGGTGCCAGTGCTGAACCTGGACGGTTTCAAGCCAGGTGAGTTGCGCGTGAACGGCCCGGTGTTGGCCGAGATGTTCCTTGGCAGCATTTCCAAGTGGAACGATCCGAAGTTCGCCGCACTGAACCCCGGCAAAAAGCTGCCTGACCAGGCCATCACCGTGGTGCACCGCGCCGACGGTTCGGGCACCACCTTCAACTGGACCGACTACCTGACCACCGTCAGCAAGGACTGGGCCGACAAAGTGGGCAAGGGCAATGCCGTGAAATGGCCCGCAGCGACTTCGCTGGGTGGCAAGGGCAACGAAGGCGTGGCCGCTAACGTGGGCCGTATCAAGGGCTCGATCGGCTACGTTGAATACGCTTACGCCAAGAAGAACAACCTGATCCACATGCAGGTGCAGAACCAGGCCGGCAAGTACGTGAACCCGGACGACTCCTCGTTCGCCGCCGCCGCCGGCGGTGTGGATTGGTTCGGCGCCCCAGGCATGGGCGTGTCGATGGTGAACGCCAAGGGTGACAACTCCTGGCCTATCTCGACCGCCTCTTTTGTGCTGATGTACAAAGAGCCCGCTGACAAGGCGCAGTCTGCCGAAGTGCTGAAGTTCTTTGACTGGGCCTTCAAGAATGGCAAGACCATGGCCAGCGATCTGGACTACGTGGGCCTGCCCGACACGCTGACCAACGAGATCCGCAGCAAGGTCTGGTCGCAGATCAAGAACAAGTAATCGCCCTTTCGCATGCGCAGCGCCCGCCGCCTTCCAGGTGAGCGGGCGCGCCTTCGAAACTGCGACACGAACATAATTCGATCTGTCAGAGGAAACCCATGAGTGCGGGAATGTCAACGCTCAATAACGCGCATCAGCCACCCCTCCAAGCCGCCACGCAGCTGTCCGCCGAGCGCGCGAACGTCGCACGCCGCCAGCGCGTGCAGGACATGGTGTTCCACAGGGGTACCCAACTCTTCTCGCTCTTGGTGCTGGCAGCGCTGGTGGGCATCATCGTCTCGCTGTTCATCAACGCGTGGCCGGTGTTCCAGAAGTTTGGCGTGCAGTTCATCTGGCGGGTCGAATGGGACGTCGTCAACGAGGAATTTGGTGCCGCCATTGCCATCGTGGGCACCGTGCTCAGCGCAGGTATCGCGCTGCTGATTGCGGTACCACTGGCCTTCGGCATTGCCTTGTTCCTGACGGAAAACTGCCCGGTCTGGTTGCGCCGCCCCCTGGGTACCGCCATCGAGCTGCTGGCGGCTGTGCCGTCGATCATCTATGGCATGTTCGGTTTGTTCGTGTTCGCGCCGATCTTCGCGGACTACCTTCAGACGCCACTGCAGCAGCTGCTGGGCGGCATGCCCGTGGTTGGCGGGCTGTTCGGCGGCGCCGTCAACGGCATGGGCATTCTGGCCGCCGGCATTGTGCTGGCCTTCATGATCCTGCCGTACATCGCCGCCGTGATGCGCGACGTGTTCGAGATCGTTCCCTCGATCCTGCGCGAGTCCGCCTACGGCCTGGGTTGCACCACCTGGGAAGTCGTTCGCAAGGTGGTACTGCCGTACACGCAAAAGGGTGTGATCGGCGGCGTCATGCTGGGTCTGGGGCGCGCGCTGGGCGAAACGATGGCGGTGACCTTCGTGATCGGCAACGCCAACCGCTTGCCCAGTTCGCTGTTCTCGCCGGGCACCTCGATCGCGTCCACCCTGGCCAACGAATTTGGCGAAGCGGCCGATCTGCATCTGAACGCGCTGTTCGCCCTCGGCTTCCTGCTGTTCGTCATCACCTTTGTGGTGCTGGCGCTGGCCAAGCTGATGATCATTCGCGCAGAGCGCGCCAAAGGCACCTGAGCGGCAGCCGGCTGACGCTTCACTACCGAAATTTGCACCTATGCAAGCTGAAACCGCGCTCTACAAAAAACGCCGCCTGGCCAATGCCGTCGGCCTGACCATGTCCATGACCGCGATGGTCCTGGGTTTGATCGTGTTGCTCTGGATCCTGTTCGTGCTGCTCAGCAAAGGGCTGGGCGCCGTTGATCTGAACATGTTCATCAAGGACACGCCCGCCCCAGGCTCCGAAGGCGGTGGTCTGCGCAACGCCATCGTCGGCAGCCTGATGATGCTGGGCCTGACGGTCATTGTCTCCACCCCCATCGGGATCCTGGCTGGCATCTACCTCGCCGAATACGGTGACGGCAGCAAGGTGGCCGAGTTCACGCGCTTTGTGACCGACATCATGTTGTCCGCGCCGTCGATCGTGCTGGGCTTGTTCGTCTACGCGATTCTGGTTGCGCCAATGGGGCACTTCTCAGGCTTTGCAGGCAGCCTGGCGCTGTCGCTGATCGCCATCCCGGTGGTCGTGCGAACGACCGAGAACATGCTGCGCCTGGTGCCTGGCAGCCTGCGGGAAGCCGCCGCCGCATTGGGCGCGCCACGCTGGAAGGTGTCTTTGATGATCACCTTGCGTGCGGCGAAAAGCGGTGTGATGACCGGCCTGCTGCTGGCCATGGCCCGCGTCAGCGGCGAGACGGCACCGCTGCTGTTCACTGCGCTGAACAACCAGTTCTTCAGCGCCAACATGGATCAACCCATGGCGAATTTGCCCGTGGTGATCTTCCAGTTCGCCATGAGCCCGTACGACAACTGGATCCGACTGGCCTGGGGCGGTGCGCTGCTGATCACGCTGACGGTTCTGCTGATCAACGTTGCGGCGCGTGTGTTCTTCCGCGAGAAGGCGGCCGGGCACTGAGCGCCCAGCGCTAGACCGGCACCATGCACCTACATCGAGAGTAAATAAATGGATATCGCTACCCCTGTTCCCCAAGTCCAGTCCCGTGGCAACGTTGGCGGCATTGAAAGCGAGCGCGTGGCGCTGGCGGTGCGCAACCTGGACTTCTTCTACGGCAATGGATTCCAGGGCCTGAAGAAGATCAACCTGACGATCCCCGAGCGCAAGGCCACCGCCTTCATCGGCCCGTCGGGCTGCGGCAAATCGACGCTGCTACGCACGCTGAACCGCATGTACAGCCTGTACCCAGGGCAGCGCGCCACTGGCGAGATCATCTTTGAAGACCGCAACCTGCTGCACCCGCAGGAAGACGTCAATCTGCTGCGCGCCAGCATCGGTATGGTGTTTCAAAAACCAACGCCGTTCCCGATGACGATCTACGAAAACATCGCGTTTGGCGTGCGTCTGTATGAAAACCTCAATCGCGCAGACATGGACGAGCGCGTGGAGTGGGCGCTGAGCAAGGCTGCGCTGTGGGGCGAGGTCAAGGACAAGCTGGGCCAAAGCGGCCTGTCGCTGTCCGGCGGCCAGCAGCAGCGCCTGTGCATTGCCCGCAGCGTGGCGGTCAAGCCGTCCATCCTGCTGCTGGATGAGCCAACCTCTGCGCTGGACCCGATTTCCACCGGCAAGGTCGAGGAATTGGTGCACGAGCTGAAGCGTGAATACACGATCGCGATCGTGACGCACAACATGCAGCAGGCTGCGCGCGTGTCGGACTACACCGCCTATATGTACCTGGGCGAGCTGATCGAGTTTGGCGCCACCGAAGAGCTGTTCTTCAAGCCCAAGCGCAAAGAAACCGAAGACTACATCACCGGGCGATTCGGCTAAGGAGACATACGCAAATGCAGGACAAACACCTTTCAACTCAGTTCGACAACGAACTCAACCAGGTGTCCGCCCACGTTCTGGAACTGGGCGGCATGGTCGAAATGCAGATCCGGCAGGCCATGTATGCGCTGTCGGAATTCAGCGAGGAAGTCGCGGACCAGGTGCAGGAGACCGAGCAGCGCGTGAACGCGCTGGAGCTGGAGATCGACCGCGAGCTTTCCAACATCATTGCCCGCAGGCAGCCCACGGCGATCGATCTGCGCTTGCTGCTGGCCATCTCCAAGACCAACGCGAATCTGGAGCGGGTGGGCGACGAGGCGGCAAAGATTGCGCGCATGGTCAAGCGGATCGTGGAATCGGGCAAGGCGCGGATGCTGCCATCGGGCGAACTGCGCATTGCGGCTGATATTGCGGCCAATCAGCTGCGCCGGGCGCTGGACGCTTTTGCGCGCCTGAGCGCCGAAGACGCGGTGTCGATCATCAAGGGCGATGCGGCGCTGGACCGCGAGTTCGACGGCTTCGTGCGCAAGCTGATCACCTACATGATGGAAGACCCGCGCACCATTTCTGCCAGCCTGGATCTGTTGACGCTGGCCAAGGCGATCGAGCGGATTGGCGACCACGCGAAGAACATTGCAGAGTTCATCATCTACATCGTCATGGGTGCCGACGTGCGCCACGGGACGATGGAGGAACTGGAGTCGCTGTCACGATGAGAACGATGCCGAGGGTGTTGATCGTCGAAGACGAAGCGCCCATAGCCGAACTGATCGCGGTCAACCTGCGCCACAACGGCTTTCAGCCCACGTGGGCGATGGACAGCGAGACGGCGCAGCGCGAGCTGGACGACCAGCTGCCCGACGTGATCCTGCTGGACTGGATGCTGCCGGGCGAAAGCGGACTGGCGCTGGCAAAGAAGTGGCGCAAGGACGCACGGACCAAGTCCGTGCCGATCCTTATGCTGACGGCGCGCGGCGATGAATCTGACCGCGTTGCGGGGCTTGATGCAGGTGCTGACGACTACATCATCAAGCCTTTTTCCACCAAGGAAATGCTGGCCCGCATCCGTGCGGTGCTGCGGCGCAGATCGCCAGAAATGGCGGGCGGCGTGGTCGCGATCGGTGCCCTGGTGCTGGATGCGTCGACCCATCGCGTGACCTTCGAGGAGGTTCCGCTGAAGATGGGGCCGACCGAATTCAAGCTGTTGCATTACTTCATGCAGAACTCTGAGCGCGTGCACAGCCGCGGGCAGCTGCTGGACAAGGTGTGGGGCGACCACGTGTTCATTGAAGAGCGAACGGTGGACGTGCACGTCAAGCGCCTGCGCGAGGCCTTGGGCACGGCGGGCGTTCTGATTGAAACGGTGCGTGGCGCGGGCTACCGCCTGACGGCAAGGCCCCTGGCCTTGTCTGCTGTCACCACGACCAGCGGGTTATCCTGAGTTTTCGGATGGGGTTTTCCGCTCGCGGATAGCGATGGCTCAATTGGCGTTTGTTTTCTTCCTGCAGTTGGTTGCGGGTCTGGTGGGCTGGTGGTTGCAGTCCTGGCCAGGTGTTGTCGTGGGCGTTGCGGTGGCGGGGCTGGCGACCGCGGCGCTGCAGTATTCGCGCGGCAAGCGCTTTTTGAGCTGGATCCGCATGCCTGCGACCAGTGCGCCGCGCACCTTGCGCGGGCAGTGGGGCGAGGCGGCCTACCGAACGGCGCGCGCGCTGCGCGTCGAGCAGGATGCCGCCCGCGCGAGCGACCAGCGCCTGCAGGCCTTTCTGGCGGCCATTCAGGCGTCGCCCAATGGCGTGGTGGTGCTGGCGCCGGATGGCCGGATCGAATGGTTCAACGACATGGCGTCGGCGCACTTCGGCTTTGTGCCGCAGCGCGACCTGCTTCAGCACATCGGCAACCTGGTGCGTGAACCGGCCTTTACGGCTTACTACGCGGGCCAGGCCTATCAGCGCGATGTGCGTATCCGGGGGCGCGAAGATTCCCCCGCGCGCCCGGTCAAGCTGTCGGTGCAGATTCACCCCTACGGCGACGACCACAAGCTGCTGCTGTCGATGGACATCACGGCGCTGTCGCAGGCCGAAGCCATGCGGCGGGATTTCGTGGCCAACGTGCCCCATGAGATTCGCACCCCGCTGACGGTGCTGGCCGGCTTTGTGGAAACCATGCAGTCGCTGTCACTGTCTGACACCGA
>JAGOEM010000315.1:0-765 GCA_017997715.1 Ottowia sp.
GGCCTTCCAGGGTTTCGTTGTTGGGCGGGCCACGGTTGCTGCGGCCAATGTCGCGCAGGTGCGCCGGCAGCGTCAGTTCGCGCAGCAGGCGGCCATCCAGCGCGGATTCGTACAGCGCGGGCGGCACGCGGGTGCGGATGTTGCCCTCGTCGGCCCACAGCAGCGTCAGTTCGCCGGTGACCGGGTTGCGCCGCAGGGCCAGGGCTTCCGGGTCCACATCGTTGGTGGTGAAGGCTTTGCCGCCCGGGCCGCGCAGCAAAATGGTGTCGACCCACTCGGGCGTCAGCGGCTGGCCGTGCACCGGCGGCGGCAGCCGCAGCACGTAGCAGCGCACCGGGCCAAAGCGGCCGCGGTCGTCCGACAGGGCGTACCAGAGGTTGCTGGCCGCATCGAACGCCAGCCCCGACAGGCCGCCCACCGGCGCGCCCTTGAACTGCACCGTGGCCGGCAGGCTGGCGTGCGCCAACAGCCGCAGCTCCGGCACCCCGGCCGGGCGGCCAAAGGCGCGGCCCCCGCTGGCGATCAGGCCCGCCCCCAGCGCCGCCCCGCCGGCCAGGGCGCCCAACAGGGCGCGGCGGCTGGTCAAGAAAAAGCTCCCAAGTTGCCGCGCTGAAGGTGTTGCGCAGGGCGTTCAAAGGAGCGGCCTTCTGCGCAGGGGCGGCCCTGCGGTGAAACGTGCCCCCACGCTTGCCCGCTGCGCGGGCTGCGCCGCCCCCCGAGGGGGTTGCGTTCCCCCTTGGGGCGGCCCTGCGGTGAAACGTGCCC
>JAGOEM010000315.1:865-2869 GCA_017997715.1 Ottowia sp.
CCACGCTTGCCCGCTGCGCGGGCTGCGCTGCCCCCCGAGGGGGTTGCGTTCCCCCTTGGGGCGGCCCTGCGGTGAAACGTGCCCCCACGCTTGCCCGCTGCGCGGGCTGCGCTGCCCCCCGAGGGGGTTGCGTTCCCCCTTGGGGCGGCCCTGCGGTGAAACGTGCCCCCACGCTTGCCCGCTGCGCGGGCTGCGCTGCCCCCCGAGGGGGCCGCGTTCCCCCTCGGGGCGGCCCTGCGGTGGAACGTGCCCCCACGCTTGCCCGCTGCGCGGGCTGCGCTGCCCGCCGAGGGGGTGGCACTTTGGTGAAAGATCTGGTTCGTGGCGCTGCTGCATCGGGCCGCAGTCTACGTGGTCTGGGCGGTGGCGGCACCGGGGTTGGCCCTATCGTCTGGCGGGCAGGGGCACTACAGTAGCTGCACCATGACCTATCTGTTAGCACTGGACCAAGGCACCACCAGCAGCCGCGCCATCGTGTTCGACCGCGCGGGCCGCGTGGTGGTGCAGGCGCAGCGCGAATTTGCGCAGCACTTTCCGCAGCCCGGCTGGGTAGAGCACGACGCCGCCGAGATCTGGGCCACGCAGCTGGCGGTGGCGCAGGAATGTGTGAAAAAGCTTGCCTCAGCGCCCGATGGGCCTGCGCAGGCAGCTATGAAAATAGCAGCAATCGGCATCACCAACCAGCGCGAAACCACGGTGCTGTGGGACCGCGCCACGGGCCAGCCGGTGGCGCCGGCCATCGTCTGGCAAGACCGCCGCACCACCGCCCGCTGCGAACGGCTGCGCCGCGCCGCCAAGGCGGGGCTGATCCAGCGCAAGACCGGGTTGGTGCTGGATTCGTACTTTTCCGCCACCAAGCTGGAATGGCTGCTGGACCAGGTGCCCGGCGCCCGCGCCCGGGCCGAGCGCGGCGAACTGGCCTTTGGCACCATAGACAGCTGGCTGATCTACCAGCTGACCGGCGGCCCGCAAGGCGGCCTGCACGTGACCGACCCCAGCAACGCCGCCCGCACCATGCTGATGAACATCCACACGCTGGATTGGGACGACGAGCTGCTGGCGCTGTTTGGCATACCGCGCGCGGTGCTGCCGCGCATCGTGCCGTCCAGCGGCGTGCTGGGCGAATCGGCCGCCAGCCTGCTGGGCGCGCACATTCCCATTGCCGGCGTGGCGGGCGACCAGCAGGCCGCCACCTTTGGCCAGGCCTGCTTTGCGCCCGGCATGGCCAAAAACACCTATGGCACCGGCTGCTTCATGCTGATGAACACCGGCAACGCGCCCGTTGCCAGCCGCAACCGCCTGCTGGCCACCGTGGGCTGGCAGGGGCCCGAGCAGGCGCTGGGCCCGCGCACCGCGTACTGCCTGGAAGGCTCGGTCTTCATGGCCGGCGCCACCGTGCAATGGCTGCGCGACGGCCTGCAGCTGATCCAAAGCGCCGCCGAAGTTGAAGCCCTGGCCGCCAGCGTGCCCGACACGGGCGACGTGTACCTGGTGCCCGCCTTTGCCGGCCTGGGCGCGCCCGACTGGGACGGCCGCGCGCGCGGCACGCTGGTCGGGCTGACGCGCGGCACCACGCGCGCCCACATCGCCCGCGCCGCGCTGGAGGCCATCGCCCTGCAGTCGGCCGACATGTTTGGCGCCATGAGCCGCGACGCCGGCCTGCCACTGACCGAGCTGCGCGTCGACGGCGGCGCCAGCCGCAACGATTTGTTGATGCAGATGCAGGCCGATTTGCTGGGCGTGCCCGTGGTGCGCCCGCAGGTCACCGAAACCACCGCCCTGGGCGCCGCCTGCCTGGCGGGGCTGGGCGTGGGCGTGTGGTCGGGCGGCGCCGAGATTGCCGCGCAATGGGCCGCCGACCGCCGTTTTGAACCCCGCCTGCCCGAATCCGCCCGCCGCGCCCGCATGGCGCGCTGGCGCGAAGCCGTGGAACGCGCCCGCGGCTGGGCGCGCGAAGACGCGGTGGGGTGATGGGGTGGCGGGGTTGGGGTTATGGGGTTACGG
>JAGOEM010000148.1 GCA_017997715.1 Ottowia sp.
CGCGAAGGCCGCACGGTGGCCGATGCGCTGGCCGTGTCGCTGCAGACCGCGCAGCACGCCGAACGCCTGGGCTTCACCCGCTATTGGCTGGCCGAACACCACAACATGGCGTCGATCGCATCGTCGGCCACGGCCGTGCTGATTGGCCACATCGCGGGCGGCACCCAGCGCATCCGCGTGGGTTCTGGCGGCGTGATGTTGCCCAACCACCCGCCGCTGGTGATTGCCGAAGCCTTTGGCACCCTGGCCGAGCTGTACCCCGGCCGCATCGACCTGGGCCTGGGCCGCGCACCGGGCACCGACCCGATGACCATGCGCGCATTGCGCCGCGACCGGGTCGAAACGGTGGACGACTTCCCGCGCGAGGTCAGCGCACTGGAACACCTGCTGGGCGACCCCAAACCGGGCCAGAAGCTGATCGCCACCCCCGGCGCGGGCACGCATGTGCCCATCTGGCTGCTGGGCTCCAGCCTGTTCTCGGCCCAGTTGGCAGCCGAGCGGGGTCTGCCCTACGCCTTTGCCTCGCACTTTGCGCCGGCCATGCTGTTGCAGGCCCTGGACATCTACCGCCGCCAGTTCAAGCCTTCGCCCACCCTGGCCAAACCCTACGTGATGATCGGCGTGCCGCTGATCGCCGCCCCTACCGACGAAGAAGCGCAGTTTTTGGGCTCCAGCATCTTCCAGCGCGTGCTGGGCATTCTGCGCGGCACGCGCGGGCTGCTGATGCCGCCGCAAGAAGACTTCTACAGCCAGCTCAGCGCGCAGGAAAAAGCCGCCATCTCCGACTTCCTGGCCTGCGCCGTCATCGGTTCGCCCGACACCGTGCGCCAAGGCCTGCAGGCCCTGGCAGAGCAAACCGGTTGCGACGAAATGATGTTCACCTGCGACGTGTACGACCCGGCGCTGCGCCTGCGCGCACTGGACATCGTTGCGGATGTGCGCGGGTCCACCGGCACCGCTTCGCCCACACCGGCACCTGCGGCATGAACCTGCGCCCGCAGGGGCATGGGGTGGAAAGCGCCTGCACGAGACGAACGCACTGCCCAATGCAATGTGCGGCCTGCCGCCCCCTCAGGCGGCCTATCGCTGTGCCACCTGGCACCACAACCACCTCATTGCATGGCGTGTGTCAGTCGATTTCGTTCAGATGGCTCACTTTCGGCCCACCTGGCATCGGGCTCTTGCCACCCCGTTACTACTTAATTGATAGCTGGTTACGCCCGTAGTTATTGCGCTAAACGCCAATTTCACTAAAAAATCTCGATGCCCGCCGCCGACCTGCCCTACAGCCTCGCTTGCGAGCGCAACCGTGCGCCGATCCTGGCCGCGCTGCGCGCGCTGATCGGCGACCAAGGCCGCGCGCTGGAGATCGCCAGTGGCACGGGCCAGCATGTCGCCCACTTCGCCGCCGCCCTGCCCGGCTGGCACTGGCAACCCAGCGATGTGACCGACACGCTGTTCAGCGCCATCACCGCCCGCACACAGGGCTTGGCCAACGTGGCCGCGCCGCGCCGGCTGGACGTGCTTCGCGCCCCCTGGCCCAGCGACGGCCCGCCATTCGGCCAGGCGCCCGACGCCGCTTTTGACCTGGTGTACTGCGCCAACCTGCTGCACATCGCGCCCTGGGCCTGCACGCCTGCGCTGATGCACGGGGCCGCGCGCCACCTGCGTCCAGGCGGCTGGCTGGTCACCTATGGCCCGTATGTCGAATCGGGTGTGCCAACCGCGCCCAGCAATCTGGCTTTCGATGCCGATCTGCGCAGCCGCAACCCCGAATGGGGTTTGCGCCATCGCGACGCGGTGGAAAGCGAAGCGCGCAGCGCAGGGCTTGCGCCGGTGCACCGCGCGGCGCTGCCGGCAAACAACCTGCTGCTCGCCTTTCAGCGCGGTTGAGTGCGTGCTGGCGCCGCAGCGCGTCACCCGCCAACACGGGCGCTGCCCCAGACCGGCCAGCCGCCCGCGCTGACAGCGTCGCGCCGCAGGCCGTTAAAATCACCGCTCGCGTTTACTCCCGTTCCTATAGCAGCCTGCGCCCGCCTGACATGGACTACCCCGGAAATCTCTTTGTGGTTGCCGCCCCCAGCGGCACTGGAAAATCCAGCCTGGTCAAGGCTTTGATGGAAGTCGATTCGGGCGTTCAGCCCTCGGTTTCGCACACCACGCGCGCCCCGCGCGGCCAGGAAAAGGACGGGCGCGAGTACTTCTTCATCGGCAACGATGCGTTCGACGGCATGGTGGCGCGCAGCGATTTCCTGGAGTGGGCGCTGGTGCACGGCAACCGCTACGGCACTTCGCGCCGGGCAATCGAACAGCGGATCGGCAGCGGCGGCGACGTGGTGCTAGAGATCGATTGGCAAGGCGCGCTGCAGATCAAGCAGCTGTTTCCCGACGCCATCCTGGTCTTTGTGCTGCCGCCCAGCCTGGAGGAATTGCGCGCACGCCTGATACGCCGCGGCGAAGACGCACCCGACGTGATCGAGCTGCGCCTGCACAACGCCAGCGAAGAGCTGGCACAGGCCGAAAACTTCGACTTCGTTATAATCAACGAGATATTTGAACGTGCGCTTTTCGACCTGAAAGCCATCGTGCACGCCCAGCGCCTGAAATACACCGCCCAGCGCCGCGCCCGCACCGAGACGTTCAAAGCCCTCAACCTTGTTTGACAGCCTCGCCGCTGTAACCGCCATGGCCCGCATCACCGTCGAAGACTGCCTTGAACAGATCCCCAACCGCTTTCAGCTGGTGCTGGCGGCCACTTATCGCGCGCGCATGCTGAGCCAAGGCCACACGCCCAAGATCGAAACCCGCAACAAGCCCGGCGTGACCGCGCTGCGCGAAATTGCTGCCGGCAAAGTGGGCATCGAAATGCTCAAGAAAGTGCCCTGATTCAGGCCAGCCCGCGGGGATTGACCCCCCGCAGATATCCCCATAAAAGGGCGCTCTTGCAGCGCCCTTTTTTGTGCACGCGGGCGGCGTGCGCACTATCGGGTTAAATTCGGGGGCTATGAGTTCGGTCGTGCCCCCTCTGGAACAGCCACTGGCCGCCGCCAATGCGGCCGCCGCCAGCTTTGCGGTGCTTGAAAGCAAGCTGGATTACCTGGCGCCCGACGATGTCGAGTTGGTGCGCCGCGCCTATCGCTTTGCCGACACCGCGCACCTGGGCCAGATGCGCCACAGCGGTGAGCCCTACATCACCCACCCGATCGCCGTAGCCGCCCAGTGCACCGAATGGAAGCTGGACGCCCATGCGCTGATGGCCGCCTTGCTGCACGACGCCATGGAAGACTGCGGCGTCACCAAGTCCGATCTGATCGAGCAGTTTGGTCATTCCGTGGCCGAACTGGTCGATGGCCTGACCAAGCTGGACAAGCTGCAGTTCAGCACGCGCGAGGAAGGCCAGGCCGAATCGTTCCGCAAGATGCTGCTGGCGATGGCGCGCGATGTCCGCGTGATCCTCATCAAGCTGGCCGACCGCACCCACAACATGCGCACCCTGGGCGATATGCCGCGCAGCAAATGGGGGCGCATCAGCTCGGAAACGCTGGAAATCTACGCACCCATCGCGCACCGCCTGGGCCTGAACCAGACCTACCGCGAGCTGCAGGATCTGGCCTTTCGCCACCTGAAGCCGTGGCGCTACAGCGTGCTGGCCAAGGCCATCAACAAGGCGCGCCAGCGCCGGCGTGACCTTATCCAGAAGGTGCAGCAAGAGGTGCAGGGCGCAATGGGCCTGTCGGGCCTGAACGCGCGCATCGTGGGCCGCGAGAAAACGCTCTATTCCATCTACACCAAGATGGATGAAAAGCACCTGACCTTCGCCCAGGTCAACGACCTGTATGGCGTGCGCGTGATCGTCTCGCACACGGTCGACTGCTACACCGCCATGGGCGTGCTGCACCAGCTCTACAAGCCGGTGCCGGGGCTGTTCAAAGACTACATCGCCATGCCCAAGGTCAATGGCTACCAGTCTTTGCACACCACGCTGGTCGGGCCGGCCAGTGCCAACGTCGAGTTTCAGCTGCGCACCGAAGCGATGGACCTGGTGGCCGAAGCCGGCGTCGCCGCGCACTGGCTGTACAAGGTCAACCAGGACGAGCCAGGCGCCGGCGACGAGTTGGGCACCCAGTGGTTGCAGTCGCTGCTGGACATCCAGAACGAAACCCGCGATGCGACCGAGTTCTGGGACAACATCAAGGTCGATCTGGTGCCCGACGCGGTGTATGTTTTCACACCCAAGGGCCAGATCATGGCCCTGCCGCAGGGTGCAACAGTGGTCGATTTCGCCTACGCGATTCACAGCAATGTGGGCGACCATGCCGTGGCCGCCAAGGTCAACGGCGAACAGGTGCCCCTGCGCAGCGAACTGGCCAACGGCGACGTCATCGAGATCGTCACCGCGCCCGTCTCAACGCCCAACCCCGCATGGCTGGGTTTTGTGCGCACGGGGCGCGCGCGTTCGCGCATCCGCAGCCACCTGAAGGGCCTGGCGCAGGACGAATCGCGCGATCTGGGTGAAAAGCTGCTGGCGCAAGCCCTGCGCGCCGAAGGCGTTGGCCAGCCGCCGGGGCAGGAAAGCGCCGACAAGCCCCTGTGGGACAAGCTGCTGCGTTTCACCGGCAACCGTTCGCGCGACGAAATGATGACCGACATTGGCCTGGGCAGGCGTAGCGCCAGCATGGTGGCCAAGTGGCTGGTGACGATGCTGGCTGCCGAGGGCGTGCGCCCCGACGCGCTGATGCTGACGCGGGAGCGCTTCACCGCGCACGAAAACCTGTCGCAAGGCGCCGTGATTCTGGACGGGGCGGAGAACATGTCCGTCAAGTACGCCACCTGTTGCCGGCCGGTGCCGGGCGACGGTGTGCTGGGCTACCTGGGCCGAGGCGAAGGCCTGGTGGTGCACACCGACGAATGCGCCGTGGCTCGCCGCCTGCAGCACAAGGATGCCGAGCGCTTCATCACCGTCGCCTGGGCCGACGAACCCGTGCGCCTGTTCGAAGCGGGCATCGTCGTCACCGTCGTCAACGGCAAAGGTGTGCTGGCGCGCGTCGCTTCGGCATTGGCCAGCGCCGAAGCCGACATCGTGCACCTGGGCATGGCCGACGAAAGCGCACAAGAGGCACTGGACCTGCGCTTCGTCATCATGGTGCGCGATCGCACCCACCTGGACACGGTGCTGCGCCACCTAAAGCGCACCCAGTCGGTGCTGCGTGCCGCGCGCGTCATGCCCGCCGGCAGCGCCTGAACCGCCGGGCCGCGCGCCAATGATGGCGGGCCGTTTTATTGTTTAAACGTGCCGCTGCGCCAATAACGACGGGCGCAAGCAGCTATAAATAACGCAGCATTGCTGCGCCGCGGCGCTGCTCAGTCACCTGCTGGCGGCGCCGGATAGTCCACCGCCACCACCTCGATCTCGCGCGTGCCTGCCGGCGTGGGCAGCTGCAGCACATCGCCCACGCGGGCGCGCAGCAGGGTTCGGGCGATGGGGCTGACCCAGCTCACCTCGCCCTGCGCGCTTTCGGCTTCGTCGATGCCCTTGATGGTCACGGTGCGCTCTTGCCCGCTGTCATCGGCGTAAGCGACGGTGGCGCCAAAGAACACCTGCTCGCCACCGTGGTGCGCGCTCGGGTCGGTCACCTCGGCGATCTCCAGGCGCTTGGTCAGAAAGCGGATGCGCCGGTCGATCTCTCGCAGGCGTTTCTTGCCATACAGGTAATCGCCGTTCTCGCTGCGGTCGCCATTCTTGGCCGCCCAGTGCACGGCTTCCACCACTTTGGGCCGCTCGTCGTCGATCAGCGTCAGCAGCTCTGCGCGCAGCCGGGCGTAGCCTGCGGGGGTGATGTAGTTCTTGCCACCGGCCGGCAGCGCGGGCAAAGCGATGTCATCGTCGTCATCATCCCCTTCGCCTTCACGGGTGAATGCCTTGTTCATGCGGCCCATGATAGAGCGGCGTGGGAAAATATTTTCCCCCCGCCACGGGAGGTTGGGGCCGTTCTGCCTATGGCACGTTTTGGCCCTGATGGTGCGGTGGAAACGCCTGCCCCGTCCACCATCCGCCAACACCGGCACCATGAACACCTCCTCTACCTTTGAAACCCACCGCATCGCCCGTTGGCTGAGCGAACGCCAGCGGCGTGCACTGCGCATCGTGCTGAGCGACTACGTACTGAACGGCGTGGGGTGCGCGTTGGGCCTGCTGCTGGTGTCGGTCATCGTGTACTTGACGCTGGGGCCGCACGCGGCCGCTGTGGCCAACGTGGGCGCCATCGCCACGTCGGTACCCGATCTGGTCAGTCCGCGGCGCGCCAAGCTGCCGCAGATTCTGGTGTCGCCACTGATTGCGGTGCCGCTGTTTTCTGCCGTACTGGCGCTGGACGCCCATGTCGTCGCGCTGGGTTTTTTGCTGGTGGGCGCCACCTTCGTCATGTTTCTGGGTATGGCCTGGGGCAAGCGCGGAATACCCGTCGCCCTGGCCGTCATGCTGGCCATCGTCTTCGCCATGTCCCTACCCCCAGCGGCCGAGGCCAACGCGGTGCTGCTGCGCTCTGCCTACTGCGCGCTGGGCGCGGCCTTGTATGTGCTGTATGCCCTGGCGGCCAACCGGCTGCTAAACAGCCGCTTTCGCACACAGATGACGGCCGACCTGCTGCTGGCCGTGGCGGCGCTGCTGCGGGCGCACGCGCGCCGCGTGGCGCCGCGTGCCGATGGCTCCCCCGGCCCCGGCGAAGTCGATGCCAACCCCGTCACCAGCCTGGGCGAGCTGCTGAAGCGCCAGGCAGCCCTGGCCGATCAGCTGCAGGCCACGCGCGACGTGGTGCTGGAAGCGCCCAACACCCCAGCCCGCCAGCGCCTGGCGGGCATGCTGATGGTGGTGCTGGAAATGCGCGATCACCTGGTGGCCAGCGAACTGGATCTGGAACGGGTACGTGAAGTGGCTGACCACGCGCCGGCCTTGCAGGAGATTGCCGACATCTATCGCCACATGGCACGCGAGGTCGAGCACCTGGCCGACGATCTGCTGCTTCGCCGTCATCCCGTGGTAGCCACCGACCATGCCGACCGGCTGGCCTCGCTGCGTCTGGCGGCCAGCGCCTCGGAAGGTGAATTCAACAGCAACGCACAAGGCGCCGCCCTGTTGCGCGGGGTCAGCTTCCGCATCGAACACCAGAACAACGCGGTGCGTCAGCTGACCTTGCTCGCGCGTGGCGAAGCCATGCCCGACCTGGCCGTCGTGCGCGACAGCTGGCGCCTGTTCGTCAGCCCGGTCGAATGGTCGATGCAGCCGTTCTTGACCGTATGGCATTGGCACCAGCCCGCGCTGCGCCACGCCGTGCGCGCCGCACTGGCTGTGGGCACCGGCTATGTGATTTCGGTGATCCTGCCCTGGGGTTCGCACCCTTATTGGATCTTGCTGACCATCGTCGTCGTGCTGCGCGGCAGCCTGGCGCAGACGCTGGAACGGCGCAACCAGCGCGTGGCCGGCACCGTGATCGGCAGCCTGATCGCCACCGCCTTGCTGGCCACGCACCCGCCCACCCTGCTGCTGTTGCTGGTCGTCACCCTGTCGCAGGGCGTGGCGCACGCCTTTGCCGTGCGCCGCTACGTGCTGACGGCGATTGCGGCATCGGTCATGGGCCTGATCCAGTCGCACCTGCTGCATGCGGGCAGCGACGCCACCTTTGCGTTTGCGTCGGTAGAGCGTGTGGGCGATACCTTTTTGGGCGCGGGCATCGCATGGGCGTTTGCCTACGTGCTGCCGTCGTGGGAGCGCGGCCAGCTGGAACGCCTGGTGCGGCGCGTGCTGAGCGCGCTCAGCCAGCACGCGCGCCAGTCGCTGGGCACTGCGCAGATGCAGACCATCGACACCGAAGCCGATCTGACATGGCGCCTGGCCCGCCGCGAGGTGTTTGACGCCCTGTCGGCGCTGGTGCAGGCCAGCGCCCGCGCCCTGGTGGAACCCCGCGCCGTGCAGCCCCCCGTGGCGCGGCTGGAACAGTTGCAGGGGCACAGCTACCAACTGCTGGGGCAGCTCAGCGCCATCAAATCGTTGATGCTGCTGCGGCGCGAGCGCATGCAGATGGACCTGGTGGGCGAACCCCTGGCCGTCGCCGCCGCACGGATTGAACAGGCCCTGAACCTGGACACCGCCGCCTTGTCCTCCGAGCCCACTTCCCAGCGGGTCGACCTCGACATGTCGCTGCCCGCGGTACCGGAAACCCTGCCAGACCCCTATTTGCAGGACGCCAGCCCCTGGCTGCTGCGCCGCCTGCCGCTGTCGCAGGCGCTGGCTGCACGGGTGCGCGCTGACGCCCTGGGCGTGCTGCAGGAACTGGGCGCATCCAATCCGCCGCCCCGCCTCTGATCGGATCAGCCCGACACCAGCGCAACGCGCCCCCGCGCTGCGGCACTTCTACAATGGCCGGCTTACTTACAGCCATTCAAACAAGACGTTTCGCTCATGGAAAACAAGACCGCCGTTCTCCCCATTGTTCGCTGGGGCATCAGCAAAGTTGCATCGCATCAAATTGGCTTGGTTTGTCTGGCGTATTACACCCAGCCGGGGCAAAGCGCTGACCAGGCCACGGAAAGCCCGATCTATGGCTTTTCCCCGGATCAATTGCGCGCGCTGGCACAGGCATTGACCCAGACAGCCGATCAGCTGGAAGCCTCAGCGCCGGCCAAGACCGTCATGTAAGCCTGACCTCGCGCTTTTCCACCCGGGCCCAACATGGGGCGAATCCTTCGCCGCCCTATCGGTCTGGCTGGTGACCGCAAACAGCCCGCGGTTGGGCCCACCACCCTGTGAACGGATGAGCTTCGGCCCCTCGCTTCCCCGCGCCTGGATGCGCCTGCCGTCCGGCGCGCACCTTGATCTGATCCATCCGAATCCAGACACCTGGACGGATCTGGATCTGGCGGTGCGCCTGTCGCGCACAGCGCGCTGGGGCGGCGAATCGGCCTGGCCGCTGCCCCTGTCGGTGGCGCAGCATTCCTTGCTGGTGCTTGCGCTGCGACGCGCTGCCGCACACCGCCCACTGAATCCCGACGAAGAGCTTCTGGAACTGCTGCACGACGCAGAAGAAGGCTTTCTGGGCTTTGACTGCATCTCGCCCAGCACCGCCTTGAGCGGCGAGATGCAGTCAAAGCCCAGAAAGCCTTCTTCTGCGTCGTGCAGC
>JAGOEM010000149.1 GCA_017997715.1 Ottowia sp.
TGGAACGCCACGCCCAGCTCGCGCAGCAGCGCCAGGCCAGGCTGCGCCATCTGCTGCTCCTTGTCGCCGCGCAACAGCACCATGTAGCCGTTGCCGCGGTCGAAGTCGTAGGCCAAGCGCCCGGCCACTTCCTGCAGCCGGTGCCGGCTATAGAACGCCAGGCGCTGCATGCGGGTGCGGTTGGCGATGTAGGTGTCGGCTTCGCAGGCGCGCTTCCACTGGCGCATCCAGGCGATGTCGGCGCCAGCCAGCGGCCGGCTGATCCGCACCGGCGCGTGCTTGGCCAGCAGATGCCCCAACACCTTGGATGGCATGCCCGGCGCTGCCCAGGGGGTGACATAGCCGGGGGCCAGCACGCCCGCGTTGGCAAAGCTGGCGCCCTCGGCCACGCTGGCGTGGCGCTCGACCACGGTCACCTCATGGCCGTCGCACGCCAATTCGAACGCCGTGGTCACGCCGACGATGCCGGCACCCAGAATCGCAATTCTCATGAGAGGTAGGGAGGAGTTGGCTGCAGAACCACTGCGCGTACCTCTGGATGAGGGGACTTCTGCGCGACCCGGCGAATGATACGTAAGTTCACAGCCGCGTGGAGGGCGAAAAGGCGTCGGTGATCGACGCGCCAGCTGCTTGGCGCCGCTGCCCGGGCGCCGGGGCCGAAGATGCCGCCGTGCTAGAATCCTTGGGTTTTGCTGGATGGGGCCGCTATGTAACGCAAGTCGTTGCAAGCGGGTTTTTCCGCCCCAGCAGAACAAATCGCAAACCAGTCCCCACGAGGTGTCGCCTGCGAGCCGATTTTCGGCCCAACGCAAGCGATCTGCGGGCTGGCTTTTAGACCCAACCTTGAGAAGGTATTCCTATGTCCGTCACCATGCGTGAAATGCTGGAAGCCGGTGTCCACTTCGGTCACCAAACGCGCTTCTGGAACCCGAAGATGGCCCCGTTCATTTTCGGCCATCGCAACAAAATCCACATCATCAACCTGGAAAAATCGCTGCCGATGTTCCAGGAAGCGCAAAAGGTCGCCAAACAGTTGGTGGCCAAGCGCGGCACGATTCTGTTTGTGGGCACCAAGCGCCAGGCGCGCGAGATCGTGGCTGAAGAAGCCCGCCGCTGCGGTATGCCCTATGTCGACCAGCGCTGGCTGGGCGGCATGCTGACCAACTTCAAGACCGTCAAGACGTCCATCAAGCGCCTGAAGGACATGAAGACGCAACAGGAAGCCGGCCTGGAAAGCATGAGCAAGAAAGAGCAGCTGATGTTCTCGCGCGAAATGGCCAAGCTGGAGCGCGACATCGGCGGCATTCAGGACATGAACATCCTGCCCGATGCGATCTTCGTGATCGACGTGGGCTTCCACAAGATTGCCGTGTCCGAAGCGCAAAAGCTGGGCATTCCGCTGATCGGCGTGGTCGACACCAACCACAACCCCGACGGTATCGAATACGTCATCCCCGGTAACGACGACTCGGCCAAGGCCGTGACGCTGTACGCCCGTGGCATGGCCGACGCCGTGCTGGAAGGCAAAGCCAACGCCGTCAACGACGTGGTCAAGGCCGTGCAGGCCGAAGGCGACGACGAATTCGTCGAAGTCGAGGAAGGCCAGGCTTCGGCCTGACCCCGTTGCCGCCTGCCGGGCTGGCGCTTGGGCGTCATGCCGTGGCACTAAAAAGGGGCCGCAAGCCCCTTTTTTCGTAAGCAAGATTTTTGGCGCCGATCCTGGCGCCGCTCACTGAACAGAACCAACGGAGAAACCCAATGGCAGCAATCACCGCAAGCATGGTCGCAGAACTGCGCGCCAAGACCGACGCACCCATGATGGAGTGCAAAAAAGCCCTGACCGAAGCCGAAGGCGACATGGCCAAAGCGGAAGAGCTGTTGCGCGTCAAGCTGGGCACCAAGGCCGGCAAGGCCGCCAGCCGCGTGACGGCCGAAGGCGTGATCGCCGCGTATGTGGCGGGCGACACCGGCGCCATGATCGAAGTGAACTGCGAAACCGACTTCGTGACCAAGAACGAAATGTTCTTGAACCTGGCGCAAGCGGCTGCCCGCCTGGCTGCTGAAAAGAACCCCGCCGACGTCGCCGCGCTGGGTGCGCTGGCCTATGAGCAAGACGGCTTCGGCCCCACGCTGGAAGACGTGCGCGTGGGCCTGGTCGGCAAGATCGGCGAGAACATGAGCTTCCGACGCTTTGTGCGCAAGGCGGGTGGCTCGCTGGCCAGCTATCTGCACGGTACGCGCATTGGCGTGCTGGTCGAATACAAAGGCGAAGAAGCCGCTGCCAAGGACGTGGCCATGCACGTGGCGGCCATGAAGCCGGTGGCGTTGACCAGCGCCGATGTGCCCGCTGAAATGATCGAAAAAGAGCGCAGCGTGGCCACCGCCAAGGCGGCCGAATCCGGCAAGCCCGCCGACATCGCCGCCAAGATGATTGAGGGTTCGGTGCAGAAATACCTCAAAGAGGTGTCGCTGTTCAACCAGCCGTTCGTCAAGAACGACAAGCAATCGGTCGAACAGATGCTGAAAGAAAAAGGCACCTCGGTCACCGGCTTCACGCTGTACGTGGTGGGCGAAGGCATCGAGAAGAAGACCGACGATTTCGCCGCTGAAGTGGCCGCGCAAGTGGCCGCCGCACAAGGCAAGACCTGATCGGCAGTTTGCTGCGGCACTTCCCCTTAGGAAGTGTCGCAGTCACTTGATTTCCGGCCCCAGTCACCCCCTTCGTTCACCACCCATCGGAACCTGCCCATGACCAAAGCCAAACCAGTTCACAAGCGCATCCTGCTCAAGCTGTCTGGTGAAGCCCTGATGGGCGACGACGCATTCGGCATCAACCGCGCGACGATCGAGCGCATCGTGGGCGAGATTGCCGAAGTCACCGGCATGGGGGTGCAGGTGGCCGTGGTGATTGGTGGCGGCAATATTTTCCGCGGCGTGGCGGGCGGCTCGGTCGGCATGGATCGCGCCACGGCCGACTACATGGGCATGCTGGCCACGGTGATGAACGCCTTGGCCCTGGCCGACGCGATGAACAAGCACGGCATGGTGGCCCGCGTGATGTCGGCCATCGGCATCGAACAGGTGGTTGAACCCTACGTGCGGCCCAAGGCGCTGCAGTACCTGGAAGAAGACAAGGTCGTGGTTTTTGCGGCCGGAACGGGCAACCCGTTCTTCACCACCGACACTGCCGCCGCGCTGCGCGGCGCCGAAATCGGCGCCGAAGTGGTGCTGAAGGCCACCAAGGTCGACGGTGTTTACACCGCCGATCCAAACAAGGACCCCAAGGCCACGCGCTACGCGAAGCTCAGCTTTGACGAGGCGATGAGCCGCAACCTGGGCATCATGGACGCCACCGCGTTTGCCCTGTGCCGCGATCAGAAGTTGCCCATCAAGGTGTTCTCGATATTCAAGCCCGGCGCCCTGAAGAACGTGGTTCTGGGTGGCGACGAGGGTACCTTGGTGCACGCCTGATCGGTTGGTGCGTGCCGCGCCTGGCCAGGTTGGGCCAGATGCGCAGCGCGCCGCACCAGGCCGGTTGCGCCAGACGATTGCCCTGGGAAATGCGCCGCTTCAACCGCTCCGCCACGCGGGCAATAATGCGCCATTGGAGATGCTGAGATGACGATTGAAGATATCAAATCGACCACGCAAGGCAAGATGGATCAGTCCATCGCTGCGTTCAAGAACAACCTGACCAAGATCCGCACCGGCCGCCCCAGCCCTGCGCTGCTCGACACCATTCACGTCGAGTATTACGGCAACCACGTGCCGCTCTCGCAAGTGGCCAACGTGTCGCTGCTGGATGCGCGCACGCTCAGCGTGCAGCCCTGGGAAAAAGGCATGGGCGCCAAGATCGAGAAAGCCATCCGCGAGAGCGATCTGGGCCTGAACCCCGCCAGCATGGGCGATCTGATCCGCGTGCCGATGCCGCCCATGAGCGAAGAGCGCCGCAAGGAAATGACCAAGCTGGTGCGAAGCGAGGGCGAAAACGCCAAGATCGCCATTCGCAACCTGCGCCGCGACGCCAACGATGCGATCAAGCGCCTGGTCAAGGACAAGGAAGCCACGGAAGACGATCAGAAGCGATCCGAAGCCGAGATCCAGAAGTCCACCGACCGGCACATTGCCGAGATCGATGCGCTGGTGGCGGGCAAGGAAAAGGACATCATGGAGGTCTGAGGCGCCGCCCTCAGGTACTTCAGCCACCGCCCGCACATGGCGATCGTTCGATCTGCCCCTGCCGCTGCCGCATTGCCGCCGGCGCCTCACCACGTGGCCATCGTGATGGACGGCAACGGCCGCTGGGCCCACAAGCGCTTTCTGCCACGCATCGCGGGCCATCGCCAAGGGGTCGAGTCGCTGCGCCGTTGCATTCGTGCGTGCGCCGAGCGCGGCGTGGGGGTGTTGACGGTGTTCGCCTTCTCGTCCGAGAACTGGAGCCGGCCCGAGGAAGAGGTCAGCGGCTTGATGGAACTGATGGGCAAGGCCCTGGCCAAAGAGGTGCCCGAACTCCGGCGCGCGGGCATCCGCATGTATTTTGTGGGCGATCGCGCCTCGCTGTCGGCGCGCATGCAGCAAAGCCTGGAAAAGGCGGAAGCCGCCACCGCCGACAACGCGCGCATGGTGCTCAACGTGTGCTTCAACTACGGCGGCCGATGGGACATTGCCCAGGCGGCCGCGCGCGTGGCAGCCAGCGGCGCTGCCATCACGGAAGAATCGCTGGGCCGCGCGACCGCCCTGGCGCACGTGCCCGACCCGGATCTGCTGATCCGCACCGGCGGCGAGCAGCGCATCAGCAACTTCCTGCTGTGGCAATGCGCGTACAGCGAGCTGTATTTCAGTGAAAAGCTGTGGCCCGAATTCGACGAAGCCGCGCTGGACGAGGCCATCGCCGCTTACGTGGCGCGCGAACGGCGGTTTGGCAAGACATCGGCCCAGGTGGCGCAGGCCACCGGCTGAAGACGAGAGGTTCCGCATGCTGCGTCAACGCGTGATCACTGCCCTGGTGCTGATGGCTGTCTTGCTGCCAGCGCTGTTCGCCGCCACACCCGTGCCGTTCATCGCGCTGTCGGTGGTCGCCATCGCGGCGGCCGGCTGGGAATGGGCGCGCCTGAACGGCGTGACCGGTGCCGCGGCTTGGGCCACGGGTGCGCTGTGTGCTGCCCTGTGTCTGGCGCTGTGGTGGCTGGGTGCGGTCGAGCGCCCGTTGCCGGGCTTGTGGCTGGCGGCGGCGGCAGTCTGGGTGCTGGTCGGGGCAGGGCTGCTGCAGCGCGGCGTTCCCGGCTGGCCGAAGCTGCCCCGTGCCGTGCGCTGGCTGATCGGCGTGCTGATGCTGGGCGTGGCCTGGCTGGCGATGGCGCAAGCGCGCACGGTGGGGATCAACTTCCTGTTGTCGGTGTTCATGCTGGTGTGGGCGGCGGACGTGTTTGCCTATTTCTTTGGACGTGCGCTGGGCGGCAAACTGTCCGGCGGGCGCAAGCTGGCGCCGGGCATCAGCCCGGGCAAGAGCTGGGAAGGCGTGTGGGGCGGCATGCTGGGCGTGCTGCTGGTGGGCTTGGTGTGGGTTTGGGTGGACCGGACTTTTGCGACGGACTCGCTCAGCCTTTACAGCCGCCTGAATGCCGTGGGGTCCTGGTTGCTGGTGCTGGCCGGCGTTTTTCTGGCGGCGCTCAGTGTGGTGGGTGATCTGATCGAGTCGCTGGTCAAGCGCAGCGCCGGCATGAAGGATTCCAGCCAGCTGCTGCCCGGCCACGGTGGTGTGCTGGACCGCATCGATGCGCTGCTGCCCACCCTGCCGCTGGCCATGATGCTGGTCAGCGTGATCGGGGGTGGCGCATGAAGCGGCAGCGCCTGGCGGTACTGGGCTCCACCGGCTCCATTGGCACCAATACGCTGGACGTGGTGGCCCGCCACCCGGACCGGTTTGACGTGGTGGCGCTGACCGCCGCGACGCAGGTGGATGCGATGCTGGCGCAGTGTGAGCAGTTTCGCCCGCGCGTGGTCGCCATGGCCAGTGAACCGCATGCCCGTGAGTTGGCTGAAAAAATCAAGCAAAAAGGCCTTCCAACGCAGGTGGAATGGGCGCAGGCAGCTATTGAAAACATAGCTTCTTCGGCCGAGGTGGACACGGTGATGGCGGCCATCGTTGGCGCTGCCGGGCTGGCCAGCTGCCTGGCCGCCGCGCGCGCGGGCAAGCGCCTGCTGTTGGCCAACAAAGAGGCGCTGGTGGTGGGTGGCCAGGTCTTCCTGGATGCCGTGCAGGCGGGCGGCGCATTGCTGCTGCCGATCGACAGCGAGCACTCGGCCGTGTTCCAGTCTTTGCCCGATGACGCGACCACCTGGGGGCGGCGCATCGAGAAAATCATGCTGACCTCATCCGGTGGGCCGTTTCGCACACGCGATCCGGCCACACTGCGCGACGTCACGCCCGACGAGGCCTGCACGCACCCCAACTTCGCCATGGGGCGCAAGATTTCGGTCGATTCCGCAACCATGATGAACAAGGGGCTGGAGGTGATCGAAGCCAAGTACCTGTTCGACGTGGCGCCAGAGCAGATCGAGGTGGTGATCCATCCGCAGCAAATCATCCATTCGATGGTGCAGTTTCACGACGCATCGGTGGTGGCCCAGCTTGGCACGCCCGATATGCGCGTGCCCATCGCCTATGGCCTGTCGTGGCCCGAGCGCATGGAAAGCGGCACGCCGCGCCTGGATTTCGCACGCATCGCGGCCATGACCTTCGAAGCGCCCGACCTTGCGCGCTTTCCCTGCCTTGGCCTGGCCTGGGAAGCCCTGCGCGCGCCTTCTGGCAGCTGCGGGGTGCTGAACGCGGCCAACGAAGTGGCCGTGGCCGCCTTTCTGGATCGGCGCATCCGGTTCGACCAGATCCACCAGATCAACCGCATGATGCTGGACACGGTGCAGCCCGACGCACCCGACGGGCTGGAAGCCCTGCTGGCGCTGGACGCCCGCACGCGCGCTGCCGCGGGCAATGCCGTGCAGCGCATGGTGGCACCTTGAACTTTCGCCCAAGCAACGGAACATAAATCCCATGCTGATGACTTTGCTTGCTTTTGTTGTGGCGCTGGGCTTGCTCATCGCCGTCCATGAATGGGGCCACTACCGCATGGCGGTGGCGCGTGGCGTCAAGGTGCTGCGCTTTTCCGTGGGTTTTGGCAAGACGATCCTGCGCTTCAAGCCGCGCAAGCAACGGCCTGGCCAGGACACCGAGTTCGTGATCGGCGCGATTCCCTTTGGCGGCTACGTCAAGATGCTGGACGAGCGCGAGGGCAACGTCGCCGAAGAAGACCGCCATCTGGCGTTCAACACGCAGCCGCTGTCCACGCGCGCCCTGATCGTGGCCGCCGGCCCGGTGGCCAACCTGGTGCTGGCGGTGTTGCTGTACGCGGTGGTCAACTGGGTGGGCGTGGCAGAGCCGCGCGCGCTGCTGTCGCCGCCGGTGGCGGGCTCGCTGGCACAGGCGGCCGGCCTGCAGGGGGGCGAGCTGGTGCGCGCCGTTGCGCTCGGCGGGGATGAGCTGAAGCCCGTGGCCTCGTTCGAGACCCTGCGCTGGGCACTGACGCGCGGCGCGCTGGACGGCCAGGACGTGCTGCTGGAAGTGGCGCGCACGGCCGATGGCGCCGGCCGCGAAGTGCGCCTGCCTTTGTCCACCCTGGCCCGTAAAGACCCGGACGCCCAGCTGTTTCGCTCGATCGGCATCGTTTCCCCGTTGACCGAGCCGGTCATCGGCGAAGTCATGGCCGACGGCGCTGCCGCCCGCGCCGGCCTGCGCGATGGTGACCGCGTGGTTCGCGTGGGCGATACGCCGATGGCAGACGGCCAGCAGTTGCGCGAATGGATTCGCGCATCGGGCAGCCAGGGCGCACCAGCGGACGTCGCCTGGCAGATCGTGCGTGACGGTCAGGCCCTGACGTTGAACGTGCGGCCCGATGGCGTGGAAGACAAAGGCACCCGCATCGGGCGCGTGGGCGCTTTCGTCGGGTCCCCCCCGGAAATGGTCACCGTGCGCCAGGGGCCGGTTCAGGGGCTCTGGTCGGGCGCCGTACGGGTTTGGGAGGTTTCCACCCTGTCGCTGCGCCTGCTGGGGCGGATGGTGGTGGGCGAGCTGTCGCTCAAGAACCTGAGCGGGCCCATCGCCATTGCGGACTACGCGGGCAAGTCGGCCGCGCTGGGGTTGACCTACTACCTGGGTTTTCTGGCCTTTATCAGCGTCAGCCTGGGTGTGCTGAATCTGCTGCCGGTGCCTGTGCTCGACGGCGGGCACCTGATGTATTATCTTTGGGAGGCCGTCACGGGCAAGCCGGTAGAGGGCGTGTGGCTCGAACGACTCCAATACGTAGGCATGTTCCTGCTGCTTTCCATGATGGCCATAGCGATGTTCAATGACATCACCCAGCGCCTTGGCTAGAAACTCAGTGACCCGCAGGTCACTCCAAACTCTGCATCCATGAAGTCAATCGCTCAACGATTCCGCCTGCGTTCCGTGACCTCTTTGGTCACGCTGGCCCTCGCATCGCAAATGGCCTGGGCGGTGGATCCGTTCACTGTGCGCGATATTCGCGTCGAAGGCCTCCAGCGCGTGGAGCCGGGCACGGTGTTCGCGTCCTTGCCTGTGCGGGTGGGCGAAACCTACAACGACGACAAGGGCGCCGCCGCGATTCGCGCGCTGTTCGGCCTGGGTCTGTTCACCGACGTGCGGCTGGACGTGAGCGGCGATGTGCTGGTCGTGATCGTCCAGGAACGCCCCACGGTGGCAGCGGTGGACTTCGCCGGTAACAAAGAGTTTTCCAACGAGGTGTTGCAAGGTGTTCTGCGCGATGCCGGGCTTTCATCCGGCCGCCCCTACGACCGTGCCCTGGTCGACCGGATCGAGCAGGAGCTCAAGCGCCAGTACATCAACAAGAGCCTGTACGGCGCCGAAGTGGTGACCACGGTGACGCCGATGGAGCGCAACCAGGTTCGCCTGACGTTCAACATCACCGAAGGGCGGGCAGCGCGCATCAAGGATATCGAGATCCTGGGCAACCACGCGTTCTCCAAAGGCCAGCTGAAGGACTTGTTCGAGCTTGACAGTGGCGGCTGGCTGTCCTGGTACACCAAGACCGACCAGTATTCGCGCACCAAGCTGAATGCCG
>JAGOEM010000316.1 GCA_017997715.1 Ottowia sp.
GTCACACAGGCCACGGGCAGGCTGGGCTGGCCGGGCCGCTCGATACAGGCCGCGGCGCGGCGCAGCGTGGCCACGTCGCCCACGACAAAGCAGCCGCGCATGTGCTGCGGTGCATCGCGAAAGGCCTTGGCGACGATCTCCGGGCCTATGCCCGCCGGGTCGCCCTGGGTGATGGCCAGTGGAAGGGATGCATTCATGAAAATATAGAGAAAAGTGGCCGTAACGCCCTACCATCAAGCGCAAGACGCTATCAAAATTAACTATGCAGGATTGTCGATGTCGATGAACACATGCTCCAGGCCCAGTTGCTGCGCCACATGGGCTGCGACGGCGGGGGCGCCATAGCGCTCCGTGGCATGGTGGCCGGCGGCGATGAAGGCCACGCCGGTCTCGCGCGCCAGATGTGTCTGGGGTTCGGAGATTTCGCCGGTGATGAAGGCATCCGCCCCGGTAGCGATGGCCGACTCAAAGAACCCCTGCGCGCCGCCCGTGCACCAGGCCACGCGCCGCAGGGGGCGGACTGCCTCGGGCGCCGCCAGGGTCACGTCGCGGCCCAGCACGGCGCGCACATGGGCCGCCAGGTCTGCGGCACTGGCGTATGCGGCCGGCGCACAAAAGCCCAGCTCCTGCTCGCCAAAGCGTTGATCGGCCTGCCAGCCCAGCACCCGGCCCAGCTGCGCGTTGTTGCCCAGCTCGGGGTGCGCGTCCAGCGGCAAATGGTAGGCAAACAGGTTGATGTCGTGCGCCAGCAGGCGCTGCAGGCGCTGCTTCAGCCAGCCCGTGACACGCCCGTCCATGCCGCGCCAGAACAGGCCGTGGTGCACAAAGATGGCGTCGGCACGCGCGGCTATGGCCGCATCGATGAGGGCCCGGCTGGCGGTCACGCCGCTGACGATGCGCCGAATCTCGCCCTTGCCCTCCACCTGCAGGCCGTTGGGGCCGTAGTCCTTGAAGCGCTCGGGCTGCAGCAGCGCATCGAAATGTGCAAGTAGGTCTGGTCGCTGGATGCTCATGCGGGCAATTGTGCCCAAGCAGACGCGTTGCACCGCACAAACACGCGACAATCACCCCTTCACGTCCGCGCCCTCGTCCCCGGGCAGCCCTTCCCCCCCGCATCATGAAACGCTACTGGTTGCTGTTCTCTCAAGCCGTGACGGTGCTCGTCGCCGCCTACTTCGTCGTCGCCACGCTGCAGCCCGGCTGGCTGCAGCGCGCGGCGACCACCAGCAGCGCCGGTATCTCGCTCATCGAGGCGCCTGCCAGCACCGTTGCCCAACCCGCTGCCGGCAGCTTCAGTGCCGCGGCGCGCAAGGCAGCGCCGGCCGTGGTCAGCATCAACACCAGCAAAGAGGTGCGGCACCCGCGCAGCAACGATCCCTGGTTCCAGTTCTTCTTTGGCGACCAGGGCCCGCAGGCGCAGACCGGCCTGGGCAGCGGCGTGATCATCAGCCCAGAGGGCTACATCCTGACCAACAACCACGTGGTCGAGGGCGCCGACGAGATCGAGGTCACGCTCACCGACAGCCGCCGCGCCCGAGCCACCATCATCGGCACCGACCCCGACACCGACCTGGCCGTGCTCAAGGTACAGCTGGACAAGCTGCCGGTGATCGTGCTGGGCGATTCGGATCGGATCGACGTGGGCGACCAGGTGCTGGCCATCGGCAATCCCTTTGGCGTGGGCCAGACGGTCACCAGCGGCATCGTCTCGGCGCTGGGGCGCAACCAGTTGGGCATCAACACCTTCGAGAATTTCATCCAGACCGATGCAGCCATCAACCCCGGCAACTCCGGCGGCGCGCTGGTGGATGTGAACGGCAACCTGATGGGCATCAACACCGCCATCTATTCACGCTCGGGCGGCAGCATGGGCATCGGCTTTGCCATTCCCGTATCCACCGCCAAGCAGGTGCTGGACGGCATCGTGCGCGACGGCCAGGTGACGCGCGGCTGGATAGGCGTGGAGCCGGGCGAGCTGTCGCCCGAGCTGGCCCAGACCTTTGGCGTGCAGGCCACGCGGGGCGTGATCATCACCGGCGTGCTACAGGACGGCCCGGCAGCGCAAGGCGGCATACGCCCCGGCGACGTGATCCTGCGCGTGGCCGGCAAAGCGACCGACAACGTCTCGCAGCTGCTCACCGCCGTGGCCGGACTGCAACCGGGCCAGGCCGCCAGCTTTGAGCTGCAGCGCGGCGACAAGCAGCTGGAGCTGTCGGTGGTGCCGGGCACGCGCCCGCGCGCACAACAGCGCCGCTAAATCAAATACTATTAAAAAAATAGCTGCCAACGCTTGATACACAAGCGCTGGCAGCTATTTTTACTCAAATCAGGAAGTCGATTCCTGCGATTCCTCGGGCGCCTGCGTGTGGCGGATGAAGATCTGAGCGGCCCAGATTCCCACTTCGTACAGCAGGCACATGGGAATGGCCAGCGCCAGCTGCGAGACCACGTCTGGCGGCGTGACGATGGCGGCGATGACGAAGGCCACCACGATGAAGTAGCCACGAAAGCTCTTGAGCTTTTCTACGCTGACCACGCCCATGCGCGCCAGCACCACCACGGCGATCGGCACCTCAAACGCCAGGCCGAAGGCCAGGAACATGGTGAGCACAAAGCCCAGGTAAGCCTCGATGTCCGGCGCAGCGGTGATGCTCTTGGGTGCAAAGCCCTGGATGAAACTGAACACCTGGCCAAATACAAAGAAGTAGCAAAACGCCACGCCGATGAAGAACAGCACCGTGCTGGAGACGACCAGCGGCAGCACCAGGCGCTTTTCATGCGAATACAACCCCGGCGCAACAAAGGCCCACACCTGCCACAGCACGACCGGCAGGGCGATCAGAAAGGCGGAC
>JAGOEM010000317.1 GCA_017997715.1 Ottowia sp.
TGCTGGCCGAATTGGCGCAGCACGACGCCAGCACCGTGATCGAACGCGCGCAGCACGAACTGCTGGGCACCATGGCCTGCCACGGCGCGGTGCGCGCCAACCGCCGCCTGACGCACGAAGAGATGAATGCCCTGCTGCGCCAGATGGAAGCCACCGACCGTTCGGACCAGTGCAACCACGGCCGCCCCACCTGGCGCCAGCTGAGCCTGCGCGAGCTGGACGGCTTTTTCATGCGCGGGCGCTGACCGCACCGGCCAGCCAACCAGCCAGCCAGCACGCGCGTGGATCGCCACGCTTCGCGCCGCAGGCAGCAAACCGGCAAGCATCTTCAAGCGCCCCCACGGCGCGCCCCACGCCGCCAAGCCCCGCCGCGCTTGTCCTACATGCGCGCGCAGGGGGCGGTCGTAAGGTGAAAACGCGCCCCAAACGGCGCACGCCGCACCGCCGCTGCGGGCCAGTGGAATCACGCTTTTAGACCGATGCGTTAGCGCTGTTTTCCGCCCCGCCCTGCGGTCAAGCCATCCATTCAGCAGGAGACCCCCATGACCAAGCAACCGAAAGACCTGAACCCCGACCCGATCACCGGCGAGCCAGGCGCCCACCCCGTGGGCACTGGCCTGGGCGCACTGGCGGGTGGTGCCGCCGCAGGCGCTGCCGTGGGCACCGTGGCCGGCCCTGTGGGCACGGCGGTCGGTGCAGCGATTGGCGCCGTGGTTGGCGGGCTGGCCGGCAAGGCGGTGGCGGAATCGGTCGACCCGACCGTCGAACACGCCTATTGGAAAGAAGCGCACGCCCGCCGGCCCTATTACGTGGAGGGCTACACCTATGACGACTACGGCCCGGCTTACGAAATCGGCCTGCGCGACGTGCACAAGTACAAAGGCCGCCCCTACGAGGACGTGCAGGAAACGCTGGCCGCCGACTGGGACATGTACCGCGGCAAATCGCGCCTGACATGGCCCGAGGCCACGCCCGCTGCGCGCGACGCGTGGGAACGCGCCCAGCACCTGAACATGTCGCAGTAAGGCGAAAAGTGGCGGCATGGCCGTGCATGCCGCACGTGCCACGGCCGGCGGCCGGCGGCCGACGAACGCAGCCTCACCTATACGGCTGCATTCAATCCACCAGCATCATTCACGCCGTGCCGGGCTAACCCTGAACGCGCCGAACGGCGCACCCTGCGCGCAGGGTCTGAGCCCGGGCAGGCTTCAAGCCAAACGGCCTTTCATTTTCAGAAGCAAATCGCCCGTCCGGCCATCACTCGTCCCGCGCGGCCTTGGCGTGATCTGGAAAGTCTGAAAACACGCCGTCCACGCCCAGGTCATAAAAGCGGCGGTATTCGGCCTTGGGGTCACCCTTGTCGTCGGCCGCCAGGCGCTTGGCTTCGCTGCGGAAGGTGTAGGGGTGCACAAACAGGCCGGCCTTGTGCGCATCGGCCAGCACCTGGGTGGCGGGCATCACGCGGCGGTCGCGCTCGTCGATGGCGCCATCGCCATTCACATCCACCGGCTTGCCGTCGGCGCCCATCGTCAACCGCGTGGGAATCAGGTAGGGCTTCCAGGGGCCGATGCCGTCGGCGTATTTCTTGATGTCAGCCAGGCCAGCGGGCGTCAGCAGGGCGCCGTAGTTGCGCGGGTCGCCGGCCACGGTCAGGTCGTAGGCCTGGCCCCAGGGCAGGCCGAAATCGATGCGGCCGTCAGGCAGGATGTCGTTGCCGTCCACCAGCTGCACCAGGCGCACGGCCGTCTTGCCGCGCAGGTATTTCAGGTTGGCGGTTTCAAACGACTGGATGATGACGGGCGAGCTTTTGCTGGTCAGCCCGTGCTGGGCCAGCGCGGCCAGCAGGCGGTCTTCCAGCGCCAGGCCCAGGCGGGCGTGGTAGGTGGGGTGTTTGGTTTCCACGTACACGCCAATGGTGCGGCCCACGCGCTTGGATTCGCTTTGCGCCAGCGCCAGCACTTCCTCGAAGGTGGGCACCGCAAACTGGCCATTGAAGCGCTGGTCGCGGTCGGCCAGCGGCTGCACGGCGCGCAGGGTTTTCAGCTCGGCCAGGGTGAAGTCGCTGGCAAACCAGCCCTCCTCCTCAAACCCGTCGACCAGCATCTTGCGCTTGCGGTTGGCAAACTCGGGCCGGTCCTTGACGTCGGTGGTGGCCACGATGTTGGGTTCATGCCGCGCCACCAGCACGCCGTCCTTGGTGGCCACCAGGTCGGGCTCGATGAAGTCGGCGCCCAGGTCCACCGCGCGGCGGTAGCCTTCCAGCGTGTGGTCAGGCAGGTAGCCGGCGGCGCCGCGGTGGCCGATCACCAGGGGCTTTTCACCGTCCAGCGTGTTGCGATCGTGGTCGCTGCCGCCGCACGCGGCCAGGCTGGCGGCGACCAGGGCGCCGGTCATCAGCAAAGAATCCATTCGTGGCATCTGTCGGCTCCTCAAGAAAAATGGGTGGCGCGAGGGTATGTCGTTCACAAGACGGTTTTGTGACAGCCTTGGCGCCGCTTGCGCGAACTTTTCGCCGCCGCCGGGCTCGATCTCCGGTCATGCGCTTTTCCTACCTTCGTCTTGGCCTGCTGGCGGGCCTGTGTGCCGGCGTACTGGCCGGCTGCGCCGCGCTGGACGAAAAACAGCGCGCCTGGATCTTTCAGCCCAACGACCGCGCCTGGGGCAATTCGGCCAGCGTGGCCGAAGGCATGCAGGATGTGTGGATCGAGTTCGATTCGCGCGCCAGCGGCCAGCCGGTGCGCCTGCACGCCCTGTGGCACGCGGCCGAGCGACCTGCCAGCGCCACCGCCGCCACCTGCGCGCCGGTGCTGCTGTACCTGCACGGCGCGCGCTGGGACGTGCGCG
>JAGOEM010000318.1 GCA_017997715.1 Ottowia sp.
GAATGAAGGGCATGAAGCGCGCCAGGATGATCGTCACCCCGCCATAGCGTTCATAGAACGCGTGCGCGCGGTCAAACGCCTTGCGGTTGAACAGGCGCGAATCCTCCCACTGAAACACCTTGGGGCCGATGTAGCGGCCAATGCTGTAGTTGCACTGGTCGCCCAAGATGGCCGCCGCCAGCAGCACCGCGCAGGCCACGCCCAGGTGCATGTGCCCGGCGCCGGCCATGGCGCCCACCACGAACAGCAACGAATCGCCGGGCAGAAACGGCATGATCACCACGCCCGTCTCAACGAACACGATGATGAACAGCAGCGCGTAGACCCAGGGGCCGTACTGGGACACAAATGCGCCCAGGTACTTGTCGACGTGCAGGATGAAGTCGACCAGATGCATCACGATTTCCATGGGCCAATTATCGGGCGCCAGTCACCCTGCCCCGCCGCCGGCCGTTGAAAACGATGCGGCGCCACTGCACCACGCGCCGTTGGGGCACCGTCCGACAGGCGCCACCGGGCGCGCGCGGCAGACTGAACTCCATTCATTCGTTCGCCCCACCGAAAGGTACGCCCATGCCTCGCACGCCACCCAACCAGACCACCGTCAATCTGAAAGACCCGGACACACAGCCCAACGCCCTGCCGCACGAAAGCGACCAGCAGCCCGACAGCCAGAAGCCGGCAGCCAAGCAGAACGAAACCGACGTCGCCCGCAAGGGCTACACAGACGCCCAGCGCGGTCGCCCCGATACCTCCGCCCCGCCGCAGCTGCAACAGCCTTCGCCCGACGAACCCGCCGCCGCTGAGGCGCCACGCAAGCAGGCTTGATCATTCCCTTGCACAAGCAAGCCGCCGCGGACAACGCCCGGACGCGAAGCAGGTCGGGACGTGGCGCCGCGCTACCGCCACCCCGCTGAGCTCGGCCCGCGCAAGCTGGACGGCAAGCTGCCGCTCATCGCGGGCGGCGATTCGGCCATCGGCCGTAACGTGGCCATCGTCCTGGCGTGTTGACCAAAGCCCGCACGCCGCCAACCGGCCGCCGCGCCTTTCTAAAATGGCGCCATGCCCTCCGCGCGCCGCCCGATCCTTGAACTGCCCGACGAACTCATCAGCCAGATAGCCGCTGGCGAGGTGGTCGAGCGCCCCTCTTCCGTGGTGCGCGAGTTGCTGGACAACGCGCTGGACGCGGGCGCCACCCAGCTCACGCTGCGCCTGCAGGCGGGGGGCGTGCGGCTGATCAGCGTGGAAGACGACGGCGACGGCATTGCGCCCGACCAGATGGCCACCGCCCTCAAGCGCCACGCCACCAGCAAGATCGCCAGCCTGGCCGAGCTGGAAGCGGTGGGCACCATGGGTTTTCGCGGTGAGGCGCTGGCCGCCATCAATTCGATAGCTGAACTCGCCCTGCTGTCGCGCGCTGAAGGCCAATCCAATGCCTGGTTGCTGGATGGCCGCACGGGCGAGCTGAGCCCTGCCGCCCGCGCTGGCGGCACCACGGTCGAGGTGAAAGAGCTGTTCTTCAGCGTGCCCGCGCGGCGCAAGTTCCTGAAGACCGACGCCACCGAACTGGCGCACTGCATCGACGCCGTGCGCCGCCACGCGCTGGCGCGGCCCGACGTGGGCTTTGCCATCTGGCACGAAGGCAAGCTGGTCGAACAGTGGCGCCGCCAGACCGGCGACGACGCCCGCGCGCGCCGCATTGCCGACGTGCTGGGCGAAGACTTCTTGGCCGCCTCGATCGCCGTTGATCTGCAGCTGGGCGGCGTGCATGTGACAGGGCGCGCCGGTCTGCCCGACGTGGCCCGTTCGCGCGCCGACCAGCAGTTTGCCTACGTCAACGGCCGCTACGTGCGCGACAAGGTGATCGTGCACGCGGCGCGCAGCGCCTACGAAGACGTGCTGCATGGCCACCGCCAGCCGGTGTATGTGCTGTTCGTCGCGCTGGACCCGGCGCGCGTGGACGTGAACGTGCACCCAACCAAGATCGAAGTGCGCTTTCGCGACAGCCGGGAAGTGCACCAGGCCGTGCGCCACGCGGTGGACCAGGCGCTGGCCGCGCCCCGCGCCGCGCTGGCGGCACAGGCCGCGCAAGCCGCTTCCGGCGCGCCTGGTGTGGAAGGCACGACACCGTGGGCCGCCACCGCTGGCCTGCCGGGCGCCGCAGATTACAAGCCTTTTAGGCCGCCAGCGCAGATGCCACTGGCGCAGGCAGCTATTTATTCAGGAGCATCCAACGCGCAGGCCGTGGAAGAGTTGCGTGCGCTGTGGCAGCCGCAGCCCATCGCCGCCAACGCCCTGCCTAGTCACTCCGCTGGCGTTGAATCGCCGGCTGAAGCGGGCACCGAGCCCGCCACGCCCGACTGGCCGCTGGGCCGCGCGGTGGCGCAGTTGCACGGCATCTACATCCTGGCCGAGAACCGCGCCGGCCTGGTGCTGGTGGACATGCACGCCGCGCACGAACGCATCGTCTACGAACGGCTGAAGGCGCAGCTGGATGGCGCGCAGGTGGCCAGCCAGCCGTTGCTGATTCCGGCCACCTTTGCCGCCACGCCGCACGAGGTGGCCACGGCCGAAAGCGCGGCCAGCGTGCTGCACCGGCTGGGTATCGACATCACGCCGTTTTCGCCGCGCACGCTGGCGGTGCGCGCGGTGCCCGCCACGCTGGCCAACGGCGACGCGGTCGAGCTGGCGCGCAGCGTGCTGGCCGAATTGGCGCAGCACGACGCCAGCACCGTGATCGAACGCGCGCAGCACGAACTGCTGGGCACCATGGCCTGCCACGGCGCGGTGCGCGCCAACCGCCGCCTGACGCACGAAGAGATGAA
>JAGOEM010000023.1 GCA_017997715.1 Ottowia sp.
CGCCAGCTGCGTGCACCGTCAGCAGGGCGACACTGAAAAATCGCCCAGGCTGGAAAACACGTTGCCGACAACGCGCCCCGGTTCAGCACCACGTCGCCCAGCAGCGCCCCCGCCACCCCCAGCCACGCCAGGTACGCCCAGCCCACATAGGTGTTGAACACCACGGTGTGCAGCCAGTTCTGGTTGAACAGGTAGAGAAACGCCGTGACCCCCGCCGCCAGCACCAGCACCACGGCGGCGGGCAGCAGGTGCACGTTGGCACGCGGGCGCCACAGCACGGCAGCGGCCAGCGCGGCGAACACCAGCGCGTTGGTGCCGGTGAAGATACGGAATTCGCGGATCAGCTTGGCCGCCGTGTCCATATATTGCGCGCGGATCAGCCCTTCTGTGCGCTGCTGCAGGCGCGTGGCGTCGGCCAGGTCGCGCAGCAGGCCGCCTTCCAGGCCGCGCTCGATCTGGCGGCGGCATTCGCAGTCCAGCTTGCGCATCTGGGCGGTGACCTCGGCCACCTTGGCGGGCAGTTGCTCGCGCAGCTGGCGTGCGGCGCGCTCGGCCCGCTGCGCCTGTTCGCCGCCCAGGCGGCGCGCCAGGCCGACCAGCGCGGATGGGTCCAGCACCTGCAGCTTTTCGCCCACGCGCTTTTCCACCTGCTGGCGCACCAGGTCGCGCCCCACCTGTTCCACCCAGCCCGGTGCCACCATCGACACCAGCCAGGCGCTGCCAAACAGCAGCGCGCCGGCCACCCCTATCGTGAAGACAATGCCGCGCAGCAGATGCATGCGCGGCAGTTTAGCCGGCCCGGCGGCGGCGCCAGGCCCCGGCCAGGCCCATGCCGCCCGCCAACAGCGCCAGCGCCAAATGGCCCAATGTGGGCACGGCGACCGGTGTCGTGCCCGCGATCGCGGTCAGCGTCACGCTGCCGCCAGCGCCAGCGGGTTGCGGCACGCCGAAGGGGGTCGAGCCCGAGCCCCCCGCCACACCACCGGCCGCGCCGGCAGCCCCGGGCGCGGAAATGGTCACCAGGTAGGTCCCGGCGTTGAGCGTGCAAGAGGCCCCGCTGCCGCCCGCCGTGGCGGCCGGGTTGCCGTTGCCATCTTGCCCACTGGTACCGCCCGCGCCCGCCGTCGCGCCATAGCCGCCGCCGCCGCCACCGCCGCCGCCGCCATCAGCGCCCGCCTGATTGCCGCCACCGGCACCGCCCGCTGTCGGCGTGCCGCAGGCAGCGGCTTGCGCATTCAGGACATACCCATTGGGCAGGGCCGCCGGCGCGGTGGTTTGGTCCGAAGCGCCAGCGCCACCGCCACCGCCGCCCGCGCGGGCATGGGCACCGCCGATCGACGCCGACGAAGCGCCGCCGCCACCGCCGCCACCACCGCTGGCGCCGCCCTGATTGACCGCGCCACCTGCCCCGCCAGCGCCGGAACCCGCGCCCGCTGCGCCACCGGAGGTGCCCGCCGCATTGCCGTTGTCGGTCATGCCACCGCCACCGCCTGCGCCCACCACCACGGTGATCGTCTCGGCGCCGGTGCCTTGTACCTTGAAGCTGGCGGTGAACGAAGTGCCTGCCGCACCGTCGCTGCCACCGGTGCGGTCCCAAGCGCCAGCGCCACCGCCTGCGCCCACCAGGGCCACGGTCACGTCCGTGGTGCCGGCTGGCACGGTGTAGGTGTAGGTGCCTGGCGTGGTGTAGGCCGTGGTTTGCGCGGCGGCCATCATGGGCAGGCCGAGGCCAACCACGGCGCAAGCCAGTGCGCTGAGGCGCATGGCCGAACGCGCGCCTGAAGAACGACGGGCGCAGCTACGCTCGCTCTGTGTGTAAGTCATTGTTCACTCCCTGAGAGACTTTTATGTGATTCGCATGTTATTCCTATTGGCATACCGAACGCCATGCCGTCCGTCGGCCAGACCAGTGGACGCGCACTGACCCGATACAAAGATAAAGACGGCCACGACGATCAAGGCCATCCGTGGATCGCCCGTCGTTTGCTATGGATTTAGAAGCTGCTTACGCAAGCCCCGCGGGCGCCAAAGGCCAATTCAACGCTTGAATCGGCCGTCCGCCCCAATGATCGACAGATCCACATAGCTCAGCCCGGTGTGGTCGGCCGCGGTATAGCCCAGCTCCAGCCCGCCCAGGTCGTAGCGCTGCATGCCGTTCAGCGCCTCGATGACTTTCGCGCGCGTGGGCTTGGGGCCGGCGCGGCGCAGCGATTCGATCAGCACCTTGGCCGCGGCAAAGCCTTCCATGAAGGCGGGCGTCAGCTCGCCCTTGCCGGCCATCAGCGTGGTGGCTTCGCGGTTGATCGGCACGCCCAGCGCGCGGGCGCTGGGAAACACCTGCGACACGATGACGCCGTGCGCCTGATCGCCCAGTTGCTTGACGAAGCCGCCCGACGCGTTGTTGGACAGCGTGACCACCTGCGCGGCCGAACCGGCCTTGCGCAGCGCCTTCACCCCGTCCACCACGGCCAGACCCGATCCGCACCACAGCACGGCCTGGGCTTGGGCACCGGTCAGCTGCTGCACGATGGCCGGGTAGTCCGGGTTTTCGCGCGCCGCCTTGATCACGGCCACCGGCTTCTTGCCCGCGTGCTGAAAACCCTGCATGCCGCCTTCCAGGCAGTCGGCGCCAAAGCTGTCGTCCACGTGCACCACCGCCACGCGTTCCAGCGTGATCTGGAACAGGTGTTCCACCGCGCGGCGCGACTCGATCTGGTAGCTGGACCGCACGTTGAACACATACGGGTTCACCGGGTGGTGGAACACCATGGCACCGGTAGATGGCGCGATCAGCGCCAGCTTGTACCGGGCCAGCAGCGGCAAGATGGCCTGCGTGTGCGGCGTGCCGCGGCTCATGAACAGGGCCACCACGCCTTGCTCTTCCACCAGCTTGCGGGCGTTCTCGGCGGCCTGCAGCGGTTTGAAGTTGTCGTCCAGCGTGATCAGCTTGACTTGCTCGCCGTGCACCCCGCCCTGCGCGTTGACGTGGTCGACGTAGGCGTGCACGCCCTGCAGCGCCTCACCCACGCTGGCGGCCACCGTCCCAGACACTGCCGTGGTCTGGCCGATCAGGGTGTCCGCCGGGGCCGGCAAAGCGGCGACCAGCCCCCCGGCCAGCCATGCAGAAGCAAACAACCGGGCGCGCGAGAGCCGGGTGCGCAAGCACCGCGGCCATATCAACAAGCTCATGGTGGTGTCCCCCAACGGAATTGAACGGCGCGCACGCGGGTGTCGGCAGGCATGACACTGCGGGGTTCGGCACGGTTGCGGCCCCGCCGTTCGCCCCCTGTCAAGGGGGTGCGGCGAGTGTGCCGACGCGCACCTGCGCCCGCCATCGCGGATAACCCGTAGGTACTCATATTTGCGGGCGCGCGCAGGTTTTTGGGGCGCTGCCGATAATCGGGGCATGACATCCAAGCAACGCATCGTGGTGGGCCTGTCGGGCGGGGTGGACTCTGCCGTGACGGCCTGGCTGCTCAAGCAGGCGGGGCACGAGGTGGTCGGCATCTTCATGAAGAACTGGGAAGACGACGACGACAGCGAATACTGTTCGTCCAACGTCGACTTCGTGGACGCCGCCGCCGTGGCCGACGTGATCGGTATCGAGATCGAGCACGTCAACTTCGCCGCCGACTACAAGGACCGCGTGTTCGCCGAATTCCTGCGCGAATACCAGGCCGGCCGCACGCCCAACCCGGACGTGCTGTGCAACGCCGAGATCAAGTTCAAGGCCTTTCTGGACCACGCCATGCGCCTGGGCGCCGAGAAGATCGCCACCGGGCATTACGCCCGCGTCCGCGCCGTGGACGCAGCCTCGGGCCTGCCCGTGGCGCCTGATGCAAGCGCCCAAGCGGCCGCGCCGGATGGCGCCCGCCAGCGCTTTCAGCTGCTGAAAGGCCTGGACCCGGCCAAGGACCAAAGCTACTTTCTGCACCGCCTGACGCAGGCGCAACTGGCCAAGACGCTGTTCCCGATTGGCGAGCTGCACAAGACCGAGGTGCGGCGCCTGGCGGCCGAGATCGGCCTGCCCAACGCCAAGAAGAAGGATTCGACCGGCATCTGCTTCATTGGCGAGCGGCCCTTCCGCGAATTCCTCAACCGCTACCTGCAAACCCAGCCCGGCCCGATCAAGGACGAACGCGGCCGCAGGATTGGCGAGCACGTAGGGCTTTCGTTCTACACACTGGGCCAGCGCCAGGGCCTGGGCATTGGCGGCGTGCGCGACAAAGGGGCGCAGCGCGGCGGCGGCGATCACGCGCCCTGGTTCGTGGCGCGCAAGGACATGGCCACCAACACGCTGTACGCCGTGCAGGGGCACGACCACCCGTGGCTGCTGTCGCCCGCGCTGGTGTTTGACGATCTGTCGTGGACGGCCGGCGAAGCGCCTGCCCCGGGCGCCTACGCCGCCAAGACGCGCTACCGCCAGCAGGACGCGGCCTGCACGCTGGCCGCCGGCCCGCTGCCTGGCAGCCGCACGCTGCGCTTTGCCGAACCGCAATGGGCGGTGACGCCCGGGCAAAGCGCGGTGCTGTACGACGGCGAGGTGTGCCTGGGCGGCGGCATCATCGCCGCGGCCCAAGGTTTAGAGGTAAATCAGGCTGCAGCGCTTGCCTGTTAATCGGCAACAGCTACTGATTCAATAGCGAAAGCCTGGGGCCGCGATGCAGCGGCGCGGCCCGCGGATCAGGCGCCTGCGCTGCTGAAGGCGCCGAAGCGGAACGTGCGACCAACGAGGACAGCGTGGTGCTGCCCCCGTTCCCCCTGCCGCGCAGGCCCCAGGCTCAATCTCAGTCGGCCGGCGATGCGGCCACCAGCGCGGGCTCTCGCACCTGGCCGGGGTTGTCCAGCACGTGGTGCAGGCGGTCCATGTCCAGCTGCTTGTCCCACTTGGACACCACCACCGTGGCCACCGCGTTGCCAATGAAGTTGGTCAGCGAACGGCATTCGGACATGAAGCGGTCCACACCCAGGATCAGCGCCATGCCGGCCACCGGCACTTCGGGCACCACGGCCAGCGTGGCGGCCAGGGTGATGAAGCCGGCGCCGGTCACGCCCGCCGCGCCCTTGGAGCTGAGCATGGCCACCAGCAGCAGCACGATCTGGTGCGTGAGCGTGAGCTGGATGTCCAGCGCCTGCGCGATGAACAGCGCGGCCAGCGTCATGTAGATGTTGGTGCCGTCCAGGTTGAACGAATAGCCCATGGGAATGACCAGGCCAACCACCGGTTTGCTGCAGCCGGCCGCTTCCATCTTGTGCATCAGGTTGGGCAGGGCCGATTCGGATGAGCTGGTGCCCAGCACCAGCAGCAGCTCGTCCTTGATGTAGCGGATCAGCTTGAGGATGGAAAAGCCGCACATGCGCGCCACCGCGCCCAGCACCACCAGCACGAACAGCAGCGAGGTGACGTAGAACGTGGCCACCAGGTAGGCCAGGTTGCCGATGGAGTGGATGCCGTACTTGCCGATGGTGAAGGCCATGGCGCCGAACGCGCCAATGGGGGCAAAGCGCATCAGGATGGCGACCAGCTTGAACACCGGCACCGCCAGCGCGTTCAGAAAGTTGAACACGGGCGCGGCGCGGTCGCCCACCTGCGCCAGCGAGATGCCGAACAGAATGGCGACGAACAGCACCTGCAGGATGTCGCCATTGACCAGCGGGCTGACCAGCGTCTCCGGGATGACGTTCATCAAAAAGCCGGTGATGGTCGAGTCGTGCGCCTTGCTGACGTAGCCACTGACCTTGGACGCATCCAGCGAAGCCGGGTCGATGTGCATGCCCGCGCCGGGCTGCAGCGTGTTGGCCACCACCAGGCCGATCACCAGCGCCAGCGTGGAAAAGAACAGGAAGTACGCCATCGCCTTGCCGGCCACGCGGCCCACGGTGCGCATGTTGCTCATGCCGGCGATGCCGGTGACCACGGTGAGAAAGATCACCGGCGCGATGATCATCTTGACCAGCTTGATGAAGGCATCGCCCAGCGGCTTCATCTGTTCGCCCAGCGAGGGCCAGAACTGCCCCAGCGCAATGCCCAGCGCAATGGCGATCAGCACCTGCACGTACAGCACCTTGTACCAGGGCACACGGTGCGGCGCGTGGACCGAGGCTTCGAGTTGGTCGGCAGTCAACATAAGGGGATCTCCGGATTGCAAGCTGATAGAAAAGGCGCCCTCGGTTGGACCTGGTGCCGCGCATTCGGCTGGATCCTGTCGACCGTGGCCCCAGACAGGCGGAGCCGGCGCGTACTCTACGCCTGTCGGCAAGGCGCCTGGCAATGCCGCTGCGGCGGCGCTGCGCGCACGGGCCTGGCGCGTTAGCGGGCGCTTGCCCACGGCATCATTTAAACTATTATTTTGATAGCTGCTTGCGCCCTGCTGGCGGGCGCTACAGCCCTATTCTTCTTGCAACCCAGGCGCCGCAGTCCCGCCGCCCCGCACCCAGTCGATGAAGGCCTGCAGCCCCGCTGGCTGCAGGCGGCGGCTGGGGTAGTACAGAAACAGCGGCTCGGCCGGCGGCATCCAGTCGGCCAGCACCTGCACCAGCCGGCCGGCCGCCAGCGCCCCGGCGGCCTGCGTGGCAAAGGCGTAGGCCAGGCCGGCGCCGGCTTCGGCCGCCTGCAGGCCCAGCGCGTTGTCGTTCACCGTCAGCGGGCCTTCGACCTGCACGTCCAGCGCCTCGGCGCCGCGCGCCAGTTGCCCGCGGTACACGCGCCCGCTGGCAAAGCGCTGGCGCACGCAGCGGTGCCGGGCCAGCTCGGCCAGCGTGGCGGGGGTGCCGTGGTCGGCCAGGTAGGCGGGCGTGGCAACGATGACAAAGCGCTGCGGCGCGCCCAGCGGCAGCGCCACCATGTCGGCCTGCAGGCTTTCGCCAAAACGCACGCCCGCGTCAAAGCCGCTGGCCACGATGTCGACCAGCGCGTCGTCGCAATTGATTTCCACCGCCATGCGCGGGTGCGCCACCAGAAAGCTGGCCACCAGCGGCAGCAGCACCAATTCGGCCGCGGCGCGCGGCGTGTTCAGCCGCAGCCGGCCCTGCGGCGTGCGCGCCTGCGACACGGCGTCGTCCACCGCGTGGCGAATCTCGGCCAATGCCGGCGCCAGCGAAGCCAGCACGCGCGCGCCCGCCTCGGTGGGCGCCACGCTGCGGGTGGTGCGGTTCAACAGGCGCACGCCCAGGCGCGCCTCCAGCGCCCGCACGCTGTGGCTGAGCGCCGATGGCGACACGCCCAGCGTGGCCGCCGCCGCGCGAAAGCTGCGCGCCGCCGCCACGGCGGCAAAGGCCTGCAGTTCCGCCAGGGGCAAGGCGTCGCCGGGGTTATTGATGAAATCCATTCACCTGCCTGTGTTCATTTCAGGTGATTATCAAATCAGTTTCAGCAGTCCATACTGCCTTCATCGTTCTCCACCCTTCTGCCACTGCCACCATGCCAAGTACACCCCGCGCCCTGGGCGCCACATTGCCACCTGTTTTCCCCATCGGCCTGGGCTGCATGGGCATGAGCGAGTTCTACGGCGCCACCGACGACGCCCAATCGCTGGACACCCTGGCGCGCGCGCTGGAGCTGGGCGTGCAGCTGTTCGACACCGCCGACACCTACGGCCTGGGCGCCAATGAATCGCTGCTGGGCCGCTCCATCGCGCAAGGCGGGGCCGAGCGCCGTGCGCGCATGGTGCTGGCCACCAAGTTCGGCATCGTGCGTTCGTCCAACGCCTATGACCGGCGCATCGACAACTCGCCCGCCTACATCCGCAGCGCCTGCGACGCATCGCTGCAGCGCCTGGGCGTGGAACAGATCGACCTGTACTACTGCCACCGGCGCGACCCGGCGGTGCCGATCGAGGACGTGGTGGGCGCCATGGCCGGCTTGGTGCAAGCTGGCAAGGTGCGCGCCATCGGCCTGTCGGAAGTCAGCGCCGACACGCTGCGCCGCGCCCACGCCGTGCACCCCATCGCCGCGCTGCAAAGCGAATATTCGCTGTGGACGCGCGAGCCCGAATCCGACGTGCTGCCCACCTGCGCCGAACTGGGCATCGCCTTCGTCGCCTACAGCCCGCTGGGCCGCGCCTTTCTGACCGGCCAGGTCAACAGCGACACCCTCAGTGCAGGCGACTTTCGCAGCCACAACCCGCGCTTTCAGGGCGAAGCCGGCGCCGCCAACGCACAGCTGGTTGCGCAACTGGGCGCGCTGGCCCAGCAGTGGCAGCTGAGCAACGCGCAACTTGCGTTGGCCTGGCTGCTGAACAAGCAGCCGAACGTGATCCCCATCCCCGGCACCCGCCGCCGCGCCCGGCTGGAAGAAAACCTGGCCGCCGCCAACGTGCAGCTGGACGCCGGCCAGATGGCGCAGATCGAAGCCGTGTTCAGCTCCGGCGCGGTGCAGGGCCAGCGCTATCCGGACGCAGGCTGGGTGGGGATGGAACAGCGCCGGTGATCGATATGGGGGCACGGCTGGCGTGCCCGATTCAGGGATGAAAAAAGTGGGCTGCAGCGCTCGTCTGAACTGCGCAAGAAACTATCGTTTTGATAGCGGGTTGCGCAGTACAGACGGGCGCTACAGCCATTTTTTACGCTGTTTTCTCGGCCTGGTGCACTGACACCGCCAACCCGCCCCAGCCGGCGGCCCAGAACGTTCCCGTGGAATGCCCGCCGCACGCGGTGCCAGCAGGATCGGCACCAAAAACCGATAATGTGCGGTTGCCCTGCGCGCAGGGAGGCACCCCCTATGAACGATCTTTCCCGACCACCGCTGGCTGCGGACGCCGCCGACGGGCTCCCACTGGCCGCCGCCTTGCGGGCGCAGCGCATCAGCGTGCGCGGCGCGCGCACGCACAACCTGAAGAACATCGACATCGACATTCCCAAGCACCGCCTGGTGGTGGTGACGGGGTTGTCGGGTTCGGGCAAGTCCAGCCTGGCGTTCGACACGCTGTACGCCGAAGGCCAGCGCCGTTATGTGGAAAGCCTGTCCGCCTATGCGCGCCAGTTTCTGCAGCTGATGGACAAGCCCGATGTGGATCTGATCGAAGGCCTGTCGCCCGCCATCGCCATCGAGCAAAAGGCCACCAGCCACAACCCGCGTTCCACCGTGGGCACGGTGACCGAGATCCACGACTACCTGCGCCTGCTGTTCGCCCGCGCCGGCACGCCGTATTGCCCTGACCACCACCTGCCGCTGACGGTACAAACCGTCAGCCAGATGGTCGACGCCGCCCTGGCCCTGCCCGAAGAGACGCGCCTGATGATCCTGGCGCCGGTGGCGCGCGACAAGAAGGGCGAATTCGTCGAGCTGTTCACCCAGATGCAGGCGCAGGGCTACGTGCGCTTTCGCGTGGACGGCCAGATCGTCGAAGCGCACGACCTGCCCGCGCTGAAGAAGGCCGAAAAGCACAACATCGACGTGGTGATCGACCGGCTGAAGGTGCGCCCCGACATGGCCAGCCGGCTGGCCGACAGCTTTGAAGCCGCCTTGCGCCTGGCCGAAGGCCGCGTGATTGCGCTGGAGATGGACGGCGGCCGGGAACACCTGTTCAACAGCAAGTTCGCCTGCCCGGTGTGCGGCTACTCCATCCCCGAGCTGGAGCCGCGCCTGTTCTCGTTCAACTCGCCGGCCGGTGCCTGCCCCAGCTGCGACGGCCTGGGCACCACCGAAGTGTTTGATGCCGAACGCGTGGTGGCCTTCCCTTCGCTCAGCCTGGCCAGCGGCGCCATCAAGGGCTGGGACCGGCGCAATGGCTATTACTTTGCGCTGATCGAAAGCCTGGCCGCGCACTACAAGTTCAACGTCGACACGCCGTTTGAAGAGCTGCCCGAAGCGGTGCAGCAGGTCATCCTGCATGGCTCGGGCGAGGTGGACATCAAGTTCAGCTACACCTTCGACAGCGGCGCGCAGGCGGGCAAGAAAGTCAGCAAGAAACACCCGTTTGAAGGCATCTTGCCGAACATGGCGCGTCGCTACCGCGAGACCGATTCGACCGTGGTGCGCGAAGAACTGGCGCGCTACCGCGGCCAGCAGCCCTGCCCCGACTGCGGCGGCACGCGGCTGCGGCGCGAGGCGCGCTTTGTGTTTGTGGGCGAAGGCGATCAGGCGCGCGCCATCTACGAGATCAGCCACGTCACCCTGGGCGAGGCCAAGGCCTATTTCGACGCGCTGACGCTGCAAGGCGCCAAGGCCGAGATCGCCGACAAGGTGGTGCGCGAGATCGGCAACCGCCTGCGCTTTCTGAACGACGTGGGCCTGAACTACCTGAGCCTGGACCGCAGCGCCGACACGCTGTCTGGCGGCGAATCACAGCGCATCCGCCTGGCCAGCCAGATCGGCAGCGGCCTGACCGGCGTGATGTACGTGCTGGACGAGCCCAGCATTGGCCTGCACCAGCGCGACAACGACCGCCTGATCGGCACGCTGCAGCACCTGCGCAACCTGGGCAACAGCGTGCTGGTGGTGGAGCACGACGAAGACATGATGCGCGCCGCCGACCACGTGATCGACCTGGGCCCCGGCGCGGGCGTGCACGGCGGCCAGGTGATGGCGCAGGGCACCTTCGACGAAGTGGCGGCCACGCCAGGATCGGTGACCGGGCAGTTCTTGAGCGGCGCGCGGCAGATTCCGATTCCGCCGCGCCATGCGCCACGCTATGCATTGGATAGCTACCAGCGCCCATCTGGCGGGCGCCAGAAGGCAGAATCATCTGAAAGTGATGAGGTCGAGGGGCGCATCCGCGTGGTGGGCGCTTCGGGCCACAACCTGAAGCACGTCACGGTGGATTTCCCCGTGGGCCTGCTGACCTGCGTGACCGGCGTGTCGGGCTCGGGCAAGTCCACGCTGGTCAACGACACGCTGTACACGGCGGCGGCGCGCGAGATTCACCGCGCCCATGCCGAGCCGGCCCCGCACGAGGCGATTCTGGGCCTGTCGCAGTTCGACAAGGTGATCGCGGTGGACCAAAGCCCGATCGGCCGCACGCCGCGCAGCAACCCCGCCACCTACACCGGCCTGTTCACGCCGATCCGCGAGCTGATGGCCGAGGTGGCCACCGCCAAGGAACGCGGCTATGGCCCCGGGCGCTTTTCCTTCAACGTGCCGCAAAGCAGTGGCGGCGGCCGCTGCGAAGCCTGCCAGGGCGACGGCGTGGTGAAGGTGGAGATGCACTTTCTGCCCGACGTGTACGTGCCCTGCGACATCTGTCACGGCCAGCGCTACAACCGCGAAACGCTGGAAGTGCTGTGGAAGGGCCGCAACATCGCCCAGGTGCTGGAGATGACGGTGGAAGACGCGCTGGCCTTCTTCAAGGACCAGCCGGCCATCGCGCGCAAGCTGCAAACCCTGCTGGACGTGGGCCTGTCCTACATCACCCTGGGCCAGAGCGCGACCACGCTGTCGGGCGGCGAGGCGCAGCGCGTGAAGCTGGCGCTGGAACTGTCGAAGCGCGACACCGGCCGCACGCTGTACGTGCTGGACGAACCCACCACCGGCCTGCACTTTGCCGACATCGAACTGCTGCTGAAAGTGCTGCAGCAGCTGCGCGAGGCGGGCAACACCATCGTGGTGATCGAACACAACCTGGACGTCATCAAGACCGCCGACTGGCTGATCGACATGGGGCCCGAAGGCGGCGCCGGTGGCGGCACCGTGGTGGCGCAGGGCACGCCCGAACAGGTGGCGGCCAACCCGGCCAGCCACACGGGGCATTACCTGCAGCGCCTGCTGCCGCCTGCGGCCTGACGCCCGTGGCGCGGCCGCGGCCGCGGCCTCAGCCCCCTGAGACCGCCAGCCCCGCCGCCACGCCGCCGAACAAATCGCCCTCGACCTGCGGCGTACCGGGGAAGGCGTCGGTCAAGGCCTGGCGCAGCGGGCGCAGCGCGCTGGAGCCGCCGGTCAGGTACAGCGCATCGATCTGCCCAGGCTGCAGCTGGGCCAGCCGCACGCAGGCCTGCGCGCACGCCACCACCCGCGCCAGCAGGGCGTGCAAATCGTCCCGCATGGCCGCGGGGCTAAGCGTGGCGGCCAGGCCGGGTTCGATCCAGTCCAGCGGCAGGGGCGCGTCGGCGTCGCTGCGCGAGGCGGCGATCTTGGCGCGCTCCACCGCGTAGGCCACGCGGTGGCCCAGGCGCGCGTCCAGCACATGCATCAGGCGTGCGTGCAGGCGCCGGTCGGCGTAGTCGGTGCGCAGCGCCTGGGCTTCGCGCAGGCCTTGCGCGGTGTAGCGCCAGGGAATCAGGTGCCAGGTGGCCAGGTCAAAGAACACGCTGGATGGCACTTCGCGGCCCGACGGCCCGATGTGCCCCAGGCCCAGCAGGGGCATGACCTGCTGCAGGTTCAGCGCGCGGTCGAAATCGGTGCCGCCCACGTGCACACCGGTGGTGGCCAATATGTCGTGCCGCCGGTCGGCCTGCGCGCCGCGCCCCGGGCCCAGCCGCACCACGGTGAAGTCGGACGTGCCGCCGCCAATGTCCACCACCAGCACCAGCGCTTCGCGGTCGATGCGCTGTTCATAGTCCAGCGCGGCGGCAATCGGCTCGGGCATGAAGGCCACCTGCGCAAAGCCCGCGTCCAGCGCGGCCTGGTGCAGCGCGTCTTCGGCCTGCTGGTCGCGCGCCGGGTCGTCGTCGACAAAATGCACCGGCCGCCCCAGGCGCACCCGCTGCGGCAGGCCGCCCAGCGCCGCCTGCGCGCGCGTGGCCAGCTCGCTCAGGAACAGGCTGATGATGTCCTGGTAGCTCACCAGCCGGTCGTGCACGGCAGTTTTGTCGTGGATCAGCGCGCTGCCCAGCAGGCTTTTCAGCGAACGCATCAGCCGGCCCTCAGCGCCTTCCAGGTACTGCGCCAGCGCGTCGCTGCCAAAGTGGGTGCTGTGGTCTTCGGTGTTGAAGAACAGCGCGGTGGGCAAGGTGTTGCCCGCGCCTTCCAGCGCAACCGGCTGCACCGCCGCATCCGCGCGGCGCGCGGCCATGGCGGAATTGGACGTGCCGAAATCAATGCCGAGGGTGGTGTCTGAAAGCAATGCCATACGGGGCCGCGGTGGGCGAGAACATTCAAAAAGGGCGCCATCATCCCCGATTCGCCGCCGGCAGCGCTGCAACGGTTGCCGCAGCCGCCCACCAGCGGCAGGCGCGCCATGCCGCCGCACCGGGCTTGGCTTCTAGCTGCATCAGGCAAAAGCACGCCCAGCGCACGTCTGGCAAGCGCTGGCAGCTATCTATTAGGTAGCGCTTCAGCTGGCGCAAACGTGCCGTGTGGGGATCAGGCATCATCACCGCAGCATGTTCACACCCGATCCTTCCTTGTTGGCGCCACCCACCTTGCCCCCGCTGGAACGCCTGCCCGTGCGCGTGGTGGGCGAAGCCGGCCTGCCCCCCGAAGGCGTGGTGCGCGACGACGTGCTGGCCGCCGAAGTGCCGGTGGCGCTGGTGTTCAACGGCATATCGCACGCGGTGATGATGGCCACGCCGCAAGACCTGGAAGACTTTGCGCTGGGCTTTGCGCTGTCTGAAGGCATTCTGGACAGCGCCGCCGACTGCCGCGGCATCGACGTGGAAGCGGTCGACGCCACCGCTGCCGGCCTGCCCGAAGGCGTGGCGGGTGTCGAGGTGCAGCTGGAAATCGCCACGCATTGTTTCGAGCGCCTGAAAGGCCGCCGCCGCAACCTGGCCGGGCGCACCGGCTGCGGCGTGTGCGGCGTGGAAAGCCTGGCCGGGCTGGATTTGACGCCGCAGCCCGTGCCGCGCCGCGACTGGATCGCGCAGATCGACCTGCCCACCGTGCTGCGCGGCCTGGCGCAGATGAAGCAGCGCCAGCGCCTGAACGCCGAGGCCGGCGCGCTGCACGCCGCCGCCTGGGCGCGCGCCGATGGCACGCTGACCGATGTGCGGGAAGACGTGGGCCGCCACAACGCGCTGGACAAACTGGTCGGCACCCTGGCCCGCGCCGGCCGCCTGCAAGAGCCCGGCGTGGTGCTGATGACCAGCCGCGGCAGCCACGAGCTGGTGCGCAAATGCGGCCGCGTCGGCCTGGCCGCGCTGGCCACCGTGTCGGCCCCCACCGCGATGGGCGTGCGCATGGCCGAACTGTCGGGCGTGCGCCTGTGGGGCCTGTGCCGCGACCCGCGTGGCGTGCTGTACGCCAGCGGGCTGGGCGCGCAGGTCTGATCCGTCTGCCAGGCTGCCACGGCGCGCCCGCTTGGCAAAATACCAATCAAATCGGCCTCTAGCGCCCGTGTATCGGGCACTGACAGCTATATTTAATGTAGCGCTCAGCTTCGCTATTCAGTGCCGACATGCAGGTTGCATGGGCACCGGGGCACTTGGGCGCCCCGCCTCGGCCACCATTCGGCGGGGCCGACTTGACGAAGTGCACTTTGGGGCCGGCGCGGCCAATCCGGGCAGCGCCGCGTAGGCGATGGGCGCGCCGGCTCAGTCCTTGACCAGCCCGCCGTCCACCACCAGGTTCTGCCCGGTCACGGCGCGCGACCAGGGCGACAGGAAGAACAGCACGGCATCGGCAAATTCGGCTGGCGTGGTCACGCGGCGCAGCGGCGTCAGGCTGGCGATCAGGTCGAACACCGCATCCGGCGTGGCGCGGCTGGCGTCGGTCACGCGCAGCAGGCCGCCCGACACCATGTTGACGGTGATGCCCAGCGGCCCCAGGTCGTTGGCGGCGGTGCGCGTCAGCGCCATCAGCGCCGCCTTGGCCGCCGTGTAGTCGTGGTACGGCACCACCGGGTTTTGCACCAGGTTGGTCCCGATGTTGACGATGCGGCCATGGCCCGCCGCCCGCATGCCGGGCAAGGCCACCTGCATGGTGTTGAGCGCGCCCTTCACCGCGCCTTCGATCTGCTGGCTGAAGCGCGCCCACGGTATGTCGGCCAGCTGCGGGCGCGCATCGCCATCAAACTGAAACTGCGCCAGCGCGTTGTTGACGACGGCGCTGATCGGCGCGCCGCAGCGCTGCTGCGCCTCATCAAACAGGCGCTGCACGGCGGCTTTGTCGGTCACGTCGGCCTGCAGCGCGATGGCGCGCGGGCCCAGTTCGGCGGCCAGCGCGTGCGCGGCCTGCTCGCTTTGCAGGTAGTTGATGACAACGCCCGCGCCCGTGCCGGCAACAGCGCGGCTGATGGCCGCGCCCAGGCCGCGCGCGCCGCCGGTGACAAGCACCCATTGGTCAGAAAGTTGCATGAGCATGAAGATGGTGAATGGCTAAAAGTGGAACGGTGCTCCACGGCGCGCCCTGCGCTGCAGCGCAGCAAGGCTGCGGCCACGGGCGTGCTTTCCGCTTCAATCATCATAGCTAGCGACGCTTTGCTGACCGGCGCAAAACCCCTGTTTGGCTGACGGAATGGCTGGCCAGACCGTGGCGCCACCACGTGCAGACGGGCGCGCGCATTCAACACGCGGCGGCCATTGCGCCCGCCGCCGTGCGGCCTGCCTGTACGCAGGTGGTGGTGGGGGCGTTCCAGCTTCGCGCGCGGCCTGACGGACGGTCGGGTGGCCGGGCTACCATTGCTTGCATACCCTAACTTTCAGGCCGAGGACCCGCCCCCATGATTCACCGCCGCCTTCTTGCCGCCACCGTGGCCGCCGCTTTGCTGGCCGCTGGCTGCGCCAACACCACCACCGGCAGCGTCACGACCGACGGGCGCAGCCGCTCGCAACTGCTGCTGGTGTCGTCGGAAACCGTGTCGCAGCAGTCGCTGCAGTACTACAACGCGCAGAACAGCGAAGCGCGCAAGGACGGCACGCTGATCACCAGCGGGGCCGAATACAACCGTGTGTACGCCATCATGCAGCGCCTGGTGCCGCAGGTGGGCGCGTTCCGCCCCGACGCGGCCAAGTGGCCGTGGCAGCTGGTGCTGATCAACGAGGACACGGTCAACGCCCACGTCATGGCGGGCGGCAAGATCACCTTCTACACCGGGCTGATCCGCAAGCTGAAGCTGACCGACGACGAGATCGCCGCCGTGATGGGGCACGAGATGGCGCACGCGCTGCGCGAGCATTCGCGCGAGAAGATGTCGCAGTCGGCCGCTGGCGATTTGGCGGTGTCGATAGGCGGCGCGCTGCTGGGCCTGGGCAGCGGTGCCACGCAGCTGGCCAGCATGGGCAAGCAGCTGGCGCTGGATTTGCCGTTTTCACGCAGCATGGAAAGCGAGGCCGACCTGTACGGCCTGGAACTGGCCGCCCGCGCCGGCTATGACCCGCGCGCCGCCATCACGCTGTGGCAAAAGATGGCCCAGGCCAGCGGCAGCAGCGGCCCCGGCTTCATGTCGACCCACCCTTCTTCGGGCGACCGCATCGCCGCCCTGCAAGGCGCCGTGCCGCGCGTCATGCCGCTGTATGAGGCGGCGCGCGTCAAGCGCTGAGGGGTTTGGGCACTTAGCCGCCGCGCACGGCGGGCCGGCCCGTGTCGGCCTTGCTGGCCGCGCCACCTAACGGGGGAGTGGCGCCCCGGGCGTTGGCGCAGGACAATGATCACCCTGCATTGCTTTCCCGAGGTTTGCCATGCCGATCCGCCGCCTGCTCCCCCTGGCCGCACTGACTGCGGCGCTGTTGGCCAGCGGTCTGGCGCACGGCGCCCCTGCATCGCGCGCCGCCCCGGCCGACCCGGGCTGGGCCGGCACCTACATCGGCCAAGTGCCCACGCCCACCGGGCATGGCGGGCGCATGGTGCTGGTGCTGACTGAGGACGGCCGCTACCAGCTGACGCACGACGGCCGGTCTGCGGACGAGGTATTCGCCGCGCAATCGCTGGGGCAGATTCGCTGGGACGACGACGCCCGCCGCACGCTGGCGCTGGAAGGCAGTGCCCAGCGTTTTCGGCTGACCGACGGCTTGGCCGAGCTGCTGCCGCGCTCCGGCCAGCGCGCGGCCACGCCGCCCGGCCGCCTGCAACGCCAACAGCGCTTTACCGGGCCAGACGGCGAATTGCTGGTGGACCCGGCCAGCCTGCACGTGGGCCAGCCGCAACCCGGCTGGGTCAGCTTTTCGGCCATCTGGAACCTGCCGGCGCCCGCGCCGGACGGCGCCCGTTCATTCATCGCACAGGTCGATCTGTACTGCGCGGGCCAAAGCTACCGCCTGAGCGATGCACACGGTTTCAGCCAGGCTTATCTGCGGGGCCAGCCCCTGGTGACCGCGCCGCCAGGCACCGCGCACGCCACCCCGGGCACGCTGATGGGGCAGGTGGCACAGCAGCACTGCGCGCGTTGAAATCCAAGCCAAATCCGTCGATAGCGCCCGCCCAGCCTGCGCAAGCAGCTATCAAATAATGAATTAAACAGGGCTGCGCGCCGCCTGCAGCGCCGCCCGCGTGGCCTGCGCCGCAGCCCGCGCTGCGTCGGCAAAGTCGGTGCCGCTGCTGGCGTACAGAATGGCGCGCGAGCTGTTGACGATGACCGCGCCGGTGGTGGCGCCCGCCGCATCGCCGCGCCAGCCGGCCTTCACCGTGGCCGCCGCGTCGCCGCCCTGCGCGCCCACGCCGGGAATCAGCAGCGGCAGCGTGGGCGCCAGCGCGCGCACGCGCTCGATCTCTTGCGGGTAGGTGGCGCCCACCACCAGGCCCAGCTGGCCGTTCAGGTTCCACGGGCCTTGCGCCAGGCGCGCCACGTGCTCGTACAGCAAGGGCTGGCCGTCGACACTGGCCAGGCGCTGGTTCTGCAGATCGTCGCCACCGGGGTTGGAGGTGCGGCACAGCAAGAAGGCGCCCTTGTTCTTGTACTTCAGGTAGGGCTGCACCGAATCGAAGCCCATGAAGGGCGACAGGGTGACGGCGTCGGCCTGGTAGCGGTCAAACGCCTCGGCGGCGTACTGTTCGGCCGTGCTGCCGATGTCGCCGCGCTTGGCGTCCAGGATGATCGGCACCTTGGGCGCGATCTCGCGCATGCGGCGCACCAGGCGTTCCAGCTGCGCTTCGGCGCGGTGCGCGGCAAAGTAGGCGATCTGCGGCTTGAAGGCCATCGCCAGATCGGCCGTGGCTTCGACGATGGCCACGCAGAAATCGAAGATGCCCTCGGGGTCGCGCGTGATGCCGGCGGGAAAGCGCGTGGGCTCCGGGTCCAGGCCGACGCACAGCATCGACTGGTTGTGGCTTTCGGCCTGGCGCAGTTGGTCGAGGAAGTTCATGGCGCCGATTTTAGGGATCGGGCCCTGCCGCGCCGCCGACCGGGGGCAGGCCCGGGGGCCGCAGGCCTGGCAGCCGCACCTGGGTGGTCAGAAAATCCAGCACCGCGCGCACCCGCGCCGGCAAACGCCCGGCACGCCCCTGATAGACCGCATGGATCGGCTCCAGCTCGCGCGGGTTGAAGGCTTCCATCACCGCCACCAGGCGGCCCGCCTGAATGTCCTGGTGGACGTGGTACGCGGACAGGCGCGCCAGGCCAGCGCCTTGCAGCGCCAGCGCGCGCAGGGCTTCGCCGTCGGACGCACGCACGCGGCCGGAAATCGGTACTTCGATCAAGCGCCCATCCACCTGCAGCGGCCAATGCGGCGTTTGGCGCCGGTAGTTGTTGCCCAGGCGGTGGTGGCGCAGCAGCGCTTGCGGCGTATCGGGCGTGCCGTGCTGCGCCAGGTAGTCGGGCGCGGCGACGATGCGCTGCTCGGTGTGACCGATCGGGCGTGCCACCAATTCGGAATCGGGCAGGTGGCCCCAGCGGATGGCGATGTCGGCGCGCGCTTGCATCAAATCCACCACGGCGTCGGTCAGGTTCAGATCGACCGTCAGGTGCGGGTGCATCGCCAGCAAGCGTGGCAGCAGGGGGATCAGCACATGCTGGCCAAACGGCACACTGGCGTTCAGGCTGACGCGCCCGCGGGGCGCGGCGCTGGCGGCGGCGCAGCGCTCGGCCTCGTCCATGTCGGCCAGCACGCGCACGCTGCGGTCGTAGAAATGGCGGCCCTCGTCCGTCAGTTGCAGCTGGCGCGTGGACCGGCGCACCAGCTGCACCGCCAGCCGCGCTTCCAGCCGGGCGATCAGCTTGCTGACGGCGGACGGCGTCAGATCCAGCGCGCGGGCGGCGGCAGAAAAGCCGCCGCGCTCCACGACCTGGACAAAGACTTCCATCTCACCAGAGCGGTTGATCTCGATGCGCGGCATGACAGGCTTTTTGTGAATTCAAGTCACAGCTTTTGATCGGGACGGCATTCTAGTCATCGCACGGTTTGGCGCGCAAAGTAAGGGCACCTGGCCCCGCGCCCGGCCTGCCGCGGCACACCACCGATGCCCACCCCCGGTGCGCAAGGGCCTTCTTCCCGTCGTTCAAAAAGGAATCATCGTCATGGAACACAGACTGCTTGGCCGATCCGGGCTGCGCGTGCCGGTACTGGGCTTCGGCGCCGGCACCTTCGGCGGACGCGGCCCCCTGTTCAGCGCATGGGGCAACACCGACCAGGACGACGCGCGGCGCCTGATCGACCTGTGCCTGGACCATGGCGTCAGCCTGTTCGACACCGCCGACGTGTATTCCGACGGTGCGTCGGAAGAGATCCTGGGCGCCGCACTGGCCGGGCGCCGCCACCGCGCCATGCTGTCGGCCAAGGTCACGCTGCGCACGGGGGATGGGCCCAACGATGCGGGCTGGTCGCGCCACCACCTGATCCAGGCGACCGAGGCGACCTTGAAACGCCTGAACACCGACCACATCGACATCCTGCAATTGCACGCCTTTGACGCCGCCACGCCGGTCGACCAGATGCTGCGCACCCTGGACGACCTGGTGCGAGCAGGCAAGGTGCGGGCCATCGGCGCGTCCAACTTCGCGGGCTGGCAGCTGATGAAAGCGCTGGCTGCGGCCGACCGCCTGGGCACCGAGCGCCTGGTGGCCAACCAGACCTATTACTCGTTGATCGGTCGCGATTACGAATGGGACCTGATGCCGCTGGGTCTGGACCAGGGTGTGGGCGCCCTGGTCTGGAGCCCGCTGGGCTGGGGTCGGCTTACGGGCCGCATTCGACGCGGCCAGCCGCGACCGGCCAGCAGCCGCCTGCACGAGACCGAAGCCTTCGCCCCGCCAGTCGACGACGAACGCCTGTACCGCGTGGTGGACGCACTGGACGTGGTGGCCGAAGAAACCGGCCGCAGCGTGCCGCAGATCGCGCTGAACTGGCTGCTGCAGCGCCCCACCGTCAGCAGTGTGTTGATCGGCGCGCGCAATGAAGCGCAGCTGCGCCACAACCTGGGCGCCATCGGCTGGCAGTTGACGCCGGCCCAGGTCGCCCTGCTGGACGCTGCCAGCGCCGTCACGCCGCCCTACCCCCACTACCCGTACTGGAACGGCCAGTTCACCGAACTGGCGCCACCCGCCGTGCCGCTGCCCGTGGCGCTGAAAGGCGCAGCGCCAGCCGACGCCTAGAATCTGCTCGCTCTTGCAACCAAAGGCCGCCAAGGCCAACGCCCCGACACCATGTCACGCCCGACCGTCCGCCCCCGCATTCCCAATTTTTCGTCCGGCCCCTGCGCCAAGCGCCCGGGCTACGACGTGTCCAGGCTGGATCTGTCGGCGCTGGGCCGTTCGCACCGGTCGGCGCTGGGCAAGCAGCTGCTGGGCCAGGCGTGCAGTGAAACGGCGCGCCTGCTCGGCCTGCCCGAGGGCTACCGCGTGGGCATCGTGCCGGCGTCGGACACCGGGGCGATGGAGATGGCGATGTGGTCGCTGCTGGGCCCGCGCGGGGTGGACGTGCTGGCCTGGGAAACCTTTGGCCTGACCTGGGTGAACGACCTGGTCAAGCAGCTCAAGCTGCCCGACCTCAACGTGTACACCGCGCCCTACGGTGCGCTGCCCGATCTGGCGCAGGCCGATTTCAGCCGCGATGTGATCTTCACCTGGAACGGCACCACCAGCGGCGTGTGCGTGCCCGATGGCGACTGGATTGCCGATGACCGCGCAGGGCTGACGATTTGCGACGCCACCAGCGCCGCCTTCAGCATGGACATTCCGTGGCACAAGCTGGACGTGGCCACCTTCTCATGGCAGAAGGCGCTGGGCGGCGAAGGCGCGCACGGCATGCTGGTGCTGAGCCCGCGCGCCGTGGCGCGCCTGGAAAGCTACAGCCCGCCCTGGCCCATGCCCAAGATCTTCCGCATGACTTCGGGCGGCAAGCTGATGGAAGGCATCTTCGTCGGCGACACCATCAACACGCCGTCGATGCTGTGCGTGGCCGACTACCTGGACGCGCTGGCCTGGGCCGACGGCGCAGGTGGCGTGCCGGGGCTGATGGCGCGCAGCCGCGCCAACCTGAAGGTGATTGAAGACTTTGCGGCCAGCCGCCCGTGGCTGCGCTTTCTGGCGCAGACCGAGGCCACGCGCTCGTGCACCAGCGTGTGCCTGACGCTGGACTTGCCCGACGCGCAGGTCAAGCAACTGGCCAAGCTGCTGGAAGCCGAAGGCGTGGCCTACGACATCAACGCCTACAAGGACGCCCCCGCCGGCCTGCGCATCTGGTGCGGCGCCACGGTGCAAGCCAGCGACGTGGCGGCGCTGATGCCGTGGGTGGAATGGGCGTACGAGCAGGTGCGCGGCTGAGGCCGGCGAGCGCGCTGGACAGCGCGGCTTGGGCGTGGCGCATGACGCCCCGGGCCGCGATGCCGTCAGCGCAACAGCGAATGGATCGGCACGCGCGGCCAACGGCATCGAAGCCATGAACCTGTCAGACCGCTTTGCCGGGTGCCTGCTGGGCCTGGCGCTGGGCGACGCCACCGGCGCACCCCGCGAGGGCGGCGTGCCCGAGCGTGCGGCGTGGCTGCTTCTGGGCCGCACGCTCGATGGCCGCCAGCGCTGGACGGACGACACGCAAATGACGCTGGCGCGGACCGAATCACTGATTGCGCGCCATGGCCTGGACCTGGACGATGCTGCCCGGCGCATGACGCAGGCCTACCAGTGGCGGCGCGGTTATGGCCCTGGGGCTGCCAAGGTGCTGGCGCGCATACGGCGCGGCATGCCGTGGCAACAGGCCAGCCGCAGCGTTTACCCAGATGGCTCTTACGGCAATGGCGGTGCCATGCGCGTGACGCCGCTGGCGCTTTGGTTTGCGCCCGATGGCCCCGCCGCCTGGCAGGCAGCGCGCGCCAGTGCGGCCATCACGCATGCGCACGCTGAAGCGCAATGGGGGGCGGGCGCGGTGGCGCTGGCGGTGTGCACCGCGCTGCGTTGTAGCCCGAACGACAGCCCGGTGGATTTCTGGAATGCGTGGCGGCTGTCGCTGCAAGCTGACATCGATCAGGCGGGAAGCCCCGCCTATCAAGACGAACTGCGCTGGGCAGACCAACAACTGAACGCCGCCAACGCGGTGGCTGCCAGCCCGCGTGACGTGCAAAAGCACCTGGGGTGCGGCGTGGCGGCGCGGCGCTCGGTCGTCACGGCCATTTACCTGGCCGCGCGTTACATGGGCCAACCGATGGACGCCTTGCTGCGGTTCTGCCTGAGACGCACTTGCGGCGGCTGGAGTCGGCCGAATGGATCGAGGCGCAGGCGCGCGCGCTGGCAGACGCGGCCTCTGCGCGCGGCTGAGGCCGTGCGGTGCACCCGCGTGCGCCCTGCCGTGCAGGCGCCCAGGTCGGCACCGGTCACAGAATATGAGTCAAATCAGGCTCTAGCGCCCGGTAGATATGCGCAAGCAGCTACGTTAATAATAGCAAGCCCTTCATGGATTCAGGCAGCAGCGCGGTGGCCCTACACGTACCGCACGCACCACACACGCACCGCACGCCCGGCGCGCGCTGAAGGCGCACCGGGCACTGCCCACCATCAGAAGCTGTAGCGCGCCCCCACCGCAATGCTGCGCCCCATCAACGGCGCTTGCGCCTTGATGAAGGACACGTGCGAATACGCCAGCTTGTCGGTCAGGTTGGTGCCGCGCACGTAGAACAGCCAGTTGCTGCCGTCGGCCATGGGCTTGCGGTAGCTGACGCCCAAGTTCAGCATGCCGTAGCCGGCGGTGGGCGTTTCGTACTCGGCCACCTTGCGCGCGCCGCGGGTTTGCACCCATTCGACCATGCCTTCCCAGCGCTGCCAGCTGGCGTCCAGCCGCACGCCCACGCGCGCGGGCGCGATGCGTGGCAGGCGGCTGCCGTCGGCCAGGCGGGCGTGGACGGCGTCGCCCCACAGCGTTACGCCCAGGTTGCGCGTCAGGCGCTGGCGGATGTGCCCTTCCAGCCCGGTGAAGCGCGCCGACTGCTGCGTGTAGGCCAGCAGTTGCACGCCGTCCAGCTCGTCCAGCGTGCGGCCGTAGATGTAGCCGCCAATGCGGTTGTGGTACGCGTTGACGCCGAAGGTCAGGTCGCCCTGGGTCTTGCGCAGCCCCACGTCCAGGTTGCTGGAACGCTCGGCCGACAGCTGGTTATTGCCCACCTCGTAGGTGCGCGTGGCCATGTGCAGGCCGCGCGCGTACAGCTCTTCGGCCGTGGGCATGCGGCGCGCGTGGGTGAAGTTGGCCGACAGCTGGTAGCCGGGCTGAAAGCGCCACACCGCGCCGATCGAGGCCGAGGTGCCGTTGTGCTTGCGTTCCACACCGGAATCGACCGCGCGGGCCTGCTGGCGTTCGTGCCGCAAGGCGCCTTCAAAGCGCCAGTCGTTCCAGGTCAGCGTTTCCAGCCAGAACAGGCTGGTGCGGCGCGTGCGGGTGGGTTCGACATAGGCTTCTTCGCCCAGCGCGCTGAAGCGGCGGTTGGACGTGTGCAGCCCGAACACGCCGCGCAGCTTGCCGATGGGCTTGTGTTCCAGCTCGACGCGCGCGTCCCAGGCCTTGTTGAGGAAGGTGGTGGCCACTTCGTCGCCTTCGCGCTCGTCGTGCTGGTAGTCGGTGATGCCCATGCGCAGGCGCAGCGCTTCAAAGCCGGTGAAGGGCTGGCGCAGTTCACCGCGCACGTCCCAGCGCCGGCTGCGCAGGTCGACGACGGGCACGCCGTGCTCGTGCGCGTGGTCGTGCCCGTCCTCCTCGTCGTGATCGCCGTGGTCGTGGTCGTCATGGCCGCCGCAATGCAGGTGGCTGCCGTGCGGGTGGCAGTCTTCGATGTCGTGGTCGTGCCCAGGCAGGCCGTAACGCGCGCGCTGCTCGGTGTACGCCGCGCCCAGGTAGCTGCGCGAACCCACCCAGGACAGGCCCAGGCTGCCGGTGTGGGTGCGATTGAAGCTGCCGTCGACCCGCCGGCCGTCGTCCCAGCCGCTGCCCACGCGGTAATCGCGGTCGTTGCGGCCGACGCCTTCCGCATGCAGCACCAGCGGGCCGCTGCCGACGGTGACTTGCGCCGCACCCAGCACGCCACGCGCGCCGCTGTTGGCCCGCAGCTCGGCCGAGCCTTCCAGGCCTTTGGCCGGGGCGGCGGTGGGAATCTTGTTGTCCAGCACGTTGACCACGCCGCCCACGGCACCGCCGCCGTGGATCAGCGCCGAAGGGCCGCGCAGCACCTCGATCTGGCGCGCCAGCAGGGGCTCGGACGCGACGGCGTGGTCGGGGCTGACGGAGGATGCGTCCTGCACTTCCGAGCCGTCGCTGAGCACCTGCACGCGCGGGCCGTCCATGCCGCGGATCACGGGCCGGCTGGCCCCGGCGCCGAAGTGGCTGCCGCGAATGCCGGGCTCGCCTTCCAGCGTTTCGCCCAGCGTGGCGCCACGGCGCTGCACCAGGTCGTCGCCTTCCATCACGCTGACGGGCGCGGCCATGTCGGTGCTGGAGCGGTTCAGGCCGCTGGCGGAGATCGTGACTTCGTTCAGGGCGGGTGTATCGCCGGGTTCTGCCGGGGCATCTGGCGCCGCCCAGGCCAGGCCGCTGACCATGCCGGCCAGGATCGCCAGCGCTGGCTGCCTGGCCCAGCGCAGAGGTGGACGGGTTGCGGCGGCAATGGCGTGCAGTGGGTGCGGGGCGCGCTTCGCCGTGTGCGGCGTGTGCGGCGTGTGCGGCCCGTGCGTGGCCCTGGCCGTGTGGCGGGGGCGGGATTCGGTGTTCGGTTTCATGATGAAAAGGGTTGCGGGCGCGACGCACGCGGCCGGCACAAGGGCACGGCCCAAGCACGTCGTCTGCCAGAGAGATTCAAGGTTTTGCCGACCGGCAGCGCGCCCATGCGCAACCGCCTGGCCGACAAGCGTGGCCAACAAAGGGGTGAAAAAGCAGGGGCGCACAAGGCCGGCGCGCGGCCGTGCCTGAGCCACAGACATGCCGCCACCGCGCACCAGCGGCGGCACGATCAGGGGCGGTGAAGTTGCTTAGCTGCTCAGGCGAGCAGCGCCCATGCGATCAGCCCAGCGGCGGGGCACGCGCCTGAAACCCGGCGCGGAATGGCGCGGTGGGCGCAAGCGCCTGCCACAGCGCCACCAGCGCCGAAGGCTGCGGCGCGGCCGCCAGCTGCGGCGGGTTGCTGCCCGGGGCTTGCCCGGCGCACAGCTGATCGATCAGTTGGCAATCGATCTGGTGGTGGCCCGAGAACAGCAGATCGAGCCAACCCAGTGGCGCCGCCTGGCCCGCAGTGGCCGCGCCCGCGTGCGCTGACCAATCGGCATGGGCATTGCCGTGGGCATGCGCGTGCGCAGCGCCGTGCGTCTGGACGACCGGGTGCGCCGTGGCACCGGCGCCCTGGCCATGCGCCAATACGTGCCATTGCCCCAGCAGCTGGGCCAGCAGCAGCGCCAGCGCCAGCAGCCCCCAGACAAGGGGCTGGCGACGCCGTGGGTGGCGCACCGCGTGGCTCACCGCTTGATTCACCGCGTGACCGCCTGAGCAGGCGCGCAGGCGCCTTCAGGCTTGGCAGGGGCGTGGCGGCGAAACGGCATGGCGATCTGGAATCCGGCCGTCAGCCCGTCAGCCGCTCGCGCGCTTCGCGGTACTTGGCGGCGGTGTTGGCCACCACGTCGGCCGGCAAACGCGGCGGCGGCGGGCTTTTGGCCCAGGGCTGGCCATTGACGGTGGCCTGCTCCAGCCAGTCGCGCAGGTATTGCTTGTCAAAGCTGGGCGGGTTGACGCCTTCTTTGTATTGATCGGCCGGCCAGTAGCGCGATGAATCGGGCGTCAGCACCTCGTCCATCAGCACCAGTTCGCCTGCGGCGTTCAGGCCAAACTCAAACTTGGTGTCCGCAATGATGATGCCCTTTTGCGCCGCAATGGCCGCAGCGCGGGTGTACAGCGCAATGGCCGTGTCGCGGATCTGCGCGGCCAGCTTGTCGCCCACCATCTGCACCGTGCGTTCGTAGGTGATATTCTCGTCGTGCTCGCCCATCTCGGCCTTGGCGGCGGGCGTGTAAATGGGCTGCGGCAGGCGGCTGGAGTTGCTCAGGCCGCCGGGCAGCGGCACACCGCAGACCGACTGGCTTTGCTGGTATTCGGCCCAGCCGCTGCCGGCCAGGTAGCCGCGCACCACCGCCTCGATCGGCAACGGCTTCAGGCGCTGCACCAGCATGCTGCGGCCGCTGACCTGCGCCACCTCATCGGGCGCCACCACGGATTCGGGTGCGCCACCGGTCAGGTGGTTGGGCACGATGTCCTTGAGCTGCTCAAACCACCACAGCGCCATCTGCGTCAGCAACTCGCCCTTGCCGGGAATCGGGTCGTCCATGATCACGTCGAACGCGCTGATGCGGTCGCTGGCCACCATCAGGA
>JAGOEM010000319.1 GCA_017997715.1 Ottowia sp.
GCTCTGCGCCATGGCGGTCTGCGCCAGTGCCAGCAGTGCGGCGGTGGCCAGCACCGCGGTGCGGTGTCGGGTGCGGTGGGTACGGGTCGGATGCATGTCGGGCTCCCTCGCTCGGAAAGGCATGGATGGTGATGAAAGACATGTCGCACGAGCGGCCCAAAACCGATCACCCTGCCGCGCACTTTTTTCCTGAAGCCCCAGAAGAATAGGCATCAAAAGTGGCTGTAGCGCCCGTCCAGCGGGCGCAGGAAGCTATGGTTTTTAATTGATGGGCGGCAACGTGCGCAGCGCGCCATCGCCATGCTTGCCCGGCTTGGGCCGCCGTCTGCAGCACCCGCCTGAACCCGGGCCGGCAACAGCCCGCCACGCAAATCCGCCGCGGCGCGCGCATTGGCAAACAGGCGGCGCTGGGGGCCAACGAACGCGTTGGGCAAACGGCCGCCACCGCAGTACGCCCGCACAGACCGCGCGCAAAGGACCTGGGCGACAGAACCAAGACCGGCCGCAGCGCGCGGATGAAACGGTCCCTTGCGGCACCCTTTCCCGCACCCTGTGCTTGCCTGCATGACCGCGCCGCCCCTCGTAGGCCGCGCGTTGCACTTGGGGGCACCTTGTGCCGCGCAGGCGCCCAGGAGGCTGCGCGGCACAAGGAACGTCGGCTGAAACGCGCGAGAAAAGCGGCCCATCGCGGGGCGGCCTACGGCGCCCATAGCCCGGCGATGGGCTTGTCGGCATCAGCACGCCGCCCTCGTTTTTCGCACGTTTCGCTTCGGCGCCGTCTGGCGTGCAGCCTCCTAGCTTTGCACGTCGATCGCCACCATCCAGCCGCCGCTGTAGCGCTGCACCGCGATCGGCAGGGTGTCGGCCAGTGCCTGCAAGGCCAGGTCGGTGTTGTCCAGCGGGAAAGTGCCCAGCACCCGCAGCCGCGCGGCCGCCGCAGACACCCGCAGCACACCCGGCCGGTAGGCGCGCAGCGCAGCCACCACCTCGCCCAGGCTGCCGTCCACCACGACCAGCATGCCGTTTTGCCAGGCCGCGCGGCCTGATGCCGGTGCCGCTTCAAACTCGATCCCGCCCGCTGCGCCCATGCGTGCGGTGCGCCCGGCGACCAGGGTGGCTTCTTCGCCGGCCTGTGTGCGCAGGGCCACCTGGTGTTCCAGCACCGCGACTTCGGTGAAATCGCTGCACGCGCGCACCATGTAGCGCGTGCCCAGCGCCTGGGCCTGGCCGTGGCGCGTTTGTACGGTGAAAGGGCGGTGCGCGGCTTCGGGCCGCACGGTGGCGATCAGCGCCCCTTCGCGCAGGCGCACCAGGCGCTGCTCGCCATCAAACGCAATGTCGGCCGCCGAACGCGCATCCAGCAGCAGGCCGCTGCCATCGGACAGCGTCAGCGTGCGGCGCTCGCCAGTGGCGGTGTGGGCATCGGCCAGCAGCGCCGTGGCGGGCGTGAAGCGGTCAAGCACCGCGCCGGCCACCACGGCGGCACCCACCGCCGCCAGCGTGCCGCCAATGACGCGGCGGCGCGAAGGCGCGGCCCGGCGCACCAGGGCGCCAATGGCGGCGTCTGCCGCCGGGCCGTGGGCTGCGTGGGTGCTGCAGAGCGGTTGCAGCGTGCGCGCCAGCGCGCCGTTGACCTGCGCCCAAGCCCGTTCGTGCACGGGGTCGGCATCGCGCCAGCGCTGCAATGCCTGGCCGCGGCCGTCGGGCATGGCGCCGGATTGCTCTTCCACCAGCCAGGCAATGGCCTGGCGCAACACAGGTGCGGGTGCGGGTGCAGGTGCAGGTGCAGGTGCAGGTGCGGATGTGGGCGCGTTCACCGCAAATCCGCATCCAGCGCGCAGCAGGCGGCGATGGCGCGCGCCATGTGGCGGCGCACCGTCACTTCGGCCAGGCCCAGGCGTGGGCCGATCTGCGCGTAAGTCAGGCCGTGCAATTGGCTCAGCAGCAGCACGTGGCGGCTGGCCGGGGGCAGCCCGTCGAGTGCGCGGTCCACCGCCTCCAGCGCCTGCAGGATGGCGTAGCGGTCTTGCTCTGACGGCTGGAAGTCCAGCGGCTGCCGCGCCAGCGCGTCGATGTAGGCCTGCTCGATCTCTCGCCGCCGCCAAAAGCTGAACAGCGTGCGCCGGGCCACCGTCAGCAGGTAGGCGCGCGGTTCGTCCAGCGGCGGCAACTGCCGGGCGGACAGCAGTTGCATGAAGGTGTCGTGCGCCAGATCCTGCGCCTGCGCGCCATCGTCCAGCTTGCGGCGCAACCAGCCCGTGATCCAGCCGTGGTGCTCTTGGTACAGCAGCGCAACGTTGGGGGCAGCAGTGGGGGACGCGGGCATTCGGGGGGACGTATGGCAAATGAGAATTAATTGCAATTATGCCAATGCCCCGCCACCCGCTCATGACGGACGCCCATGGCGCATGTGGAGCCGACACGTCGGTGGGAAATCGGCAAAGGCATCCCGGCGGCGCGGGGCGGTGCTGAGGCGCGGGAACCCGCTGCCGCTCGCACGCTGCGCACAGTCAGATCGCGTGGTTTCGCCGCGCACCGTGCTGGTGGCTGGTGGCTGGTGGCTGGTGGCGCCGCGCCGTCACCCGGCTTTGTCAGGCCGTCAGGGCGAGGCTGCAGGGGTGTGATCTGGGTCGCGCGTTGCCGGCGCCGCAAATGGCCGGACGCGCCAAGTTGGGCACCCTCGCTGCACGACCAACAAAATGAATGCCAAACAGGCCTCCAGCGCCCAATGGGCGGGCGCAAGCAGCTATGAATTTGATTGCAATTGACCGATCTGCTGGCTGCTGGCTGCTG
>JAGOEM010000320.1 GCA_017997715.1 Ottowia sp.
GTGTACGGCCCGGCGGGCGAGCGCATCCCCGGGCCGTATCAGGCCCTGCGCGGTGGTGATGCCGTGAACGTGCTGGGCACAGCCTGGCAGGTGATCGACGTGCCGGGCCACACCGCCGGCCACATTGCCTACTACGCCCCTGCGGTGGGCGGCGCGCCGCTGCTGTTTTGCGGCGACACCCTGTTTTCGGGCGGCTGCGGACGGATTTTCGAGGGCACGCCGGCGCAGATGCTGGCCTCGCTGGACGCCCTGGGCGCGCTGCCTGCGGCCACCCGGGTGTGCTGTGCCCATGAATACACGCTGTCCAATCTGCGCTTTGCCCAGGCGGTGGAACCGGGCAACGCCGAGCTGATCGAATACACCCGCCAGTGCCGCGCGCTGCGCGAACAACACCGGCCCACGCTGCCCTCCACCATCGGCACCGAACTGGCCATCAACCCCTTCTTGCGCAGCCGTCAACCGACCGTTGCCAAGGCCGTGCGGGCGCATGCGCCGTCCGCCAATGATGAAGTGGCGGTGTTTGCCGCGCTTCGCGAATGGAAGAACACGTTTCGATGAAATTCCTGCATGTGCTGGCGCTGGGCGCCTGCGTCTGGCTGGCTGGTTGCGCAGCCCCTCAAAAGCCATCCGCCGACCACACCACGGGCGCGGCCGCTTCGCCCACCATCGTCAACGGCACGGCCGGCGCCATGCCCGCGGTTGCCGTCACCGAATTGCCCTCCTCCAGCGTGGCCCCGCTGGCTGCGCCCAAGGACTTGTGGGAGCGCATTCGCCGGGGCTTCTCCATGCCGGATCTGGACACCGACCTGGTGCGCAAGCAGGAGCAATGGTATTTGGCGCGCCCCGACTACATCGAGCGCATGACCGAGCGCTCGCGCATGTACATCTTCCACGTGGTCGAGGAGCTGGAGCTGCGCGGCATGCCGACCGAGCTGGCCCTGCTGCCCTACATCGAGTCGGCCTTCAACCCACAGGCCATTTCCAGCGCCAAGGCGGCTGGGCTGTGGCAGTTCATGCCGGGCACCGGGCGCGACTTTCAGCTGACGCAAAACGTGCTGCGCGACGACCGCCGCAGTGTGCTGGAGTCCACCCGCGCGGCGCTGGACTACCTGCAGATGCTGCACGACATGTTTGGCGACTGGCATCTGGCGCTGGCCGCCTACAACTGGGGCCAGGGCAACGTCAGCAAGGCGATCGCGCGCAACAAGGCCGCCGGCCTGCCCGCCGGCTACCTGGATCTGAACATGCCGGCGGAAACGCGCAACTACGTGCCCAAGCTGCAGGCCGTCAAGAACATCATCGCCCGCCCCGAAACCTTCGGCGCCGTGCTGCCCCTGATCGAAAACCATCCCTTCTTCGACACCGTGGAGATCACGCGCGACATCGACATCGAGATGGCGGCGCGCCTGGCCGAAGTGCGGCTGGAAGACTTCAAGGCGCTGAATCCCTCGCAGCGCAAGCCCATCATCTTTGCCGCCGGCACGCCGCAGGTGCTGCTGCCCTGGGACAACGCGGCCACCTTCAAGAAAAACCTGTCTGCCGCCGACCCGACCACGCTGGCCTCCTGGACGGCCTGGGTGGCGCCCGCCACCATGCCCACGCGCGAAGCCGCCCAACGCGTGCACATGGACGAGGATGATCTGCGCCAGCTCAACGGCGTGCCCAAGGGGATGGTCATCAAGCAGGGCTCCACCCTGGTGGTGCCACGCAACGGACAAACCCCGGCCGCGGTCGCCTCCAGCGTGGTCAACAACGCCCAGGTCGCCTTCACGCCCGAAGTCGTGCTGCGCCGCACCGTGGTGCGCGCACGCAGGGGCGACACCATCGCCCGCGTGGCCGCACGCTACGATTTGCCTGCCGGCACGGTGGCGGGCTGGAACAAGAGCAACGCCGGCGCGGCTCTCAAGGCCGGTCATGCGGTGGTGGTGTACCTGCCCGTGCGTGCCAGCAGTGCCGCCGCCAGCGAATCGGCGCGCCACCGCGCCGCGTCCCGGACGTCGTCATCCGCGTCCCGCAAGGCTGTTGCCGGCCAGGCTCGGCACGGCTCCAGCGCCCGCAAGGCAGCGGCTCCTTCGGCCCGCAAAGCCGCACCGGCACGCAGCACCGCCAAGAGGGCGCCGGCGCGCCCGCAGAAAAAGCACCGTTGAGTCCAACCGCGGTGGCCATCAAGCGGCGTAGCGCTGCTTGGCCTTGAGCACGAATTCGTTGGTGTAGGTGGCCGCGGGCGCTGCGGCGCGCACGGCGGCGGGCGTGCTCAGTTGCTCGGTCACGAGGCGGTGCGCGGTCTGCACCGCGTCTTCGTTCAGAAACCCGTCGGGTGAAAACGCTTCGCGCACCTTGTCCAGCGCGGCCAGATAGATCGCCCGGTCACCGGACATGGCGGCCTCGGGCACCACGCGCACGATGTCGCTGGGGCCGGCCGTCTGCAACCACTTGAGCGCGCGCACCACGGCGTTGGCCAGCGCCTGCGTCGTGTTGGGATAGCGCAGCACGAAACCTTGCGGCGCGTACAGGCAGCCGCCGGGCATGGGGCCGCCATACAGTTGCTGCGCGCCGCGCAGCGAGCGGGCGTCGGCCGCCACGCGGATGTGTCCGCCGAACTCGAGTTGGCTGATCACCGGGTCCACGTTGGCAATCGCCTCGATGCGCCCTTCGCGCAGCGCCGCGCCCGCAGCGGCCGCGGTGCCCACGCCCACCCACTGCACGTCATCCGGCCCCAGGCCCCCGCGCGCCAGGACCAGGCGGGCAAACCACTGGGTGGCCGAGTCGGGCGCAGAGATGCCC
>JAGOEM010000321.1 GCA_017997715.1 Ottowia sp.
GTGCTGGGCGCGCTGCAGGCCCGTTTGCTGGGCTCGGCGGCCTTGCTTGGCGCAGGCTGAAGCCGGTGGCCCCTTGCGGGGCAGGCCGGCCTGGGCTGCCGCCAGCCGGGCTTACTGCACGGCGTCTGCAGGCTGGCGCAGCAGCATCGCCAGCACGTTGGCGATCTTGTCGCGCAGCTCTCGCCGGTCGCAGATGAAGTCGACCGCGCCCTTGGCCTGCAGGAATTCGGCGCGCTGAAACCCTTCGGGCAGGGTGACCCGCACGGTGTTTTCGATCACGCGCGGCCCGGCAAAGCCGATCAGCGCCTTGGGTTCGGCAATCACCACATCGCCCACAAAGGCGAAGCCGGCCGACACACCGCCCATGGTGGGGTCGGTCAGCACGCTGATGTAGGGCAGCCCTTTCTTGGCCAGGCGGGTCAGCGCTGCGTTGGTCTTGGCCATCTGCATCAAGGACAGCAGGCCTTCCTGCATGCGCGCACCGCCGGTGGCGGTGAAGCAGATGAAGGGCACTTTTTGTTCGATGGCGGTTTCAACGCCGCGCACAAAACGCTCGCCCACCACACTGCCCATCGAGCCGCCCATGAATTCGAACTCAAACGCCGCAGCCACCAGGTTGATCGAGTGCACCGAGCCGCCCAAGACGACCAGCGCATCGGTTTCTCCGGTGGCTTCCATCGCCTCTTTCAGGCGTTCGGGGTACTTGCGGCTGTCCTTGAACTTCAGCGCATCGACCGGCACCACTTCCTGGCCGATTTCGTAGCGGCCCTCGTTGTCCAGGAACACGTTGAGCCGCGCGCGCCCGCTGATGCGGTGGTGGTGCCCGCAGTTCGGGCACACGTTCTGGTTCTGCTCAAGATCGGTCTTGTACAGCACCGTCTCGCACTGGGGGCACTTGATCCACAGCCCTTCGGGCATCTGCCGGCGCTCGGCCGCGTCGGATTTCTGGATTTTTGGGGGCAACAGCTTTTCGAGCCAACTCATAACGAATTCCTCTTTTGATAGCGCGATTATGCGTCCAGCGCTGCGCGAACCGGGCGCAGGAAGTCCATCGCCGCGGCCACCACCTTTTCATGCGGCTGGTCTTCGATCACCTGAATCAAGCGACTGCCGATGACCACGGCGTCGGCCACGCGGCCAATGGCGGCGGCGGTGGCTGCATCGCGAATGCCGAAACCGACCCCCACCGGCACCTGCACGTGTTCGCGAATGCGCGGCAGCATGGCTTCGACTTCATGGGTATTGAGCGTGCCCGAGCCCGTCACCCCTTTCAGCGATACGTAGTACACGTAGCCGCTGGCGATCTGCGCCACTTGCTGCATGCGCTGCGGCGTGGAGGTGGGGGCCAGCAGAAAGATCAGGTCCATGCCGTGGGCGCGCAGTTCGGCCGCGAATTCGGCACATTCCTCGGGCGGGTAATCGACGATCAGCACGCCATCGACACCGGCCGCAGCCGCGTCGCGAATGAAGGCCGACGTGCCCTGGCCGTGGGCATGGCGCTGGTCATAGCGCTCGACCGGGTTGGCGTAACCCATCAGCACGACAGGCGTGGTGTCGTCCTTTTGGCGGAACTGCTTCACCATGGCCAGTACTTCGGCCAGGCCAATGCCCAGCGCCAGCGCGCGGTCGCCGGCTTTCTGAATGACGGCGCCGTCGGCGCTGGGGTCGGAAAAGGGCACGCCAAGCTCAATCACGTCGGCGCCAGCCGTCACCAGGCCGTGCATCAGCGCGGGGGTGATGTCGGCGTAGGGAAACCCGGCCGTCACATAGGGGATGAGTGCTTTGCGCTGCTGCTTGTGCAGCGCTTCGAAGGTGCGGGCGATGCGGTTCATGCGCGCACCTCTTGGGCTGCGGCCCCTTTGACGACGTGGCCGCGCATCGACGGACGGTCGTAGAAATCGGTCCCATCGAGATCGGCCACGGTGCCGATGTCCTTGTCGCCACGCCCGGACAGGCACACCAGGATGGACTGGTCAGGCCGCATGGTGGGCGCCAGCTTCAGTGCGTAGGCGAAGGCGTGGCTGGATTCCAGCGCAGGAATGATGCCTTCCTTGCGGCACAGGTGGTGAAACGCGGCCAGCGCCTCGGCGTCGGTGGCGCCCACGTATTCGGCACGGCCGATGTCCTTGAGCCAGGCGTGCTCGGGGCCGACGCCCGGGTAGTCCAGCCCCGCCGAGATGCTGTGGGTTTCGATGATCTGGCCGTTGTCGTCCTGCAGCACGTAGGTGCGGTTGCCGTGCAACACGCCCGCGCTGCCGCGCTGCAGGCTGGCCGAATGCTTGCCGGTTTCCAGCCCCTGGCCCGCCGCTTCCACGCCGATCAGCCGGGTTTGCGCATGCGAGATGTAGGGGTAGAAGATGCCCATGGCATTGCTGCCACCGCCGACGCACGCGATGACGGCATCGGGCTGCGTGGTTGCCGCGCCCTGCGACTGCAGCATTTCAGGCATCTGCTGCAGGCATTCGGTGCCGATCACGCTTTGGAAATCCCGCACCATCATGGGGTAGGGGTGCGGGCCGGCCACGGTGCCGATGATGTAGAAGGTGTTGTCGACGTTGGCCACCCAGTCGCGCATGGCTTCGTTCAGCGCGTCTTTCAGCGTCTTGCTGCCCGATTCAACGGGCACCACGGTGGCGCCCAGCAGCTTCATGCGGTAGACGTTGGGCGACTGGCGCTTGACGTCTTCGCTGCCCATGTAGACCACGCATTCCAGGCCGTAGCGGGCGCAGATGGTGGCGGTGGCCACGCCGTGCTGGCCGGCGCCGGTTTCGGCAATGATGCGC
>JAGOEM010000003.1 GCA_017997715.1 Ottowia sp.
GGATGACGGGTGCGCTCACCGCCGCAATGCAGGGGGCGCACGCTGCGGTCAGCGCCTGGGGCCGCAGCGGCGCTTGCGCAGGCAGCGTGCGCGGGCCACAAGCAGATCAGGCCAAGAACGCGCCAAACCCCTGGGGCGGTTCAAACCGCTTGTTGCGCCACAGCAGGCGTGTGGGCACGGGTTCGGGCAAGGCGCGGGCGGGCACGGGGTGGTCGGCGTCGCCGGGGTAGCACAGCACGCGGGTTTCGGCGGCTTCCACCGGCTCGGGCAGGATCAGTGGCGGCGTGCGGCCGCGCGCATCGGCCATGGCGGCGGCCACGTCGGCGTACAGCGTCAGGTGCAGCAGGCTGATGATCTGGGGCGGGGCCAGGTCGATTTCATTGGACTGGTACTGCGCAATGGCGGCGCGCGGGGTCAGCCAGCGCGCTTCGGTGACTTCGTAGTCGTCGATCTGCGTTTGCTGGGCGGGCGGCGCGGCGGCCAGAAAGAAGCGGGTGTCAAAGCGCTTGTTCATCACCGAAGGGCGGCGCGGCGTGATCCAGCGCGACCAGGGCGCCAGCGCATCGGTGTCCAGCCGCGCGCCGTGCGCGGCCAGCAGTGCGGCCAGCGATTCACCGGCGCGCAGGCGGGTGCAGGCGTCGGCGCTGTGCAGGGCGATTTCGGTATCGCCGCGCTGCAGCAGCAACAGGCCGGATTCCTCAGCCGCTTCGCGCGCAGCGGCGACGAAGAAGGCGGCGGCTTGCTCGGGCGTCAGGTCAGGTTCGCCCAGGCGGGCGTGCAATTCGCCCGGGCTGCGGTCCAGCCGCGCCAGCATGTCGGGCGCGGTATCGGCGGCGTCGACCTTGCCACCGGGAAAGACGTAGGCGCCGCCCAGCACGGCCGAATCGGTGTGGCGGCGCATCAGCAGCACTTCCAGCCCGGTGGCGCCGTCGCGCAGCATGACCACGCTGGCGGCATCACGCGGCGGGGTGTCGATGGTCTCGTTGTTCAGTTCCATGGCGACCGATTGTGGCGGCAAGCGTGGCGGGCCTCTGTCCGCTCTGGCACAGCCGGCGCCGGGCCGTGCAGTAAAGTCGCCACGGCAAGTTTCAGGCAACCAGCTACTCAAGAAAGTGGGACATATGGACAAGATCGACTTCACCGGCCGCGTGGCCATCGTCACGGGCGCGGGCGGCGGCCTGGGCCGTCTGCACGCACTGGGCCTGGCTGCACGCGGCGCCAAGGTGCTGGTCAACGACCTGGGTGGCGCGGTGGACGGCAGCGGTGGCTCGGTCGGTGCGGCGCAGAAGGTGGTGGACGAGATCAAGGCCGCCGGCGGCGAGGCGATCGCCAACAGCGCATCGGTGACCGACTTTGAGGCCGTGCAGGCCATGGTGCAGCAGGCCATCGACACCTGGGGCCGCGTGGACATCCTGGTCAACAACGCCGGCATCCTGCTCGACAAGAGCTTTGCCAAGATGGAGATCGACGATTTCCGCCAGGTGGTGGACGTGCACCTGATGGGCGCGGTGCACACCTGCAAGGCCGTGTGGCCACACATGGTGGCGCAGAAGTATGGCCGCATCCTGATGACGACGTCGTCCAGCGGGCTGTACGGCAACTTTGGCCAGGCCAACTATGGCGCGGCCAAGCTGGCGCTGGTCGGGTTGATGCAGACGCTCAGCATCGAAGGGGCCAAGAGCGACATCCGCGTCAACAGCCTGGCGCCAACAGCGGCCACGCGCATGACCGAAGGCCTGCTGCCGCCCGATGTGCTGCAGGCGCTGCGCCCCGAAGCTGTGGTGCCCGCGATGCTGGTGGCCGTCAGCGAACAGGCGCCCAGCCGCATGATCTTCTGCGCGGGCGCCGGCACTTATGAGGCCGCGCACATCACGCTGACGCAGGGCGCGCACCTGGGCTTGACGCCCGACACGCCCGAACGCCTGTTGGCCGCGCTGGCGCAGGTGGCCAACCCAGACGGCCAGACCGTGCCGCAAAGTGGGTCGGAGCAGGGCGGTAACGAAGTCAAGCAGGCTTTGGGCGCGGCCAGGTGATCTGCATGGCGAGCGGGTGGTGCTTGCAGCGGTCCATCTGATCGATGTCCGATGACGCATCGGCCCAAGGAATGATCAGTAGTTAGGAGAGGCGCCGCTCCGGCGGGCCGTAGCCGTCTTCGGGCTGCTGCGCGCAGCGGCCCTTCCGCCCACCTTAGGCGATGTCCAGCGCCTGCAGTTTTTCAAGGAAGTACTGCAATGCGGCATCGCCGCGCATCTGGCTGAGTTCCGCGATGTTCAGTGCATCGGCCTCGACATCCAGGTAACCCATTTGCCAGGTGGTGAACCTGCGCTGTGTGGCCGGCACGCTGCCACTGGTCTGCACGGTGAACGCGGTGTGGCGCGTGTCACGCTGAAGCGCCGCGCTCAATCTTGATATCGCCCCGGACGGGCCTTCCACGTACTGCGCGAAGCACTCTCCGTCGAACCCCAGCACCCCGGTGATTCCGGTGATGGCGTTCGACGCGCGGGATTGCTTGATGACGGCCGCAACGGCACTCACTTGCGCATCGTTCGCCAGGCAACTCGTGTACAGAAAATAATCGATGCTCATGGTGCTCCTCGGAACTGGGCAGAGTAGCTGAGCTGGCCAGTCTGAGCTATGTCACGTGACACAGTGCGCTTGTCTTGCGCGCGACAGCCGCGCGCTGATCTGCCTGTGGTTTGAAGGCGCGTGTACGTGGGTTTTGGCGCAGGGCCGTCAGCACAGGCCAGCGGTGCGGGCCGCAGGGTTTTGCTGTGCCGCGCAGTGGCAGGTCAGGGCCAGCTGGCGGGCACGCGTATTGGCATGGACAGCAGAATCTGCGCCATGCCCTTGCCCAGTGGGTCGTTGCGCAGCGACGCCATGCCGCCGCCGCCCAGGGCTTGTTCGCAGACAAAGTTGAACGCATGGATGCCCGGGACTTCGTAGCGCGTCACCGGCCCATCGACCAGGTGGGCCAGGTACGCGGCAACACGATCGGTCGTCAATTCGCGTCGCAGAAGCGGCAGCCAATCGGGGCGCCGCGCGATGACGCCGATGTTGGACGTGTTGCCTTTGTCGCCCGAGCGTGCCCAGGCCAGCTCGATCAAGGGCACCTCCTTCCAGCGTTCGCCGCTGGGCAACGCGGCGCTTGCCGTTGCAAGCTGCGCTGTGGGCGGCGCCGCTTCAGCTTGCGGTGCCGGCTTGGCCGCACCGGCGTCTGGCACGGCAATGACTTGCCCGCCGTAGTGGATGGCCGGTGCCATGCGTTCCTTGGCCAGCAGGAAGGCGTATTGGCGGATGGACGGGGAAACGCCCGGCCGGCCGCCCGCGCCCGTTGTGCCTGGCGCCCACGAGGTGCCCGCCGGCGCCACTTCGCGTGCCAGCAGTTGCAGCGCTGCCTTGTCTGGGTGGCAGGCGGTGATGCGCAGCACGGCCTCGCGAACGTGGGCCAGCCCGGCCACGGCGTGCGGGCCATACGGGCTCTCGGCGCCCAGCACTTCGATCAGCGAAGCACTGAGGGGCGCCATGCCGCGTTCGGCCAACAGCTCGGCCACGCGCTCCAGGATGGCGTCGCCGGTCCGGCGTGCCTTGGCCACGGCTTCCATGCCCACAATGGTCAATTGCGCTGAAGTCTTGAAGCCATCCACATAGGTTGCACAAACCTTGTAGCTGGACGGCGGCGCACTGCCCAATGCACCGTGGACGCGTACATGGTCGGCGTCCGTTTGCTCGATGCGGACTTCGCGCCAGTCGCAGCGCACATCCGGCAGCAGGTAGGCCGCCGGATCATGAATCTCGTACAGCAATTGTTCGGCGACGCACTGGGGCGCGATAAGGCCGCCAGTGCCTTGGGGTTTGGTCACCCAAAAGCTGCCATCGGCCGCGCATTCGACGATGGGGTAGCCGATGTGCGCCCAGTCGGGCACATCGCGCCAGTCGGTATGCAGCCCGCCCGTGGCTTGGCACCCGCATTCGATGATGTGGCCAGCCAGGCTGCCGCCCGACAGGCGGTGGTAATCGCCGGGCGACCAATCGAACGCATGCATCAGCGCGCCGAGGGTGACGGCGGAATCGACGCAGCGCCCGGTGATCACAACTTGCGCGCCAGCATCCAGCGCAGCCTTGACGGGCAACGCACCCAGGTAGGCGTTGGCCGTCAGCACCTTGGCGGGCAGCGGTGCGCCACTTTGCAGCTCCTGAATCGGGGGATTGGCCTGGCGCAGTGCCGGCAGTTGGGGCATGACATCGTCGCCCGTCACCACGGCGATCCGGACCTCGACACCCAGTTCCTCGGCCAGTGCGCGCAGTGCGTCAGCGCAGCCCTGCGGATTGACGCCGCCGGCGTTGCTGATGACGCGAATGCCCTGCGCCAACACGTCCTTGAGCACGCTGCGCATGGCAACGTCGACAAAATCGGTCGCGTAACCCTGCGCCGGGTTCTTGAGGCGAGCGCCGGCCAGGATGGACATGGTCAGCTCGGCCAGGTAATCGAACACCAGGAAGTCGAGCTGCCCGCTTTGGACGAGTTGTGGCGCGCCAACGCTGGAATCACCCCAGAAGCCCGAGGCGCCGCCGATGCGCACCACTTGGCCTTTCGCTGCGCTCATTTCCCGCTCCATACCGGTGGTCGCTTCTCGCGGAAAGCGGCCTGGCCTTCCGCGGCGTCTTCGGTCAAGGCAATCAGGCCGATCTGGCTTTCGGTGAACGCCATGGATGCTTCAAACGACATCGAGCCGATCCGCTTCATCAGGTACAGGCCGCGGCGGATGGCGGCGGGCGACTTGTCCAGAAACCGGTCCAGCAAAGCCTGAACGCCGCCATCCAGGTCTGCGCAGACGTGGTTGATCAGCCCAAGGCGCTGCGCTTCGGCTGCGCCAATGGGTTCGCCCGTGATGCAAAGCTCGGTCAGGGCGCGCGGGCCAATCAGGCCATTCAGCACCGTCAACACTTGCGCGGGGAAGACGCCCACCTTGACTTCGGGCAGGCCGAACTGGGCGTGCGGTGCGGCCACGGCCAGGTCGCACATCGCCATCAGGCCCATGCCGCCGGCCATGCAAGCGCCGTTGACCCGGGCCACCAGCGGCACGGTGAGCTGGCGCGACACGCGCAGCAGGTTGGCAAAGCCTTGCGTCGGCTCGGCGTAGTCGAAGCTGAAGGATTGGCCGCTGTGCAGGTCAGCGCCTGCGCAGAACGCCTTGTCGCCCGCGCCTGTCAGCACGATGGCACGCAGGCTTCGGTTGGCGTTGGCCTGGCTGAGTGCTTCGGCAAGCCCTGTCATGACGGCCGGGTTGATGGCGTTGCGGCGGCTCTCGCGCTGGATGGTCAGGCGCAGAACGCCATCGCTTTCAACGGCCTCGAATTCACTACTGGAATCTGAAGTATGGGTTTGCATGCGCTAGGTTTTTTCAGCAGGGAGTGGATTGGGTGTGTCGCCTTGGTGAAACACGGGTCCCGCGGGATGCGCGTCGGCGCCGCGTTCACGGCGCTCAATCTGTATGGCCTTGGCACCGGGCGTGGTCAGGGGCGCATCTGCAAACGGGCGGGCCAGCTGCCCCAGCCCAAGGCGGTGCACACCATTCAGCACCGCACTGCCGTGTGCCTGCATACCCTGCCTCCGCTTTTGATGATCAAGCCAGTCTAGGGCGGCGGCCATTGATCTGTGAATAGCCAGTTGGCTATATGTGTGATAACTTGAATGGATCAATCTCATGAAGGCACGCCCACTCACACTCAAGCTTGCGCAGCTGCAGGCCTTCGTGCACATCGTGGCGGCGGGCAGCTTTCGGGGTGCGGCCTTGCAGATGGAGGTGTCGCAACCAGCGCTCAGCCGGGCGATTCAGCAGGCCGAAGGCTTGCTGGGCGCCCGTTTGTTCGATCGCGACACACGCCATCTGCAGATCACTGCAGTGGGGCGCGAACTGCTTCCGATTGCGCAGCGCGTGCTGCGCGAATTCGATGCATCGTTTGGCGAGTTGGGCCAGTTTTTGCAGGGCCACACAGGCACCGTGGCAGTGGTTTCATTGCCGTCGATTGGCGCAAGCCTGCTTGCGCCTGCGGTGGCGTCGTTTCGCGCGCTTTACCCGCAGGTCGAATTCAGGCTGATCGAAGCGCCAGCCGAAAACCTGCTGAGGATGATCGAGGAAGGCCAAGCCGATTTCGGCCTCAGCGTGAAGCCCATGCCAGACCGACGGTTGCGTTACCGGCATCTGCTTGATGATCCCTTCGTTCTGTTGTGTCGCCAGGACGATCCGCTGGCGGTACGTAAAGAAGTGCCGTGGTCGATATTTGCCACGCGGCCCTTCATCGGATCGCAGCCGCGCAGCAGCATTCGCCAGATCACCGATGCGGTGTTCTTGCAGCGCCGCATGTCGGTGCGCGCCAGCCTGGAATACCCGAGCGTGTCGGCGGGTGCTTCGATGGTGCTTGCTGGCGCTGGCATCACCGCTTTGCCGCGCTTGGCGCTGTCGCTGGTCAATATGGAAGGCATGCGCGCGGTGCCGTTGGTGCGGCCCCACATGCTTCGGTCGATGGGGGTGATTCATCGAATCGGAAAGACCTTGGCACCAGCGTCAGCCCTCTTTTCGCAGCACCTGACTGAACAGATTCACGCTGCGGCGTGAGGGCGCGCACCCGCGCCGAGGCGGCGCACGGAGGATTTCACGTTACCGGCGGGAAAACGGTGCGCGGGCCCCCGAGTGCGGTGATCACTGACGCCCGAACCGGGGTCGATGTGATACGCTCACTTTCGATCATCCGCAGTGCCTTGGCATTGCTTGTTTTAGCGAGGTGATCGCCGCTTATCCGCGTTACGGGGCGCCTCATGGTTAGCCTGAATTCGCCCCCCGCCTCAGCCGCTTTTGAGCGGCTTTTGCGTTGTAGAACTCCCCTTGGGCCCGCGGCCTGGGTTCTCTTATTGCAGGAGTCTGACCATGCTGCTCGAAGCCGATGACAGCCAGTTGGTGCTGATTGACTATCAGGGCCGATTGATGCCAGCCATTCACGACCACGCCTTTGTGCTGGCCAACGCACGAAAGCTGGCTGAATTCGCCAAGCTGGTCGGTGTGCCCGTTTGGGCCACCGAGCAGAACCCGACCAGTTTGGGTCCGACAGATCCTTCGCTGGCACCGCTGTGCGACGGAATCGTGACCAAGATGGATTTCAGCGGCGCCGAAGAACTGCAGGCCGTGCTGGTTCCGCCGGCCCCGCCACCGCGAACCGGTGGCAACGTGCGCAGCTTGCCGCGCCATCTGCAAAAGCCGGCCACCGCCGAGCCCGAGCGCAGCACCTTGGTGCTGGCCGGCTGTGAAGCGCACGTATGCCTGTTGCAGACCGCGCTGATGCTGCTGGATTCAGGTTCGGACGTGTGGGTGGTGACCGATGCCTGCGGTTCACGCACCGAACGCAACCGCGACGCCGCCTATGACCGGTTGGCCAGTGCGGGGTGCGAACTGGTGACCACCGAGATGGTGGGCTTTGAATGGCTGCGCGGCTGTGAACACCCCAAGTTCAAATCGCTGCTGGCCTTGGTGAAGTGACGCTGACCTGCGGTGACAGTGTCAGTGAATTTTTTAATCAAATAGGCCTTTTGCGCAATGTGGATCGGCGCAAGCAGCTATGTAAAACATAGCAAACAGGCAAAATAATCGACCCGCGACAACTGTTCAGGACGGTATCGAAAATGGTTTCTTCCAAGCAACTGCGTTTGACGCGCAACGCCGTGCAAATGGCCGATGCGGTTCCCCAGGTGGTGATGCACCGTGTGACGCGCATGATGACCGCCGGCGTGAACCCCAGCCGACGTGATCAGGATGAGTTCTATCAGATGGGCGCCGAAAAAGTGGCGGCCTTCAACGAGTCGTGGAGCGCCATGTCGGTCCAGGCCCTGGCGGCGCAGCAGCAGTTCGCCGCGTGGTGGCTGCAGACCTGGTGGCGCGTGGCGCTGGGTGGCTGGATGAATCCGCCAACGCTGCAGCATTTGTCCAGCAACGCACAGCGCCAGTGGGTGAATTCGATGCTGGATGTGGCGGCGCGCGGCATGGCACCCGTTCACCGGCGTGCTGTGGCCAATGCCAAGCGCCTGAACGGCGGCAAGCGCTGAGTTTTCATCTGCAGGCTGGCCCGCGCTACCAAGCGCGGTGCGGGCGCCGCGCGCTGCCAAACAGTCTCGATTCGGCACGTCAGCTATTTGCAAGAGGTCGCTCGACATAATGGGTGTACAGGTCGTCCGGCGGCACACACGCTGCGGCGACCGACGCATTTTTTAAAGTGCCGAGGAGACAACCATGGCCAGCTACGAGGCGTTCTATCGCCGTTCCATCGATGACCGAGACAACTTCTGGGCCGAACAAGCCCAGTTGATCGACTGGCATGCACCCCCGCAGACCGTCTGCGATTACAGCAACCCGCCCTTTGCCCGGTGGTTTGCAGGTGGCACCACCAACCTTTGCCACAACGCGGTCGATCGCCATCTGGCCGATCGCGGTGACCAGCCGGCGCTGATCTTCGTTTCCACAGAGACCAACGAAGAGCGCACCTACACCTTCAAGCAGTTGCACGCCGAAGTGCAGCGCATGGCGGCATCGCTGCAGAAGCTGGGCGTCAAAAAGGGCGACCGCGTTCTGATCTACATGCCGATGATCGCGGAGGCGTGCTTTGCCATGCTGGCCTGCACGCGCATCGGCGCGATCCATTCGGTGGTGTTTGGTGGGTTCGCCTCTGGTTCGCTGGCCACGCGCATCGACGACGCCGAGCCGACGGTCATCGTCAGCGCCGACGCGGGTTCGCGCGGCGGCAAGCCGGTGCCCTACAAGCATTTGCTGGACGAAGCCATTCAGCTGGCCAAGCACAAACCCAGCGCGGTGTTGCTGGTCGATCGCGGCTTGGCGCCCATGCAACTGGCCGCCGGGCGCGACCACCTGTGGGGCACGCTGCGTGAATCATTGCTGGACGTGCAGGTGCCGTGCGAATGGGTGGACGCCACGCACCCCAGCTACACGCTGTACACCAGCGGCACCACCGGCAAACCCAAGGGCGTGCAGCGCGATACGGGCGGCTACGCCGTCGCGCTGGCGGCGTCGATGCGCCACATCTACTGCGGCAAGCCGGGGGAAACCTTCTTCAGCACCAGCGACATCGGCTGGGTGGTGGGCCACAGCTACATCATCTACGGGCCATTGATCGGCGGCATGGCCACCATCATGTACGAGGGCACCCCGGTGCGGCCCGACGGCGGCATCTGGTGGAAGCTGGTTGAAAAGTACAAAGTCACCGTGATGTTCAGCGCGCCCACGGCCATCCGCGTGCTGAAAAAGCAAGACCCGGCCTATCTGACGCAGTACGACCTGTCGTCGTTGCGCAGCCTGTTCCTGGCGGGCGAGCCGCTGGACGAACCCACCGCCAAATGGATCAGCGAAGGCCTGCAAGGCAAGCCGATCGTCGACAACTATTGGCAGACCGAAACGGGGTGGCCGATCCTGTCGCTGTGCAACGGCGTCGAGGCGATGCCCGCCAAGTTCGGCTCGCCCGGCAAAGCCGTGTACGGCTACAACGTCAAGCTGCTCGACGACCAGACCGGGGCCGAGTTGACCGGCGCCAACCAGAAGGGCGTGATCGCCATCGAAGGGCCGCTGCCCCCCGGTTGCATGCAGACGGTGTGGCGCGACGACGCGCGCTTTGTCAACACTTACTGGTCTTCAGTGCCCAATCAGCTGGTCTACAGCACATTTGACTGGGGCATTCGCGATGAAGACGGCTACTACTTCATCCTGGGGCGCACGGACGATGTGATCAACGTGGCCGGACATCGCCTGGGCACCCGCGAGATCGAAGAGGCGATTGCCAGCCACCCCAATGTGGCCGAAGTGGCGGTGGTGGGCGTGGCCGACCAGCTCAAGGGGCAGGTCGCCATGGCGTTCGCCATATTGAAGGACGCCAGCCAACTGGGCGACCCGGCCGCGATGCAAAAGCTGGAGGCCGAGGTCATGAAGGTGGTGGATGGCTCGCTGGGTGCAGTGGCCCGTCCGGCGCGCGTGCTCTTTGTGAGCGTGCTGCCCAAGACCCGTTCCGGCAAGCTGCTCAGGCGTGCCGTGCAGGCGGTGTGCGAACGGCGTGACCCGGGCGATCTGACCACGATGGAAGACCCTGCCGCTCTGCAGCAAATCAAGGATCTGATGGCGCCCGCCAGCTGAACCCTTATGTCCCTCACTGTAGCCAGGGTTTTGTGGTGATGGCCTTGCGCGCGCCAACTGCGCGCGGGGTTCGGTGGCACAATCCCGGCTGCGAAGTTTCCACGGCCCTTCCCAGCCTGTCGCGTCCGCCAACCGGTTCAGCCGTGACGCGGAAGGTCTCCTCACCAACTTGAGCTTCCCTGAGGGAGGCGAAAGGCATGCGTACGCTATGAACGAGACGAAATCCGTCTACAACACCTACGAAGGCAACAGCTATCTCTTCGGCGGCAATGCGCCGTATGTGGAAGAGATGTATGAGAACTACCTCGCCAACCCGGGCAGCGTGCCCGATTCGTGGCGCGTGTATTTCGACGCACTTCAGCATGTGCCCGCCGTCGACGGCACCAATGCGCGCGACGTGCCGCATTTGCCCGTTATCAACGCCTTTGCCGAGCGCGCCAAGCAAGGCGGCACCCAAGTGGTGGTGGCCTCTGGCGCCGATTCCGAACTTGGCCGCAAGCGCACGGCTGTCCAGCAGCTGATTGCGGCGTACCGCAACGTCGGCGCGCGCTGGGCCGACCTGGATCCGCTGAAGCGAACCGAACGCCCGGATATCCCTGAGCTGGATCCGGCGTTCTACGGCTTCGCCGACGCCGACATGGAGACGGTGTTCAACACCAGCAACACGTTCTTCGGCAAGGAAACCATGTCCTTGCGCGACCTGTTGAACGCGCTGCGTGAAACCTACTGCGGCACCATCGGCGCCGAGTACATGTACATCACCGACCAGGGCCAGAAGCGCTGGTGGCAGGAAAAGCTGGAAAGCGCCCGCACCAACCCGCATCTGGATGCCGAGCAGAAAAAGCATGTGCTGGAGCGCCTGACCGCCGCCGAAGGCCTGGAGCGCTTCCTGCACACCAAGTACGTTGGCCAGAAGCGCTTTTCGCTGGAAGGCGGTGAAAGCTTCATCGTCGCCATGGATGAGCTGGTCCAGAAAGCCGGCACCGCAGGCGTGCAGGAAATCGTGATTGGCATGGCCCACCGCGGCCGCCTGAACGTGCTGGTCAACACGCTGGGCAAGATGCCCTCGATGTTGTTCGCTGAGTTCGATCACACCGCACCCGAAGACCTGCCCGCCGGCGACGTCAAGTACCACCAGGGCTTCTCCAGCGACGTCACCACGGCCGGCGGCCCGGTGCACCTGTCGCTGGCGTTCAACCCCTCGCACCTCGAGATCGTGAACCCGGTGGTGGAAGGCAGCGTGCGCGCCCGCCTGGACCGCCGCGGTGACCACGAAGGCGACACCGTGCTGCCCGTGCTGGTGCACGGCGACGCTGCCTTTGCAGGGCAAGGCGTGGTGATGGAAACGCTGGCCTTGGCGCAAACCCGGGGCTACTACACCGGCGGCACCGTTCACATCGTCATCAACAACCAGATCGGCTTCACCACCAGCGATCCGCGCGATACGCGCTCCACGCTGTACTGCACCGACGTCGTCAAGATGATCGAAGCGCCGGTGCTGCACGTGAATGGCGACGACCCCGAGGCCGTGGTGCTGTGCACGCAGTTGGCGTTGCAGTACCGCCAGGAATTCAATCAGGATGTGGTGGTCGACATCGTCTGCTTCCGCAAGCTGGGCCACAACGAGCAGGACACCCCCATGCTCACCCAGCCGCTGATGTACACCAAGATCGGCAAGCACCCCGGCACGCGCCGCCTGTATGGCGACAAGCTGGTGGCGCAGGGCGTGCTGGGCGAAACCGGCCCGGACGACATGGTTGCCGGTTACCGCGCCGCCATGGATGCGGGCAAGCACACCTACGACCCGGTGCTGACCAACTTCAAGAGCAAGTACGCCGTTGACTGGCAGCCGTTCCTGAGCCAGAAATGGACGGACGCGGGCGACACTTCCATTCCGCTGGCCGAATGGAAGCGCCTGGCCGAGCGCATCACCACCGTGCCCGAGGGCTTCACGGTGCACACGCTGGTCAAAAAGGTGCTGGAAGACCGCGCCGCCATGGGCCGCGGAGAGATCAACGTCGACTGGGGCATGGGCGAGCACATGGCCTTCGCCTCGCTGGTGGCCAGTGGCTACCCGATTCGTCTGTCCGGCGAAGACGTAGGGCGCGGCACCTTCGTGCACCGCCACGCCGTGCTGCACGACCAAAAGCGCGAGAAGTGGGACGTCGGCACCTACGTGCCGCTGAAGCATGTGTCCGATGGGCAGGCCCCGTTCGAGTCGTTCGACTCCATCCTCTCCGAAGAGGCGGTGCTGGGCTTTGAATACGGTTATGCGTCCAACGACCCCAACACCCTTGTGATCTGGGAAGCGCAGTTCGGCGATTTCGTCAACGGCGCGCAGGTCTTGATCGACCAGTTCATCGCTTCGGGCGAAGTGAAATGGGGCCGCGTCAACGGCATCACGCTGATGCTGCCGCACGGCTACGAAGGGCAGGGGCCAGAGCACTCGTCCGCGCGCCTGGAGCGCTTCATGCAGCTGGCGGCCGATACCAACATGCAAGTCGTGCAGCCGACCACGGCCAGCCAGATCTTCCATGTGCTGCGCCGCCAGATGGTTCGCCCGCTGCGCAAGCCGCTGATCATCATGACGCCCAAGAGCCTGCTGCGTAACAAGGACGCCACTTCGCCGGTGTCCGAGTTCACCAAAGGCACCTTCCAGACCGTCATTCCCGACAAGGCCGACCTGAAGGCGGACAAGGTCAAGCGCGTGGTCGCGTGCTCCGGCAAGGTGTACTACGACCTGGCCAAAAAGCGCGAGGAAAGCGGCGTCAACGACGTGGCAATTCTGCGTGTCGAGCAGCTCTACCCGTTCCCGCACAAGGCGTTCGCCAACGAAATCAAGAAGTACCCCAACGCGACCGACATCGTGTGGTGCCAGGATGAGCCGCAGAACCAGGGTGCCTGGTTTTTCGTGCAGCACTACATCCACGAGAACATGCTGGCCGGCCAAAAGCTGGGCTACGCGGGCCGCGCCGCCTCCGCCTCACCGGCGGTGGGCTATTCGCACCTGCACCAGGACCAGCAAAAAGCCCTGATCGAGTCTGCCTTTGGCCGCCTCAAGGGATTCGTGCTGCAAAAGTAAGCGCTTGGCCCCGCCGCCCTTCCCGCCGGGGCGGGGCAGCGTTCGACGCGCATTGAAGAACACGCTCTGAACAAACTGGAAAACCAACATGGCAATCGTTGAAGTCAAAGTCCCTCAGCTGTCCGAATCCGTGGCCGAGGCCACTTTGCTGCAGTGGAAGAAAAAGCCTGGTGAGGCGATCAAGATCGACGAAATCCTCGTCGAAGTCGAAACCGACAAAGTGGTGCTGGAAGTCCCCGCGCCAGCCGCCGGTGTGCTGGCCGAACTGGTGCAGCCCGACGGCGCCACCGTGGTGGCCGACCAGTTGATCGCCCGTATCGACACCGCGGCGGTGGCCGGTGCCGCTGCACCCGCTGCTGCCCCCTCGGCCGCCCCTGCTGCTGCCCCAGCACCCGCTGCCCCAGCGGCTGCCGGCGCTGACAAGTCCGGCATCGCGATGCCTGCTGCGGCCAAGCTGATGGCCGACAACCAGTTGGCGGCTGGCTCCGTGACAGGCACCGGCAAGGATGGTCGCGTGATCAAGGGCGACGTCCTTGGTGCTATCCAATCAGGAGCTGCCAGCGCAGGCGCAGTAAGCGCTGCAGCCCAAAAACCTGCTGATATTCCGACGGGCGTGCCGAAAAGCGCACTGCCACAAGTCGCGCCGCCCGCAGCACCCGACCTGGGCAATCGCCCCGAGCAGCGTGTGCCGATGACGCGCCTGCGCGCGCGCATTGCCGAACGCCTGCTGCAGTCGCAATCCACCAACGCCATCCTGACTACGTTCAACGAAGTCAATATGGCCCCGGTGATGGATCTGCGCAAGAAGTTCCAGGACCAGTTCGTCAAGGAACACGGTGTCAAGCTCGGCTTCATGAGCTTCTTCGTCAAGGCGGCGGTGCACGCGCTGAAGAAGTACCCCGCCGTCAATGCCTCGATCGACGGCAACGACATCATCTACCACGGTTACTTCGACATCGGTATCGCCGTCAGCTCGCCGCGTGGCCTGGTGGTGCCGATTCTGCGCAACGCCGACCAGATGAGCTTTGCTGACATCGAGAAGAAGATCGCCGAATACGGCCAGAAAGCCAAGGACGGCAAGCTGAGCATCGAAGAGATGACCGGCGGCACCTTCTCGATCTCGAACGGCGGCACCTTCGGCTCGATGATGTCCACGCCGATCATCAACCCGCCGCAGTCGGCCATCCTGGGCGTGCACGCCACCAAGGACCGCGCGGTGGTGGAAGACGGCCAGATCGTCGTCCGCCCGATGAACTACCTGGCCATGTCCTACGACCACCGCATCATCGACGGCCGCGAAGCCGTGTTGAGCCTGGTGGCGATGAAAGACGCGCTGGAAGACCCGTCGCGCCTGCTGTTCGACATCTAAGGTCGTCAGCGGCATCGGTTCTATCCGTGATGAAAGTACGTGCCTGCGACATCCCCCCGGAGAGCCTGTTGCGGGCGCGTGTCGCAGGGTCGGATTTTCACGATGCGTACTGCGTCGACAATCCTTGCGCTGAACGTTCCGCGTTGGCGTTGTGGCTGCAAACCCTGGGTCGCACGCCGCGCTGGGTCGACCAAGCGATGCGTGTGCGCAATACTGTTGTCAAGCATCTGGGTCTCAAGGACCTGGGCGCGATGGCCGCAATCGACCCTGCGCGTGGTCTGAAAACCTACCGTGTGGGCGAGCGTGTCGGCATCTTCACGGTGCTGCATCTGGGCGACGATGAGGTCATCCTGGGTGACGACGACAAGCACCTTGAAGTGCAGGTATCGCTGCTCAAGACCGCCGACCGGAAGGTCGTTGTGTCGACCGTCGTTCACATCCATAACGCGCTGGGCCGCCTCTATATGTTCTTTGTTGCACCGGCGCATCGCATGATCGCGCCTGCGGTGCTGTCTCGAATCGGAAACCAATCACCATGAGCAAACAATTCGACGTTATCGTCATCGGCGCCGGCCCCGGCGGCTATGTGGCAGCGATTCGCGCTGCGCAACTGGGCGCCAACGTCGCCTGCATCGACGAATGGAAGAACGACAAGGGCGGCCCCGCACCGGGCGGTACCTGCACCAACGTGGGCTGCATCCCGTCCAAGGCGCTGCTGCAAAGTTCAGAGCACTACGAGCACGCGGCCAAGCACTTTGCCGAGCACGGCATCGGCGTGACGGGCCTGAAGATGGACGTGGCCAAGATGGTTGGCCGCAAGGACGCGGTGGTCAAGCAGAACAACGACGGCATCCTGTACCTGTTCAAGAAGAACAAGATCGCGTTTTTTCACGGTCGTGGGTCTTTCGTGAAAGCCGTGGATGGCGGCTACGAAATCGCCGTGACCGGCACCGCCAACGAAACGCTGACCGGCAAGCAGATCATCGTTGCCACGGGTTCCAGCGCGCGCGCGCTGCCCAGCGTGCCGTTTGACGAAGAAAACGTGCTCAGCAACGACGGCGCCTTGCGCATCGGCGCTGTGCCCAAGAAGCTGGGCCTCATCGGCTCTGGCGTGATCGGCCTGGAAATGGGCAGCGTGTGGCGCCGCCTGGGGGCCGAAGTGACCGTGCTGGAAGCACTGCCCACTTTCCTGGGTGCGGTGGACGAACAGATCGCCAAGGAAGCCAAGAAGGCCTTCGACAAGCAGGGCCTGAAGGTTGAGCTGGGCGTGAAAGTGGGCGAGATCAAGGCGGCCAAAAAGGGCGTCAGCGTCGCCTACACCGATGCCAAGGGCGAAGCCAAGACGCTGGACGTGGACAAGCTGATCGTCTCGATCGGCCGCGTGCCGAACACCACCGGCCTGAACGCCGATGCCGTGGGCCTGAAGCTGGGCGAGCGCGGCGACATCGTGGTCGACGACGACTGCCGCACCAACCTCAAAGGCGTGTGGGCGGTGGGCGACGTGGTGCGCGGCCCCATGCTGGCGCACAAGGCCGAGGAAGAGGGCGTGGCCGTGGCCGAACGCATTGCCGGTCAGCACGGCCATGTCGATTTCAACCTGGTGCCCTGGGTCATCTACACCAGCCCTGAAATCGCCTGGGTCGGCAAGACCGAGCAGCAGTTGAAGGAAGCCGGCGTGCAGTACAAGGCCGGCAGCTTCCCGTTCCTGGCCAACGGGCGTGCCCGCGCGCTGGGCGACACCACGGGCATGGTCAAGATGCTGGCAGATGCGGCCACGGATGAAATCCTTGGCGTGCACATTGTGGGCCCCATGGCCAGCGAATTGATTGCCGAGGCCTGCGTGGCAATGGCCTTCCGCGCCAGCAGCGAAGACATCGCCCGGATCTGCCACGCGCACCCCAGCTTGAGCGAATCGACTAAAGAAGCCGCACTGGCCGTGGACAAGCGCACGCTCAACTTCTGACCCTGAATTTGATGGAAAAACGCCCGCCAGCGCAAGCAGGACGGGCGATGGCAGCTATTGATTCAGGAGTGAGGGCGAATTGACTTCGAGCAACGTGCGCGAGGCCTACGAGGCCGAGCTGAAAACGCGCGGGTTCCAGAGCGATCCCGCACAGTTGCGCGCGGTCGATGCGCTGCAGCGCTGCGCGGACGACTGGGCTGCGTACAAGACCAAGCGATCGAATTCGCTCAAGAAGCTGTTCAGCCGCCCTGAGATTCCAAAGGGCGTCTACATGTACGGCGGCGTTGGCCGCGGCAAAAGCTTCCTGATGGACTGCTTTTTCAATGCCGTGCCGATCCGCCGCAAGACGCGGCTGCACTTTCATGAGTTCATGCGCGAGGTGCACCGCGAACTGGCGGCCTTGCAGGGCACCGTCAATCCGCTCGACGAACTGGGGCGCCGAATGGCCCTCAAGTTCAAGCTGATCTGCTTCGATGAATTCCATGTGGCGGACATCACCGACGCGATGATCCTGCACCGCCTGCTGGTGGCGCTGTTCGACAACGGCGTGGGTTTTGTCACCACCAGCAACTTCAAGCCGGACGACTTGTACCCGGGCGGTCTGCACCGCGATCGCATCCTGCCGGCGATCGGGTTGCTGAATCAGCGCATGCAAGTGGTGAACGTGGACAACGGTACCGATTACCGTCGCCGCACCCTGGAACAGGTGCCGCTGTACCACACGCCGCTGGGGCCCGAGGCCGACGCAGCGATGAACGAAACCTTCTCCCGCCTGGTCACCGGCCCGGATGAAGACCCGGTGCTGCGCATCGAAGCGCGTGAGATTCGAGCGCGCAGGCGCTCGGGCAGCGTGGTGTGGTTTGATTTCAAGACCCTGTGCGGCGGCCCGCGTTCGCAGAACGACTATCTGGAAATTGCCTCGCAGTTCAACGCGGTGATGCTGTCCGACGTGCCACACATGCCGGTGCGCATGGCGTCCGAGGCGCGGCGTTTCACCTGGTTGGTCGACGTGTTGTACGACCGGCACGTCAAATTCATCGTGTCGGCCGCGGTGCCACCCGAACAGCTGTACACCGAAGGGCCGCTGGCGCACGAATTTCCGCGCACCATCAGCCGCCTCAACGAAATGCAGTCGGCAGAGTACCTTGCGCTGGAACGCCGCACCGTTGATACTCATCTGACATGAAGCGCGTCCCGATTTCGCTCGTTGGTTCGTTGGCCTTGCTGGCCGCCGGCTGTACCGCAACACCACCTGCACCCTTGGTGCCGCCGGCATCCGTGGTGCGCGCCATTCCCCCTGCAGTGCAAGCCCCGTCAGGTCTGGACGACGGTGCATTCGAGGCATGGTTGACGACCGAACGCACACGCGTCACCCAGTCGCGCGCTGCGGCGCATCAGACGTTTTCCGAAGCAGAGACTGCCTGCTGGCGGCGTTTTGCGGTGAACGATTGCGTCAGCAACGCGCGCGCCGATCGGCGCAAGGTACTGGCCAGCTTGCGCGATGAGGAGTTGGGCCTCAACCTGCAGGAGCGGCAGCGCAACACCGCCGCCAAACTGAAGCAGTTGAACGACAAGCAGGGAGCGCCCGATCCGGGCAAATAGAGCTGCTGCGCGATAGGTTCCGTTAGGCCATCGCGCGGGTGCTCACCACCCACGAACTTCGGCAACCCCAGGACGACCCGAGCGGCACCCGCCCGTCACCTGGCGCCCGAAGGCGCGGATAGGCTGAATGCGCTTCAGCGCAGCGGTGAGAAAGCCGACCCAACCGGCGGGGTGTTGGGGTTCAATGCTTCAACCTTGACAATGGCCAGCGCCAGGTTGTCACCTCCGCCCATGGCGCGCGAGCGGGCCTTCTCAATCAGAAACTCACTGGCTTCGCGCGGTGGCAGCGAATGGAGCACCGAGCCCAGCTCGTCGGCCGTAAAGTAGTGCCACAGGCCGTCTGAACAGGCCAGCAAAGAATCGCCGATCTGCAGCTGCGGGATGTAATGCGACTCGAGCTCGGGCTCATCCTCGGTGCCCAGGCAACCCAGCAGTACGTTGGACTTGGGGTGCACCATTGCTTCTTCGTCGGTCAACTCGCCCTGGTCAACCAGCGCTTGAACATAGGACTGATCCTTCGTGCGCCGCATCAAGGCCGCGCCCCGAAAATGGTAGATGCGCGAGTCGCCCGCGTGAATCCAGTGGCATTCGCCGTTCGGGTTGATCAAAAAAGCGGCCATCGTGCTGTGCGGCTCTTGCTCGGCGGCGATGGCGGTCAGCTTGATCACCAGGTGTGCTTCTTGCCCCATCTGGCGCAAGGCGGAAGTGCCGTCCTCGCTGTCGGGTGCGTAGCGCTCAAACAACTGGCGTGAAGTCAGCAGCACCTGGTCGGACGCTTTGCGGCCGCCAGCGCGCCCCCCCATGCCGTCCGCCACCACGCCCATCACGCACCCGGTGACGCGCGGGTGGGAAAACAGGGCGACCTGATCTTGCTGGTATTCGCGGTCGCCTTTGTGAAGGCCGGTCGCTGCGCTGAGTCGAAATCCCTTGTCCATCTTTTCCTGGCGCCTGTTCAGGCGGTGTGCGGCAAAGCCCTATTATTGATGCAATGGCAAGGTCACTGGTGCCAAGTCTGTCACTGTGCGGCGCTTGCTGACCCGTATTCACCCAGATTTTTCCTTGACTCCACTCGAAAACTGCGTTGCCTGGTCGTCGCGCCGGGTGCGTTCTTCTGCCTGCGCCACTTCGTTTGGCGCAAAGCCGGGCGCCGTTGATCGTGCGCCGTGGCGAACGCGCTGCCCTGGTCTCCAACCCGGGCGGACCGTCGCATGAGCTTGCTTGAAAGTGCGGTGGCGGCGGCGTTCAGCGCGGACGGAACGCTGGCTTGCACGGCCGAAGGCTTTCGCGAGCGCGATGGCCAGACCCGGCTGGCGCTGGCCATCGCACGCACGATGGAGCAGGGGGGCGAACTGGTGGCCGAGGCCGCCACGGGCGTCGGAAAGACCTTCGCTTACCTGGTGCCCGCGTTGCTGTCGGGTGAACGCGTGCTGCTTTCCACCGCCACCAAGGCCTTGCAGGATCAGCTGTTTGCGCGGGATTTGCCGCAGGTGGCGGCTTCGCTGGGTGTGCCTGTGCGCATGGCTTTGCTGAAAGGGCGGGCCAGTTACCTGTGCCGCCATCGGCTGGGGTTCGCCGATTCGTCGCTGGGCTCGCACGAAGTGGCCCAGCGCGTGGCGCTGGCCAAGGTGTCTCAATGGGCGCAGGCCACGCGCACCGGTGATCTGGGGGAAATGCCGGGGCTGGACGAGCGTTCGCCCATCATTCCGCTGGTGACGTCCACGCGCGAAAACTGCCTGGGGGCCGAGTGTCCGCAGTTCCGGTCCTGCCACGTCAACCAGGCGCGGCGCGAAGCCCTGGCGGCCGACGTGGTCGTCATCAACCACCATTTGTTTTTTGCCGACCTGGCGGTGCGGGAGTCCGGCATGGCCGAGTTGCTGCCTTCCGTGCGGGTGGTGGTGTTTGACGAGGCGCACCAGCTCAATGAGACGGGGGTGCAGTTTCTGGGCAAGCATCTGGCGACCGGGCAGCTGCTGGACTTCGCCCGCGACCTGTTGGCGGCTGGGCTGCAACAAGCGCGTGGCCTGGCCGACTGGATGGTCTTGGCCGGCAACGTGGAGCGTGCTGCGCGCGATTTGCGCATGGCCGCCGGGCCCGCCAAGAGCACCTTGCGCTTGCGCTGGACGCATGCGCAACCCGAGGGCGTGGACAGCGCAGCGTGGGCAACCGCGCTGGCCCGCCTGGCCGGCGCGCTGGGCGATGCCCAATCCGCCCTGGGCGTGGTGGCCGAAAGCGCGCCCGACTTCGTGCGGCTGTGCGAACGTGCGGTCGATCTGGGCGAGCGCGCAAGCCGATTTGCCGCGCCTGCGGACGATGGCGTGGTGCGCTGGCTGGACGTGGCCGCCGGTCTGCGCCTGATCGAGTCGCCCCTGGACATTGCCGAGACGGTGCAGAACAAACTGTTGACCGCGCCCGATGCAGAAGGCCGGCGGCGCGCCTGGGTGTTCGTCTCGGCCACGCTGGGTGCCGACGCGCGGCTCAGCTGGTTCACCGGGCCATGCGGGCTGGCGCAGGCCGAAGTGCTTCAGATTGCCAGCCCGTTCGACTACGCGCGCCAGGCGGCGCTGTATGTGCCAGCTGGCATTGCACGCCCTGCCGATGCGCAGCACAGTGCCGACGTGGCCGCACTGGCCGGCGACATTGCCGCCCGCCTGGGGGGGCGCACCATGGTGCTGACCACCACGCTGCGGGCGCTGCGCACCATTGGCGATGCGCTGTCGGCGCGGTTTGGCCAACGTGCCGGGCCCGAGGTGCTGGTGCAGGGCGCGCTGCCCAAGCGCGTGCTGATGGAGCGATTTCGCGCCGGTGCCGACGATCGGCTGGGGCGCGGCTGCGTGCTGGTTGGCTCAGCCACCTTCTGGGAAGGTGTCGACATGCCGGGCGACGCCTTGCAGTGCGTGGTGATCGACAAGCTGCCGTTTCCGCCGCCGGGTGATCCGCTCGTGGAGGCGCGTTGCCAGCAACTGGAGGCGCAAGGCCGCAGCGCTTTTGCCGACTATTCGGTGCCCGCAGCGGCGGTCGCGCTCAAGCAGGGGGCAGGGCGTTTGATTCGGCGTGAAACCGACGCAGGTCTGCTGGTGATCTGTGACACGCGCCTGGTCAGCATGGGTTATGGCCGGCGGCTGCTGGCGGCTTTGCCGCCCATGCCGCGCCTGCGCGATGAGGCCGATCTGGCGCAGATGCTGGAGCGGCTGGCGGGCCATCGCCACGATTCAGTGGCGACGGCAAAACTTGAATAAAATCAGGCTCTAGCGCCCGTCCAGTCTGCGTAAGCAGCTATCAAATAAAGAGCAATCGGCTGCCTGCGCAGATCACCAAAGCTGCCACCACGGCTTGGAGCCGGCACGGAAGCCCTTGGCCACGTATTCGCTGTTGGGGTAGTTCGAATCCAGCACGCGCTTGGCGTCGTCGCGCAACTCGGCCATTTCCAGCTTGTCGTAGGACTGCATCAGGATGTACAGCGCTTCTTCCAGCGCGGGCGCGTCGCGGTAGTCCGTCAGCGCCTGCTGCGCGCGGTTGATGGCCGCCACGTAGGCGCCCCGCGTGTAGTAGTAGCGCGCGACGTGCACCTCGTACTGCGCCAGCGCATTAACCGTGTAGCGCATGCGTGCCCGGGCGTCGGGCGCGTAGCGCGAGTCTGGGAAGCGCGTGACCAGGTCGTTGAACGACTCGAACGCTTCCTTGGCGGCGCGCTGGTCGCGCTCGGACAGGTCCTGGCGCGACAGGAAGGACAGCAGGCCCAGCTCGTCGTTGAAGTTGATCACGCCCTTCATGTATAGCGCGTAATCAATCGCCGGGCTGGACGGGTGCAGGCGCATGAAGCGGTCCAGCGTGGCGATGGCCTCTACCTTCTGGCCATCCTTGAACTGGGCATAGGCCTTGTCCAGCTGTGCCTGTTGGGCCAGCGGCGTACCGGCGGCGCGGCCTTCCAGCGTTTCGTACAGCGGAATGGCCTTGTCGAAACTGCCGGAATTCAGTTCATCCTTGGCTTCGGCATGGATGCGGTTGGGGCTCCAGCCGGCCGTTTTGTCGACAGGCTTGGTAGAGCAGGCCGACAGCAGCACGGCCAGCAGTAAAACCCCCGTGCCTGCAGCCGATAATCGGAGTCGATGCATCAGCGGAAATCCTCTTGAGTCAAGCTCCCGCCATTATATCGGCCACCCCTTTGCCAGAACCCGACGCCCCCACTGCGCACGATGCCGAAGACGAGTTCGCCGCGGGCGAGGTAGAGCGGCGCCCCCTGACGGTGCCCGCCCAGTGGCACGGCGAGCGTCTGGACCGGGCGCTGGCCGCCCTGGTGCCCGAGTTTTCCCGCAGCTACCTCAGCCAGTTGATCGAGGATGGCGCGCTGGAGATCGCCGGTGCGCCCGCCGTCAAGCCTGCTCGCAAGGTCAAGGCGGGCGAGCAGCTGGTGCTGGAGTTGCGCCCCACACCGATGAGCCAGGCTTTCGTGGCGCAAGACATTCCGCTGAGCGTGGTGTACGAAGACGAGCACCTGGCCGTCATCCACAAGCCGGCGGGCATGGTGGTTCACCCCGCCGCGGGCAACTGGAGCGGCACGCTGCTCAACGCCTTGCTGGGCCGCGATGCGCGCGCCGCGCTGCTGCCGCGTGCCGGTATCGTGCACCGGCTGGACAAGGACACCAGTGGCCTGCTGGTGGTGGCGCGCACGCGCGCGGCGATGGACGCGCTGATTGCGGCGATTGCCGCGCGCGATGTGCACCGCGAATACCTGGCGCTGGCCCAGCGGGCCTGGGGCGGCCCCGATCACCGCGAAGTCGATGCGGCGATTGGCCGCGACCTGCGCCAGCGCCTGCGCATGGCCGTGGTCGATCCGCAGCGCCAGCCCGGCAAACCGGCGCAGACCGCCTTCGATCTGCTGCAGAACGCCGAACGCGGTTGCCTGCTGCGTTGCACCCTGCGCACGGGCCGCACCCACCAGATTCGGGTGCACGCGGCACACATCAACCACCCGCTGGTCGGTGACGTGCTGTATGGCGGTGCGCCCGCTGCCGGCATGACGCGCCAGGCGCTGCACGCGCGCCGCCTGGCCTTTACCCACCCCATCACCGGCCAGGCGCTGGATCTGCGGGCGCCGCTGCCCGCCGACATGGTGGCCGCGCTGGGCGAGTGGGGCCTTACAATCCCCGCTGATGACAGTGTGGTTGGCCCAGGCGCCATCGACTGACGGGCGTTGTACGCCGCAGGCGCGGGTTTTTGCCTGCAGCGGCCTGCGTGGCCGCCCGCCACACTGCCGATTTGCTGACCGCCTTGCGCCGTCTTTGTCGCCATTCCGGGCGTCGCCAGTGCCCACCGGCGCTTCAGCGGGAAAAAATCCCCGTTGCCATCCGAGTACGCCACCGTGAATTCAACGGACGCCAAGCGCATTCTTGAAACCGCGCTGATCTGCGCCACCCAGCCCCTGCCGGTACGCGACATGCGCGTGCTGTTCGCCGAAGAGGTGGGCACCGACACGCTCAAGTCGCTGCTGGGCGAGCTGCAGGACGAATGGACGCAGCGCGGGGTCGAGCTGGTGCAGGTCGCCAGCGGCTGGCGCTTTCAAAGCCGCCCGGAGATGCGCGAATTCCTCGATCGCCTGCACCCCGAAAAGCCGCCCAAATACACCCGCGCCACCATGGAAACGCTGGCCATCATTGCCTACCGCCAGCCGGTGACGCGCGGCGACATGGAAGACATTCGCGGCGTGACCATCAACTCGCTCCTGCTCAAACAGCTGGAAGACCGGGGCTGGGTCGAGGTGATCGGCCACCGCGAAACCGTGGGCCGGCCCGGCCTGTACGCCACCACGCGCCAGTTTCTGGACGATCTGGGGCTGGATTCGCTGGACCAGCTGCCGATGCTGGAGTCGCCCACGGAAGAGGCCACCAGCATGTTCGAAGCCCTGGCCGCAGGTGCCGAGGGCGAAGCCGCGCCAGAGCAGGCCGCCGAGACTGCCGCCGACCCTGCCCCCGCCGTCGATGCAGACGCGGTACCTGCGGATGCGCTGGCGGCGGATGCCGATGCGTCCGCCAGTGCTGGTGATGACGATGTCACGCCGCATCTTGACGCTGACGCCGTAGACGGCGATCTGCAGCCCGCCCATGAGCCCTTGACCGAAGCGGTCAGCCATACAGTGGCCGAGGACGATCTGCCCAGTGCCGCCCAGGCGGTGGTGCCTGCCGATCTGGCCCAGCCTGCTGTCGATGCACCAGCCGATGCCGCTGCCGATGCACCAGCCGAAGCCCTCAATCTGCCGGGCGAGGCAGCAACTGCCCCCGCCTTTCACCCCACCGACCAAGGCGACGCGCACCCGCAAGCGCCTTTTACCGATTCGCCTGACGCGTCACCCTCTACCGATCCGAACCAGCCATGAACACCGACGAGTCCAAAAAGCGCAAGCGCAGCGCCCCTGACGCAGAATCCCGTGGATCGGATGCTTCTGAAGAAAATACGGCTCCAGCGCCCACCCCATTGGCGCAGGCAGCTATTGAAAACGTAGCAAAAAAGACAAAAAAAAGCGCAACCCAACCCGCTGCGGCGGACGCAGTTGCGGATGTTGCGGACGTCGCGGGCGCGGCAGAAGCTGCTGGCCAAGCGCAGCCGCCCGTCGCTGTGCCGCTCGACGCGGCAGATGTGCCGTCGGCGATGGATTCCGACGCGGATGCCGATGCCGACGCGCTGGAAACCCCCGTCGCCTTCGACGATCTGGTGTCAGGCCGTTTTGACGACGAGGCGGACGAGGAATCCGACCTGCCGACCAAGCGCGTGCTGGAGCCGCAGCTGGAGCAGCCCAAGCTGCACAAGGTGCTGGCGCAGTCGGGCCTGGGCTCGCGGCTGGAGATGGAGCGCATGATTCTGGGTGGCCGCATCTCGGTCAACAACCAGCCCGCCCACATCGGCCAGCGCATCCAGTTTGGCGACAAGGTCAAGATCGACGGCCGCCCGATTACGCTGCGCATTGCGCAGCCACCCGCGCGCGTGCTGGCCTACCACAAGCCGGTGGGCGAAGTGGTGACGCACGACGATCCGCAGAATCGCCCCACGGTGTTTCGTCGCCTGCCCCGCCTGCAGACGGGTAAGTGGCAGTCGGTCGGCCGGCTCGATTTGAATACCGAAGGCCTACTGCTGTTCACCAACTCGGGTGAACTGGCCAACCGCCTGATGCACCCGCGCTTCGGGCTGGAGCGCGAATACGCCGTGCGCGTGCTGGGCGCGCTGTCGGACGAGGAAAAGCAGCGCCTGCTGGACGGTGTGCAGCTCGAAGACGGCATGGCGCAGTTCAGCTCGATCAAGGAAGAAGGCCTGGGCGAGGGCGCCAACCAGTGGTACCGCGTCACCATTTCCGAGGGCCGCAACCGCGAGGTGCGCCGCATGGTCGAATCGGTCGGCCACGCGGTCAGCCGGCTGATCCGCATCCGCTACGGCGCCATGATGCTGCCGCGCGGCCTGCGGCGCGGCATGTGGATGGACCTGCACTTCAAGGACATCGAGGCCTTGGGCGCCGCATCAGGCACGCCCAACCACGTGATTCGCGGCGGCCAGGACCCGGTGGAGCTGCCCGCCGCGCCCAAGCGTGCGCGCGGTGACCGTGGCCGTGCCAGTGGCCCCCGGCCCAACATGGCCAACCCCGGTGGTTCGCGCAACGCCGCCGACGCGCCGCGTGCCGCCTATGGCGCCAACCCGAATGCCGTTCGCCGCCGCCCTGCGGGCGCGGGTGATGGGGCCGAGGATCAAGGCGGGGCGGGCAATGCGCGTCGGCCAACGGGCGGCTACATCGGTGCCGACAGCCTGTCGCGCCAGCGGCGTTACAAAAGTGCCGGCGGTGGCGGCAAGGGTGGCAAACCCGCGGCCCGTGGGGGTACGGGCGGGGGCGGCGGTGGCAGGCGCGGCTGAATCCAGCGCCCGGCGGCGCGCGCCGTGTGGGGTGCGCAACCGTAAAAGAGCGTTAGACCAAGCTTTTTTGCAGCGCCACGCCAAGCGGTTTGACACGCGCGCCGGTTAAAATCTAGGGCTTTGCCCAATTGGGCGTTGAATTTTTCTCTCCTTTCAGGAACATACCCTCATGGCTACCGAACGCACCCTGTCCATCATCAAGCCCGACGCCGTTGCCAAGAACGTGATCGGCCAGATCTACGCCCGCTTCGAGGCCGCTGGCCTGAAAGTCGTGGCTGCCCGTCTGCAGCACCTGTCGCGCCGCGAAGCCGAGCAGTTCTACGCCGTGCACAAAGAGCGCCCTTTCTTCAAGGATCTGGTGGACTTCATGATCTCCGGCCCGGTGATGATCCAGGCGCTGGAAGGTGAAGGCGCGATCGCCAAGAACCGCGAACTGATGGGCGCCACCGACCCCAAGAAGGCCGATAAAGGCACCATCCGCGCCGATTTCGCCGACAGCATCGATGCCAATGCCGTGCACGGCTCTGACGCTCCTGAAACCGCTGCCGTGGAAGTGGCTTTCTTCTTCCCCGGCCTGGCGATCTATTCGCGCTGACCCACGCGGTCTGGCCCCGCTGGCATGACGACACTTGTCAACCTGCTCGATTTCGACCTCGACGGGCTGACCTCGTACTGCGAGGGGCTGGGCGAAAAGCGTTTTCGCGCCACGCAGCTGTTCCGCTGGATCCACCAGCGTGGCGTGGCCGATTTCGGCCAGATGACCGATCTGGCCAAGTCTTTCCGCGACAAGCTGACGGCGCTGGCCGAAGTGCGGGCGCTGCCCGTCATCACCCAGCACGATTCACGCGACGGCACGATCAAGTGGCTGTTCGACGTGGGTGGTGGCGATGCGGTGGAGGCGGTGTTCATTCCTGAGTACGGCGACGCCGGGCCGCACGCCGAAGCTGGTGCTGGGCCATCGGTGCTTGACCGTGGCACGCTGTGCGTGTCGTCCCAAGCGGGCTGCGCCGTGGGATGTCGCTTTTGCTCGACCGGCCACCAGGGCTTTTCGCGCAACCTCAGCACGGCCGAAATCACGGCCCAGCTGTGGTTTGCCGAGCACTACCTGCGCCAGCGCCTGAACACCTCAGAGCGCGTCATCTCCAACGTCGTGATGATGGGCATGGGCGAGCCGCTGCAGAATTACGACCGCCTGGTGCCGGCCCTGCGCACCATGCTGGACGACCACGCCTACGGGCTGTCGCGCAGGCGGGTGACGGTGTCCACCTCGGGGGTGGTGCCCATGATCGAGCGGCTGGCGCGCGACTGCCCGGTGGCGCTGGCGGTGTCGCTGCACGCGCCTACCGATGCGCTGCGGGAACACCTGGTCCCGCTGAACCGCAAATACCCCATCGATGAACTGCTGCGCACCTGCACGGCCTACCTGGCCAGCGCGCCGCGCGATTTCATCACCGTCGAATACTGCATGCTGGACGGCGTCAACGATGCGCCCGAGCACGCCCAGGCGCTGATCGACCTGGTGCGCGCGCACGCGCCCAACGGCCTGCGCTGCAAGTTCAACCTGATCCCGTTCAACCCCTTCCCCGCGTCGGGGCTGACGCGCTCGCCCATGCCGCGCGTGCTGGCCTTCGGCAAGCTGCTGAACGATGCGGGCATCGTGACCACCGTGCGCAAGACGCGCGGGGACGACATCGACGCTGCTTGCGGGCAACTGGCCGGCGACGTACAGGATCGCACGCGCGTGCAGGATCGTGTGGCGCGCCAGCGCACCGTGGTGCTTCAGCGTATGCCAATGTCCGCCAAGAGCGGACCCCAGAGAAAGGCTGTGACATGACCTCTGCGTCAACCCTGAACCCCGCCGCGCGACTGCTGCTGCTGTTGGCCGGATGCGTCGCGCTGATCGGCGCCGTGGCAGGTTGCGCCACCGGGCCGGGCGGTTTCGGCAGCACGGCGACAGAGCTGCACACCGCGATCGACGACAGTCCGGAACGCGCGCGTGCGCGCACACGCCTGACACTGGCCACGAGCTACTACGAGAACAACCAGAGCGCCATCGCGCTGGACGAGCTGAAGAAAGTGCTGCAGGTGGACCCCAGCTTTGGCGATGCCTACAACCTGGGTGGCCTGATCTACATGAAGCTCAATGAGCCGGCCATGGCCGAATCGCACTTTGCGCGCGCCGTCAGCCTGAACCCGCGCGATGCCAATGCCATGCACAACCTGGGCTGGCTGCAGTGCCAGCAGGGCCGCTACGCCGAGGCGTCGCAGTCTTTCCAGCGCGCGATTGCCACGCCCTCGTACCAGGGCCGTGCCCGAACGCTGATGGCGCAAGGCATTTGCCAAAGCCGTGCGGGGGACAATGCCGGCGCCGAGGTCACCTTGATGCATTCCTACGAACTGGATGCAGGTAACCCTGTCACCGCCTACAACCTGTCGGCGCTGTTGTACAAGCGGGGCGACTATCCACGCGCCCAGTTCTACATCCGGCGCCTGAACAACGGCGAAATGGCCAACGCCGAATCCCTGTGGCTGGGCATCAAGGTCGAGCGCAAACTGAACAACCGCCCGGCGATGGAGCAACTGGCGTCGCAGATGCGTCGGCGTTTCTCCCAGTCGCGCGAATTCCTGGCCTATGAACGGGGGGCGTTCGATGACTGAGCGCGATTCGTCTTTTGCCAACAGTCAGCTGGCCCCCGATGCGGCCACACCGCCTGAACCTCCGCCAGCGCCCGTGCCACAAGGCGATTCGGCCGGCGTGATGCTGCGCCGCTTGCGCGAATCCGCCGGGGTCGATGCCGCCCTGGTTGCCAGTGCCATGAAAGTCTCGCTGCAAAAGCTGGACGCACTGGAGAACAACCGCTTTGACGAGCTGCCCGACCTGACGTTTGCGCGCGGCTTGGCTTCGGCGATCTGCCGGGCGTTCGGTGCCGATCCGGCGCCGGTTCTTGAACGCATGCCCCTGGCTGCGCATGGGCTGCGTGCGCAAGGGCAGGTCATCAATCAGCCGTTCCGCCGCATGGGTGATGGCCCTGCGCCCATGCTGAACAACAGTTTCTCCAAGCCGCTGCTGATCGTGGTGGCGGTGTTGCTGATGGGCGCGGCGGCGTTGTGGCTGCTGCCCACGTTGCCGATCCAGCTGTCGTCCCCGTCCACCGAATCCACTGCCGAAGACGCCGACGTGCGCGATGCGCCCGTGCCCGCGGTAGAGCCCGCGCCGCCAGCCGAGATGCCGGCCGGTGCCGCATCGGCCGAGCAGACGGTGCCTGCGCCCCAGGCCGCTGCGTCGGGCGCTGAAAGCGCTGCGCCAGCGGGGTCGGAACTGGTCACCTTTGTCGCCACGGCCGAGACCTGGCTGACCGTGCGCGATGCGCAAGGCAAGCAATTGTTCAACCGCACGCTGGCGAGTGGCGAGACGGTGAAGCTGGGTGGCGAGGTGCCATTGGCTGTCACCGTGGGCCGAAAGGATGCGGTGACCGTGACGGTGCGTGGCGCGCCGTTCGACATCAAGTCGCTCAGCAAGACCTCGGTTGCACGTTTTGAGGTGAAGTGATGCGGATCGCACCTGAGCCCGTGGCGCTTGAACCTGCGCCGATCGCCTTGTCCGCGCCCGCCGCGCGGCGCACGCGCCAGGCCCGCGTGGTCTGGGGGCAGCGCGTGGTCACCGTGGGTGGCGATGCACCGGTGCGCGTGCAGTCGATGACCAACACCGACACGCAGGACGCCATCGGTACTGCCATTCAGGTGAAAGAGCTGGCGCTGGCCGGCAGCGAGCTGGTGCGCATCACCGTCAACACGCCCGAAGCCGCCGCGCAGGTGCCCTACATCCGCGAGCAGCTTGACCGCATGGGCATTGATGTGCCCCTGATTGGTGACTTTCACTACAACGGCCATCGCCTGCTGACCGACTTTCCCGACTGCGCACAGGCGCTGTCCAAGTACCGCATCAACCCCGGCAACGTGGGCAAGGGCGCCAAGCGCGATGTGCAGTTTGGCCAGATGATCGAAGCGGCGCTGAAGTGGGACAAACCGGTGCGCATCGGCGTCAACTGGGGCAGCCTGGATCAGGAACTGCTGGCCGGCCTGATGGACGAGAACGCCCGCCGCGCCCAGCCGTGGGAAGCGCGGCAGGTGATGTACGAATCGCTCATTCAATCCGCCATTGGCTCAGGCAACCAGGCAGTGGAACTGGGCATGGCGCCCGAGCAGGTGATTTTGAGCTGCAAGGTCAGCGGCGTGCAGGACCTGATCGCCGTGTACCGCGAGCTGGGCAAGCGCTGCGACTTTCCGCTGCACCTGGGCCTGACCGAAGCCGGCATGGGCACCAAGGGCACGGTGGCGTCGGCCACCGCGCTGTCGATTCTGTTGCAGGAAGGCGTGGGCGACACCATTCGCGTCAGCCTGACGCCGCAGCCAGGCGAATCGCGCACGCAAGAAGTCGTGGTGGCGTCTGAAATATTGCAGTCGCTGGGGCTGCGCGTGTTCGTGCCCAGCGTGACTGCCTGCCCCGGTTGCGGGCGCACCACCAGCACCACCTTTCAAGAGCTGGCCAAGCGCATCGACGACCACCTGCGCGCGCAAATGCCGGTGTGGCGCGCGCGTTACCCGGGTGTCGAGTCGCTCAAGGTGGCGGTGATGGGCTGCATCGTCAACGGCCCGGGCGAGAGCAAGCACGCCGACATCGGCATCAGCCTGCCGGGCACGGGCGAGGCGCCTGCCGCGCCGGTGTTCATCGACGGTGAAAAGGCGATGACGCTGCGCGGCGAACACATTGCCGATGAATTTCACCAGATCGTGGCCGATTACATCGAGCAGCGCTTTAGCGCCAGCGCGCCCTGAATTTATATAAAAAATGGCTGTAGCGCCCGATGGGATTGCGAGAGCAGCTATGAAATCAATAGTATTCATTCATGTCAGGCACTAAGCAGATCAACGCCATCAAGGGCATGAACGACATCCTGCCGCCCGAATCGGCGCGCTGGGAATGGCTCGAATCGGTGGTGCGCCGCGTCATGGCTTCGCACGCCTACCGCAACATCCGCACGCCGATCATGGAGCACACCCAGCTGTTCACGCGCGGCCTGGGTGAAGTGACGGACGTGGTCGAGAAGGAGATGTATTCCTTCCAGGATCGGCAGGACCAGCACGGCAATGCCGAACACCTCAGCCTGCGGCCAGAAAGCACGGCCGGTGTGGTGCGCGCCGTGGCCGAGCACAACCTGCTGTACGAAGGCGGCAAGCGCCTGTACTACATGGGTCCCATGTTCCGGCGCGAGCGCCCGCAGCGCGGCCGCTATCGCCAGTTCCATCAGATCGGTGCCGAAGCGCTGGGCTTCGGCGGTGCCGAGGTCGACGCCGAGCTGATCCTGCTGGCCGTCAGCCTGTGGCGCGAGCTGGGCATCCGGAACTGGCGCCTTGAGTTGAACACCCTGGGCCAGCCCGACGAGCGGCGCGAACACCGCGCGGCCCTGATCGCCTACTTTGAAGCGCACGCCGAGCAGCTGGACGAAGACGCGCGCCGCCGCCTGCACAGCAACCCGCTGCGCATTCTTGACACCAAGAATCCCGCCATGCAGGCGCTGGTAGAGGGCGCGCCCCGGCTGATGGACTACCTGGGCGATGCGTCCAAAGCGCACTTCGCCGCGGTGCAGGCCATTCTGGATGCCAATGGCGTGGCCTGGCGGATCAACCCGCGCCTGGTGCGCGGCCTGGACTACTACAACCTGACGGTCTTCGAATTCATTACCGACAGCCTGGGCGCGCAGGGCACCATCTGCGGCGGCGGTCGCTACGACTACCTGATCGAGCAGATCGGCGGCAAGGCCGCGCCCGCCGTGGGCTGGGCGCTGGGCGTTGAACGCGTCCTCGAGTTGCTGAAGGAAGAGGGCGTTCAGTCCCCTGAAAACAAGCCCGACGCCTACGCCGTCATCCCCGACGCCAGTGCGCTGCCGCGCGTCATGCAGGTGCTGCACACGCTGCGCGCCCAGGGCGTGGCGGTGCAGATGCACGCGGGCACCGGCGATGGCATGGGCAGCATGAAAAGCCAGTTCAAACGTGCCGACGGATCGGGCGCAGGCTTTGCGCTGATCTTCGGCGCCGATGAGCTGGCCGCCGGCGAAGTCACCGTCAAGGCCTTGCGCGATGGCGCAGGCGCCCAGACCCGCCAGCCCCTGGCCGATGTGGCCGCGTGGGCCAGCACTCTAAAATCCACCGCTTGACCGAATAGATACAGAACATGGCCAAACATCTCGACCTTGAAGAACAGGAACAGCTTGACGCGCTCAAGCATTTTTGGGACCGCTGGGGCAACCTGATCACCTGGTTGCTGATCGCCGTCCTGGGTTCCTACGCCGCCTGGACGGGCTGGCAGTACTGGGAACGGCGCCAGGGCTCGCTGGCGTCGATCATGTACGACGAGATCAGCCGCAGCGCCGCCGCGGGCGATGTGGCCCGCGTCGAACGCACCCTGGCAGACGTGAAGGACAAGTTCGGCGGCACCACCTTTGCCGCGCAGGGGGGCCTGCTGGCTGCCAAGCTGCTGCAGGAAAAGGAAAAACCGGCGGAAGCCAAGGCGGCGTTGACCTGGGTCGCCGACAAGGCGCCCAACGACGGCCTGAAAGCCACCGCCCGCCTGCGGCTGGCATCGCTGTTGGTGGCCGACAAGGCTTACGACGACGCGATCAAGCTGCTGTCCGGCAGTTTCCCAGCAAGTTTTGTCGCCCTGGCTGCCGATCGGCGCGGCGACGTGCTGCTGCTGCAGGGCAAACGCGCCGAAGCCGCCACCGAGTACGGCAAGGCCTACCAAGGCTTGACGCCGGAGGCAGGCGATTACCGCAAGCTGGTCGGCATGAAACTGAACGCGCTGGGCATCGATCCGGACGCCAACGTCAAGCCGGGAGCCACATCGTGAGCGCCCGCAGCTGGACATCCACCGCGGGCCTGAACCTGAACCGCACGCTGGCCGTGGGCGCCGGGTTGCTGGCTGCTGCGGTGCTGGCGGGTTGCGCCAGCGGTTCTGCGCGCCCCAAACCGGCCGATCTGCCACCCAACGCGGCGCTGATCGGCGTGCGCCAAGCCTGGACGGCGCGCGTTCCTGCGGCGAATTTCCCGCTTCAGGTGCGCGTGGTCGGCAACCAGGTCATGGTGGCGGGCAGCGATGGCTCGTTGGTCACCCTGGATGCGAACACGGGCGGCGAAGTTGCGCGCGCCAGTGCGGGCGCCCAGCTGTCGGCCGGTGTCGGCAGCGACGGCACCATCTCCGCCGTGGTGACCCGGGACAACGCGGTCATCGCGCTCGAAGGCGGCCGCGAACTGTGGCGCCACCGCCTGTCCACGCAAAGCTATACCGCGCCCCTGGTGGCCGGTGGGCGCGTTTTCGTCCTGGGTGCCGATCGATCGGTGACCGCGCTGGATGGCCGTGAAGGCACGCTGCTCTGGAATCTGCAACGCCCGGCCGAACCCCTGGTGCTGCGCCAGGCGGGTGTGCTGACGGCGGTGGGCAACACGCTGGTCGCCGGTTTGGCCGGCCGCCTGGTGGGCGTTGACCCCGATACCGGCACTGTGCGCTGGGAAGCACCCGTGGCATCCGCCCGGGGCACCAACGATGTCGAGCGCCTGGTTGATTTGGTCGGGGGTGTTCGCCGCCAGGGCAACACGGTTTGCGCGCGGGCTTTCCAGGCCGCCGTGGGCTGCGTGGATGCCTACAACGGCAACGTGGCCTGGACCCGTTCAGCCAGCGGTGCCACCGGCATCGATGGGGATGAGGCACGCGTGTTCGGTGCTGAATCCGATGGCCGCGTGCTCGCGTGGCGCGCAGATACTGGCGACCGCGCCTGGGCGTCTGACCGCCTGCAGTGGCGTTACCTGACGGCGCCCCTGGTGCTGGGCCGCTCGGTCGTGGTGGGCGATGAAAGCGGCTTGGTGCATTTCCTGTCGCGTGAAGATGGCTCGCCGCTGACACGTGTCAGCACCGACAGTTCGGGCATCGCCGTGGCGCCCGTACTGGCAGGCAATACCTTGGTGGTCGTGACGCGCAATGGTGGCGTGTACGGCTTCCGCCCGGACTGAGATCGCAGAAAGCCTGCCCAAGTGAAACCCGTACTGGCCCTCGTTGGCCGCCCGAACGTGGGCAAGTCCACGTTGTTCAATCGCCTTACCAAGAGCCGCGATGCGATCGTGGCCGACTACGCCGGACTGACGCGCGACCGCCACTATGGCCAGGGCCGCCTGGGCAACCGCGAATACATCGTCATCGACACCGGCGGGTTTGAACCCGAAGCGGGCGAGGGCAGCATCTTTCGCGAGATGGCCAAGCAGACGCGCCAGGCCATCGCCGAGGCCGATGTCGTCATCTTCGTCGTGGATGGGCGCGCCGGCGTTTCCGGCCAGGACCACGACATCGCCAACGAACTGCGGCGCCTGGGCAAGATCTGCATTCTGGTTGCGAACAAGGCCGAAGGCATGCGCGAAGGCGTGCAACTGGCCGAGTTCTATGAACTGGGCCTGGGCGAAGTGCTGCCCGTGTCGGCATCGCACGGTGAAGGCGTGCGTAGCATGCTGGACGCGGCGCTGGACGCCCTGGGGCTGACCGAGGACGAGGAAGAGCCCGAGCGGGTGGACGACGGCATCATCCGTCTGGCCGTGGCGGGGCGCCCCAACGTGGGCAAATCCACACTCATCAACGCCTGGCTGGGCGAGGAGCGGCTGGTTGCCTACGACCTTCCCGGCACCACGCGCGACGCCATTTCCGTGCCATTCGAGCGCGGCGGCAAAAAGTTCGAGCTGATCGACACCGCCGGTCTGCGGCGCAAGGGCAAGGTGTTCGAGGCGATCGAGAAGTTCTCGGTCGTCAAGACCCTGCAGGCCATTGAATCGGCCAACGTCGTTTTGCTGTTGCTGGATGCGACGCAGGGCGTGACGGATCAGGATGCCCACATCGCGGGCTTCGTTCTGGAGGCTGGCCGCGCCGTGGTGCTGGCGGTCAACAAATGGGACGCGGTGGATGCCTACCAGCGCGAGCAGGTGCAGCGCTCGATCGAGACGCGCCTGCCATTCCTGAAATTCGCTGAGATCCACTTCATCTCGGCCAAGAAGCGCCAAGGCCTGGGCCCGGTGTGGACATCGATCGCCAAGGCCTACTCGGCCGCCATGCGCAAGATGCCGACCCCGCAACTCACCCGTCTGCTGCTGGAAGCGGTGCAGTTTCAGCAGCCCAAGCGCAGTGGCATGTTCCGGCCCAAGCTGCGCTATGCGCACCAGGGCGGCATGAATCCCCCGGTGATCGTGGTGCACGGCAACTCGCTGGAAGGGGTGACCGACACCTATCGACGCTACCTGGAAGGGCGCTTTCGCAAGGCGTTTGACCTGGTCGGCACACCATTGCGTGTCGATTTGAAATCGGCACGGAACCCGTACACCGATAAAGACTCGTAACCTGCTGGCGACGTGCGCCAACCGTGACGGAATCTGCACATCGCCTCTTGTCGTCGCGCTTGCCGTCCCTATATGGTAAGTTCCAACCCCCTCAACACGTTCGTAGAACACGGAGAATATCGTGAGCAATAAAGGGCAACTGCTACAAGACCCCTTCCTCAATACCTTGCGCAGAGAGCACATTCCGGTGTCGATTTACCTCGTCAACGGCATCAAGCTGCAAGGCCAGATCGAATCGTTCGACCAGTACGTGGTTTTGCTGCGTAACACCGTCACCCAGATGGTTTACAAGCACGCAATTTCCACCATCGTGCCCGGTCGCGCGGTGAATTTTCAGACCCCTGCCGAGGGTGCTGATTCCGAACCCAATTGAGGCCCTAACCGGCGCCCATCCAGCGCAAGCAGCTCCTGAAATATGAGCGTTGTGCGGATGGGCTTTCTATTTTTATATCCCCTTGCCCGACACCCGAGCCCCTGACCGAATTGCCGCCTTGCTGGTTGGCGTTGACTTGGGCGCGCCCTTTTTCGACGGCGAGTTGGAAGAGTTGGGTTTACTGGCCGAAACCGCTGGCCTGCAGCCAGTGGCCCGGTTGACCTGCAAGCGCAAGGCGCCGGATGCGGCGCTCTTCGTGGGCAGTGGCAAGGTGGAAGAGATTCGCGCGCTGGCGCAAAGCCATGGCGCGGTCGAAGTGCTGTTCGACCAGGCCCTCAGCCCCGTCCAGCAACGCAACCTGGAGCGGGCCATTGGCCTGCCCGTGAACGACCGCACGCTGCTGATCCTCGAGATTTTTGCCCAGCGCGCACGCAGCCATGAAGGCAAGTTGCAGGTCGAACTGGCGCGCCTGCAATACCTGAGCACCCGTTTGGTGCGCCGCTGGAGCCACCTTGAGCGCCAGCAAGGCGGTATTGGTGGCCGCGGTGGCCCTGGCGAAACCCAGATCGAACTGGATCGCCGCATCATCAGCGACGCCATCAAGCGCACCAAGGAGCGCCTGACCAAGGTGAAACGCCAGCGCCAGACCCAGCGACGCCAGCGCGAGCGGCGCGAGACCTTCAGCATTTCCCTGGTGGGCTACACCAACGCGGGCAAATCGACGCTGTTCAACGCCCTCGTCAAGGCGCGGGCCTATGCGGCGGATCAGCTGTTCGCCACGCTCGATACCACCACCCGTCAGCTCTATCTGGGCGACCAGGAGGGCGGTGGGCGTTCGGTGTCCTTGTCGGACACCGTGGGTTTCATCCGCGATCTGCCACACGGGCTGGTCGAAGCGTTTGAAGCCACCTTGCAGGAAGCGGCCGATGCCGATTTGCTGCTGCACGTGGTCGATGCAGCCAACCCTGCCTGGCACGAGCAAATGCTTGAAGTCCAGCGTGTGCTGAGCGAAATCGGTGCGCTGGACGTGCCGCAACTGGTGGTGTTCAACAAGCTGGACGCGATGGACGACGCCAAGCGACCGCTGGCCCTGCAAGATCGCATGGATCTGGATGGCCAGCTGTTTGACCGTATTTTTGCCAGCGCCAGCACTGGCGAAGGGCTGCCCCTGCTGCGCAGCGAACTGGCCCGGCGGGCCCAGGCGGCGGCCGTGGCGCCGCAGGATGCCGAGACCAACGATAGACGCATGGCCTTTGGGCACAATGACGGGTTGCACAGCCCGATGACCAACGAATGAACGACCGTTACCACACCCTGCGCCCGGCCGGCTGGCCCGAGCGCCTTCGGGGCATGTTCAACCTGAACGACCCGCGCTGGGGCCGGGGCGACGACGCCAATCAGCAGGACGAACCCCGTCCTGAGGATCAGCGCCCGGCCGATCCTCCCCGTCCCGCCCCCAGCGAGCCGCCACGCGCGCAGCCCCCCAGTGGTGGCCGCGGCCCCAACCAGGGGCCTCCCGATCTGGACGAGCTCTGGCGCGATTTCAGCCGCAAATTGGGCGGGCTGTTCGGCGGCGGCGGCGGCAACCGCCGGCCTGGCAGCAGCGGCGGCCCCGGTGGCTTTCAACCTGACATGAAGAACGCCGGCAAGGGCATCGGCGTGATTGCCGTGGTGGCCGTCCTGATTTGGCTGGGCACCGGCTTTTTCATCGTGCAGGAAGGCCAGCAGGCCGTCATCACGCAGTTTGGCAAGTACCACTCAACGGTGGGTGCGGGTTTCAACTGGCGTTTGCCCTACCCGATCCAGCGCCAGGAAACGATCAATGTGACGCAGATCCGCTCGGTCGATGTGGGGCGCGACAGCATCATCAAGTCCACCGGCCTGCGCGAATCCGCCATGCTGACGCAGGACGAGAACATCGTTGAAATCAAGTTTGCGGTGCAATACCGCCTGAACGACGCACGTGCCTACCTGTTCGAAAGCAAGAACCCCGCCGACGCGGTGGTGCAGGCGGCCGACAGCGCGGTGCGTGAAGTGGTGGGCAAGATGACCATGGACAACGCCATGGCCGACGAGCGCGATCAGATTGCGCCGCGCGTGCGCGACCTGATGCAGACCATCCTGGATCGCTACAAGGTCGGCATCGAAGTGGTCGCCGTGAACATGCAGCAAGGCGGCGTGCGTCCGCCTGAGCAGGTGCAGGCTGCCTTCGATGACGTGCTGAAGGCCGGCCAGGAACGTGAACGCGTCAAGAACGAGGCGCAGGCCTACGCCAACGACGTGGTGCCCCGCGCAGTGGGTACCGCCGCCCGCCTGAAGGAAGAGGCGGAAGGCTACAAGGCGCGTATCGTGGCGCAGGCGCAGGGTGATACGCAGCGCTTCAATTCGGTGCTGGGCGAATACCAGAAGGCACCGCAGGTCACGCGCGATCGCATGTACGTCGACACCATGCAGCAGATCTACAGCGGCGTGAACAAGATCATCATCGACAGCAAATCCGGCGGCAACCTGATGTACCTGCCGCTCGACAAGGTGATGCAGGCCTCTGGTGCCACCGTGAACGCCACCACCGTGCCCGCCCAGGCCGCGCCTGCCGCGCCGTCACCATCCACACAGGTGCCCGCCGACGCGCGCGCACGCGACAACGCTCGCAGCCGCGAGCGTGAAACCCGCTGATTCAAGAGCGTGACATGAACAGAGTTGGATTCATCGGCACCACCGTCCTCATCCTGCTGGCCCTGGCGGCCTCCACGATGTTCGTTGTGGATCAGCGCCAATTTGGCGTCGTCTACCAGCTGGGGCAGATCCAGCGGGTCATTACCGAACCGGGGCTCAGCTTCAAGCTGCCGCCGCCGATACAGAACGTGCGCTACATCGACAAGCGCCTGTTGACGCTGGACAGCATGGACACCGAACCTGTGCTGACGGCCGAGAAGCAGCGCGTCGTCATCGACTGGTACGTGCGCTGGCGCATCACCGATCCGCAGGCCTACATCCGCAACGTGGGCCTGGACGAAAGCGCGGGTGCCACGCAGCTCAACCGCGTGGTGCGCAACGCCTTCCAGGAAGAGATCAACCGCCGCACGGTGCGCGAGCTGATCTCCACCCGGCGTGAAACCCTGATGGCCGATGTGAAGCGCGAAGTGACCGAATCGGTCAAGGGCGCCAAGCCCTGGGGCATTGATGTGGTGGACGTGCGCATCACGCGCGCCGACTACGTTGAAGCCATCACCGAATCGGTCTACCGCCGCATGCAGGCCGAACGCCAGCGTGTCGCCAACGAACTGCGGTCCACCGGCGCAGCCGAAGGCGAGCAGATTCGCGCCGATGCCGACCGCCAGCGCGAAGTCACGGTGGCCAATGCCTACCGCGATGCAGAAAAAGTGCGCGGTGAAGGCGATGCCGAAGCCACCAAGGTGTACGGCGAATCGTTCGGCAAAGACCCGCAGTTTGCCCAGTTCTACCGCAGCCTTGATGCCTACAAGAGCAGCGTCGGCAAGAAGGGCGATGTCCTTGTGATCGACCCCGCCGCGACCGAGTTCTTCGGCAACATGCGCGCGCCACAAGCCTCGCGCCGCTGAGGCACGCCAGCAGCGCGCCAGCACCGTGGACGGCTTCACGCTGCTGCTGGCCGCGCTGGGCGTGGCCTTGATCCTGGAAGGATTGATGCCACTGATTGCGCCACAAGCCTGGCGCCGCGTGATGGCACAGCTGGCCTTGTTGAAGGACGGCCAATTGCGCTTCTACGGACTGATCAGCGTGGTGTTGGGCCTGCTGTTGTTGATCAGTTTCGTCTGACTTGACCGGGCCGGCGCAAACCGCACGCGCGGCGCCGGTAGAATCACGTTTTTAACAGCCCCGCGAACTTCAGCCCATGTCCGCCTGGCTCTTGCCGGATCACATCGCCGATGTACTGCCCTCAGAGGCCCGGCACATCGAAGAACTCCGCCGCGAATTGCTCGACACCTCCCGCAGCTACGGCTACGAGCTGGTGATTCCGCCCCTTATCGAGCACCTCGAGTCGCTGCTCACCGGCACCGGTGAAGCGCTCAATCTGCAAACCTTCAAGCTGGTCGACCAGTTGTCTGGCCGTTCGCTGGGCGTGCGTGCCGACACCACGCCGCAGGTGGCGCGGATCGACGCGCACTTGCTGGGTCGCCAGGCCATCACGCGCCTTTGCTACTGCGGCCCGGTGCTGCACACGCGGCCAGAACGCCCGCACGCCACGCGCGAGCCGCTGCAGTTTGGCGCTGAAATCTATGGCCACGCCGGGCGTGAGGCCGATCTGGAAATCCTCTCGCTGGCGCTGGACTGCCTGAGCGCCGCCCGGGTGGCCAACGCGTCGGTTGACCTGGGCGATGCACGCATCGTGCGGGCGTTGCTGGCCGGCGTGATGGCCGATCCGCAGATCCTGGCTGATGTGCACGAAGCGCTGGCCGCCAAGGACGTGAGCGAGATCGCCCGCTTGACGGCGAGTTTTCCCGCCGCTTCGCGCGAAGGCCTGCTGGCCCTGGTCACGCTGTACGGCGGCGTTGAAGTGCTGGATGAGGCTGAAATCGCCCTGCAGCGCTTTCCTGGTGTGCGTGAAGCGCTATCTAATTTGAAGTGGCTGGCGTCGCGCCTGGAAGGCGTCAACGTCAGCTTTGATTTGTCCGATGCGCGTGGCTACGGCTACTACACCGGCGTGCGCTTTGCCGTGTATGCCCGTGGCACCGGCGAGGCGCTGCTGCGCGGCGGCCGCTACGACGGCGTAGGCGCCGTGTTCGGCCACAAGCTGGACCGCGAGCGGCCGGCCGTTGGCTTCAGCCTCGACGTCAAGCAACTGGTGCGCGCAGCGACCGAGCGCCCCTTGCGCGCGGCCATTCGCGCACCCTGGAGCGAAGCCCCCGATTTGCACGCAGCCGTACGTTCGCTGCGCAGCCGGGGCGAAACGGTGGTCTGCGTGCTGCCCGGGCACGACAACGAAACCGACGAATTTGATTGCGACCGCGAGCTGATTCAGGCCGCGGGGCAATGGCTGGTTCAACCAATTGGAAAACTCTGACATGGCACGTACAGATGGACGCAACGTCGTTGTCGTCGGCACCCAGTGGGGCGACGAGGGCAAAGGCAAACTGGTGGACTGGCTGACCGAAAGCGCGCAAGGTGTGGTGCGCTTTCAGGGTGGCCACAACGCAGGCCACACGCTGGTGATCAACGGTGTCACCACGGCACTGCACCTGATACCCAGCGGCATCATGCGCCCCGGCGTCAAGTGCTACATCGGCAACGGCGTGGTGCTGTCGCCGACCAAGCTGCTGGAAGAAATCGAAGGGCTGGAACGGGCGGGCGTGCAGGTGCGCGACCGCCTGCGCGTCAGCGAAGCCTGCCCGCTGATCCTGCCGCTGCACGCCGTGCTGGACATCGCCCGCGAAGCCGCGCGCGAACAGCATGGCAGCGAAAAGATCGGCACCACCGGCCGTGGCATTGGCCCGGCCTACGAAGACAAGATCGCCCGCCGGGCGCTGCGCGCGCAGGATCTGCGCCACCCCGAACGCTTTGCCACCAAGCTGCGCGAGCTGCTGGGCCTGTACAACCACGTGCTGCTGGGCTACCTGGGTTCGGCCAAGCTGCAGTTCAACGAAACGCTGACGCCCTACCTGAAAGACGGCGCCCTGCAGTTCGACGCCATCTACGACGAAGCCATGCACCAGGCCAAGGCCGTGGTGCCCATGCTGGCCGACGTGTCGCGCGAATTGAACGAGGCACACAAGAACGGCGCCAACCTGCTGTTTGAAGGCGCGCAGGGCACGCTGCTGGACGTGGACCACGGCACCTACCCGTACGTCACCTCCAGCAACTGCGTGGCCGGCAACGCGGCCGCCGGCGCGGGCGTGGGCCCGGGCATGCTGCACTACATCCTGGGCATCACCAAGGCCTACTGCACGCGCGTGGGTGGCGGCCCGTTCCCGACCGAGCTGGACTGGGAAACCCCCGGCACACCGGGCTATCACATGAGCACCGTGGGCGCCGAAAAAGGCGTGACCACCGGGCGCAGCCGTCGCTGCGGCTGGTTTGACGCGGCGCTGCTCAAGCGCAGCGCGCAGGTCAACGGCCTGTCGGGCCTGTGCATCACCAAGCTGGACGTGCTGGACGGCCTGGACGAATTGCTGCTGTGCGTGGGCTACGAGCTGGACGGCGAGCCGATCGACATCCTGCCGCTGGGCGCCGACGACATCGCCCGCTGCAAGCCCATCTACGAAACGCTGGAAGGCTGGAGCGAAAGCACCGTCGGCGTCACCGAATACGCCAAGCTGCCGATCAGCGCGCGCCTGTACCTGCAGCGCATCGAGCACGCCACCGGCGTGCCGATCCATGTGATTTCGACCAGCCCGGACCGCGATCACACGATCATGATGCGCCACCCGTTCCTGGCCTGATTTTTTAAGCCAAATATGCCTGTAGCGCTTGTGCAGCGGGCGCAACCAGCTATTGATTGAGGAGCAAAATGGGATGCTGACCGAAGACGGAAAACACCTGTACGTGAGCTACGACGAGTACCACAACCTGGTCGAGAAACTGGCCATCAAGGTGCACCAATCCGGCTGGAAGTTCGACACCATCCTGTGTCTGGCGCGGGGCGGCATGCGCCCTGGCGACATCCTCAGCCGCATCTTCAACGTGCCGCTGGCCATCATGTCCACCAGCTCTTACCGCGCCGACGCCGGCACGCAGCAAGGGCACCTGGACATCGCGCACTACATCACCACGCCCAAGGGCCAGATCGCCGGCAAGGTGCTGCTGGTGGACGACCTGGCCGACACCGGCGTTACGCTGCAGGCCGTGGTGGAGCGCCTTCGCAACAACTATTCCCCCATCACCGAGCTGCGCACCGCGGTGATCTGGACCAAGGGCTGCTCCAGCTTCAATGCCGACTATTCGGTGGAAGACCTGCCGTCCAACCCCTGGATCCATCAGCCGTTTGAGGCTTACGACAGCCTCTCGCCCGAGAACCTGCTGGCCAAGTGGCAGGTCTGATCGGCGGCTGACGCCGCGTGGGATCGCTGCCGCGCGGGATCGCCGTGGCATTCAGAGGCTGTGAGTGAATCCGGCGAGGCCGAAAAGCGTGCCCGGACTCGTCCGATCAAGATGCGAAGCGCAGCCATGGCGCTTGCGATGGCGAGCGTTTGCAACGCCCAGCAGGTGGTTTTGTGGCGCCTCAGGGCCGGCGTGGAATGCGTTCATACCTCCTCCGCCCGCCGAACGTCGTTCGTCGCGCACGCGCTTGAAGCAGTCAGGCCCGCACTTCCTGGGTTTTGTGCGCCGCGCTCAGGGGCCGAACGCGAACACCGCCGGGGCACCCCATGCCGCCGTGTCGGCAAGCAGATCGCCCAAATCGTCCCGCCACTGCTTCGCAAGCATGCTGCGCACCTGCGGCGCAGGCAAGGTCAGGCCGCTGGCCACGGCCAGGCGGGTGGTGGGCTGCAGCTGCTGCACCAAGGCCTGGAGCAGGGCAGCATTGCGGTAGGGCGTTTCGATGAAAAGCTGGGTCTGGCCGGTGCGCAGCGCCAGCTTTTCCAGCTCTTGAATGCGCTGCAGGCGCGCCGGCCCTTCACGCGGCAGATAGCCGACGAACGCAAAATTCTGCCCATTCAAACCGCTGGCCGCCAAAGCCAGCATCAATGACACCGGCCCGCTGAGCGGCACAACCTGCAGGCCCAGCTCGTGCGCCGCGCGCACCACCGAACTGCCCGGATCGGCGATGGCCGGCATGCCGGCTTCGCTGATCAGGCCCACATCCTGGCCTTGCAAGGCCGGTGCCAGCAGGGCGCGGGCGTTCACCCGTGCCCCGTTGGCGCCGTGGTCGCCTTTCTTGTGCACCTCGCGCGGCAGCTCGGTGATCTGCTGCGCCTGTACGGGCGTGGCCAGCGGGCACACGTCGGCCACGCGCTTGAGAAACGCGCGGGTCGACTTGGCGTTTTCGCTGATCCAGCAGCCCAGGGCGGCGGCGGCCTGGATGGTGGCCAGCGGCAGCACCGCGTCCAGCGGCGACAGGCTGTCGCAACCGTGATCCAGCGGTGTGGGGACCAGCAACAGCCGGCCACGGGGTGGGGTGGCGCTCATGGCAGGCTAAGCCCGGCGGCGCGCAACAGGCGGGTGGTGCGGATCAGCGGCAAGCCAATCAGCGCCGTGGGATCGTCGCTGACGATGGCGTCCAGCAAGGCAATACCCAGCCCCTCGCTTTTGGCCGAGCCAGCGCAGTCGTAAGGCTGCTCGGCGCGCAGGTAACGCTCGATCTCGGCATCGCTCAGATCGCGAAAGCGCACCTCCACGGCGGCCGTGTCGACCTGCTCGAAACCGCTGGCCTGGCACACCACGGCCAGGGCGGTCTGAAAGATCACCGTTTGCCCGCGCATGCGCTGCAGCTGCGCCGTGGCGCGTTCGTGCGTGCCGGGCTTGCCCAGTGGCTCGCCGTGCAGGTCGGCCACCTGGTCGGAGCCGATCACCAGCGCCTGGGGGTGGCGCGCTGCCACGTCGCGTGCCTTGGCCAGGGCCAGGCGCTGTGCCAGGGCGCGTGGCGCTTCATCAGCACCAGGGGTTTCGTCCACGTTGGGCGCCACGGTGTCAAACGGCACATTCAGGCGGGCGAGCAATTCAGCCCGATAGCGTGAGGTGGAGCCCAGAATCAGCGGACGGGGCGGGGCAGCGGTGGGGGCGGGGGCATTCATGGCGGTCGATTCTCTTACACTGGCGCCATGAGCAAGACAGTCAACCCGCGCCATCTGAACGTTGCCACGTTCACCCAAGCCAAGGCGGCCATGACCGGTGACGATCCGCTTCAAAAATATGAGCGGCTAGCGCAGGAACTGCACGCGCCAGAGACCGATTTGACCTTGAAATGGCAGGCCCAAGGCGAGTCGCGCACGGCCGCTGACGGCAGCGTGCGCCCCGCCATTCACCTGCGCGTGCAGGCCGAACTGCCGCTGACTTGCCAGCGCTGCATGGACGTGGTGGCGACGCCGATCGACATCGACCGCCATTTCGTCTTTGTGCCTGACGAGGACACCGCCGCGTCGCTGGACGACGAGTCGGAAGACGATGTGCTTGAAATGTCGACCGACTTCAACCTGCTTGGGCTGATCGAGGACGAGGTGCTGATGGCCATGCCGCTGGTGCCCAGCCACGAAAGCTGCCCGGCGGGCGTGCTGCACAGCGTGCAAACGGACGATTTTGAGGAAACGGCTGAGGAAAAACCCCATCCGTTTGCCGCCCTGGCGGCCTTGAAAGACAAAAAACCATAGCAAAGCTGGCCCGGCCAAGTGGCCGCGCTGGCCAGTCGACTGGATTGCAGGCTATAATCGCGGGCTTCGCTTGGCGTGCGGCCGTCCATCATGGGGCGGCCGATGGAGCCCGCGTTCTTGGTGGCCGCCGCGCATTCGCGGCAGCGCCCCTCGGGCAAAGGCAGCAAGCTGAAGGCGCCGGCAAGGCCGGCTAGGGTAGTCAACTCATTCATTGCAGGGTGGTGCACGCAAACCGCGATTGCGCTGCCTGACACATTTCAAGGAGCCACCATGGCTGTTCAGCAAAACAAAAAGTCGCCTTCCAAGCGCGGCATGCACCGTTCGCACAACGCCCTGAACGCGCCCGGCATTGCCGTGGAGCCAACCACCGGCGAAACCCACCTGCGTCACCACATCAGCCCCAATGGCTTTTACCGTGGTCGCCAGGTCATCAAGCCCAAAACCGAAGCCTGATCGACTGGCGGGCCCGGCCACAGGCCAAGGCGCGCTGTTCCCCGTTGGGGCAGGGCGGTTTGGCAGGATGATCGGTGATGAAGTCGGTACACTCGTTGGCCCGTTGCTGCGTGGGTGCAGTTCGGGCTTTCGTTGTTTCTGGCTCCCGATTCGGGGCGTACTTTTTTATGCGTTGCCGGGCCGTTTGAGCCCGGCGCTTGGATGAGGCTTGCATGATTGTTCTGGCAGTCGACTGCATGGGCGGAGACCATGGCCCCAAGGTCACCTTGCAGGCCTGCCGTCAATTTCTTGATCGGTACCCGGACAGCCGGCTGTTGCTGGTCGGCCAGCCAGAGGCACTCAGCGGCTTCAGCCATGATCGCGCCCAGATCGTTCCGGCCAGTGAAGTCGTCACCATGGACGATTCGGTCGAAGTGGCTTTGCGTCGCAAGAAGGATTCATCGACCCGCGTGGCGGTGGAACAGGTGAAAAGCGGCGCGGCCCAGGTCGCCATATCGGCCGGCAACACCGGTGCGTTGATGGCGATCGCGCGCTACCTTCTCAAAACCCTCGATGGCATTGAACGCCCCGCCATTGCCACGCAATTGCCGAACGTCAAGGGCGGCGCCACCACGGTGCTGGATCTGGGCGCCAATGTCGACTGCACGGCCGAGCACCTGTTGCAATTTGCGGTGATGGGCTCGGCCCTGGTGTCGGTGCTCAACGACGATCCGGCGCCGACCGTGGGCCTGCTGAACATCGGCGAAGAGGTGATCAAGGGCAGCGACGAAATCAAGCGCGCGGGCGAATTGCTGCGCGCCGCCGCCAAGTCGGGCGACCTGAACTTCGTGGGCAACGTCGAAGGCAACGACATCTTCAAGGGCACCGCCGACATCGTGGTGTGCGACGGCTTTGTCGGCAACGTCGCGCTCAAGACCACGGAAGGGCTGGCGACGATGATCATGCAGTTTCTGCGCGAGGAATTCATGCGCAACATCGGCACCAAGCTGGCGGCACTGATCGCCTATCCAGTGTTGTCGGCGCTCAAGAAGCGCTTGGACCACCGGCGCTACAACGGCGCTGCGCTGCTGGGCCTGCGCGGGCTGGTGTTCAAGAGCCACGGCTCAGCCGATGCATTGGCTTTCGAGGCGGCGATGGTGCGCGCGTATGATGCGGCACGCCACCAGCTGCTTGAGCGTGTTCAGGCCCGCATTGCCCACGCGGCACCTTTGCTGGCCCAGGCGGCGGCGCCTGCGGTGCACCAGGCCGATGTGCAAGCCTGACGTGCATTTCATACCGCACGGCTGGCATTTCTTCAATTCACTATCCGCCTAGATGAGCAGACGCTATTCACGCATTGCCGGTACCGGTAGCTATTTGCCGCCACGCCGGGTCAGCAACGACGACCTGGTGAAAGAATTGGCCGCGCGCGGTATAGAGACGTCCGACCAATGGATCGTCGAGCGCACCGGCATCCAGGCACGCCACTTCGCCGCCCCCGATGTGCCCGCCAGCGACTTGGCCGTGCCCGCTGCGCGCGCGGCGCTGGAAGCCGCCGGCCTGCAGCCTGGCGATATCGACCTGATCATCGTGGCCACGTCCACGCCGGACATGGTGTTTCCGTCCACGGCCGCGATCGTGCAGCACAAGCTGGGGATCGCCGGTTGCCCGGTGTTCGACATTCAGGCGGTGTGCAGCGGCTTCGTCTATGCCCTGACCGTGGCCGACGCGATGATCGGCAACGGCACGGCCAGCAAAGTGCTGGTGATCGGCGCCGAGGTATTCAGCCGCATCCTGAACTGGAACGACCGCGGCACCTGCGTGCTGTTTGGCGACGGCGCGGGCGCCGTGGTGCTGCAGGCATCCGATACGCCGGGCATTCTGGCCAGCGATTTGCATGCCGATGGTAAGTACGTCGACATTCTGTGTGTGCCCGGTCACGTATCCGGCGGGCAGGTGCTGGGCGACCCGCTGTTGAGGATGGACGGCCAGGCGGTGTTCAAGCTGGCCGTGGGCGTGCTGGACAAGGCAGCGCGCGCGGTGCTGGCCAAGGCCGGCAAGCAGGAATCGGACATCGACTGGCTGATTCCGCACCAGGCCAACATCCGCATCATGCACGGCACGGCCAAGAAGCTGCGCCTGCCGCTTGAGAAAGTCATCGTCACCGTGCACGAGCACGGCAACACCTCCGCCGCTTCGATTCCCCTGGCGCTGGACCACGGCGTGCGCAGCGGCCAGATCCTTCCGGGGCAGACCCTGCTGCTGGAAGGTGTGGGCGGCGGCTTTACCTGGGGCGCCGTGTTGCTGAATCTGTGAGGGGCAGCCCTTCACACAGCGCCATCCCAACATTTTTGCCGCCAGATAGCTTTTCGGCATTCGTGGATATGAAACCTGTTGCATTTGTCTTTCCTGGTCAGGGGTCGCAGTCGGTGGGCATGTTGGACGCGTGGGGCGATCACCCCGCCGTGCAAGCCACCGTGCAGGAAGCCTCGGACGCCCTGGGCGAAGACCTGGGCGCGCTGATCCGCAGCGGCCCCAAGGAAGCCCTGGCGCTGACGACCAACACCCAGCCGGTGATGCTGGTGGCCGGTGTGGCCTGCTGGCGCGCCTGGCAGGCCGAAGGGCGCGATCTGCCCGCTGCCGTGGCTGGCCATTCGCTGGGCGAGTATTCCGCCCTGGTGGCCGCCCAGTCGCTGGGCCTGGCAGAGGCGGTGCGCCTGGTGCGTCTGCGCGCCGCTGCCATGCAGGACGCCGTGCCTGTGGGCACTGGCGCCATGGCGGCCATCTTGGGTCTGGATGCTGCAAAAGTGATAGCTGGTTGCGCTGACGTGACGGGCGCTATGGGCCAAAATGGCACTGAAATCGTAGAGGCGGTCAATTTCAACGATCCGGTGCAAACCGTGATCGCCGGGACTAAGGCCGCCGTCGACAAGGCGTGTGAAGTGCTCAAAGGCATGGGGGCCAAGCGCGCGCTGCTCCTGTCCGTGTCCGCCCCATTCCATTCCAGCCTGATGAAGCCCGCGGCCGACAGGCTGAAGGTGGCGCTGGAAAGCGTCAACCTGACCGAGCCGAAGATTCCCGTGGTCAACAACATCGACGTGGCGATCGAATCTGACCCGCAGGCCATCCGCGACGCGCTGTATCGGCAGGCCTTTGGCCCGGTGCGCTGGGTGGAGTGCATCCAGAAAATCAAGGCCATGGGCCTGCATACCGTGGTTGAATGCGGCCCTGGCAAGGTGCTGGCCGGCATGACCAAACGCATTGACGCTGAATTGACTGGCCTTGCCATGTACGATCCGGCTACGCTGGCAGAGGTCAAGCTGGCCGTCGGGCAGGCCGCCTGAGGCCGGACAGCACGAGAAAACCGAACATGGCAGACAACACGATGACGGGGCAGATCGCCCTGGTGACGGGCGCGTCGCGCGGCATTGGCGCGGCCATCGCGCACGAACTGGCGGCAGGCGGCATGACGGTGATCGGCACCGCCACCTCGGACGCAGGCGCCGAGAAGATCAGCGCTGCACTGGCCGCCCACCCTGGCAGCCGCGGTGCCACGCTGGATGTGAACGACGCCGCCGCCGCTGAGGCGCTGATCGAGCAGATCGTCAAAACGCATGGCGCGCTGCACGTGCTGGTCAACAACGCCGGCATCACCCGCGACATGCTGGCCATGCGCCTGAAGGACGAGGACTGGGACGCCGTGCTGGACACCAACCTCAAGGCCGTCTTTCGCATGAGCCGGGCCGTGATGCGGCCCATGATGAAGCAGCGCTACGGCCGCATCATCAGCATTACCAGCGTGGTGGGCGCTTCCGGCAACCCTGGCCAGGCCAACTACGCCGCCGCCAAAGCCGGCGTTGCCGGCATGACGCGCGCACTGGCGCGCGAGCTGGGCAGCCGATCCATCACCGTCAATTGCGTCGCGCCCGGCTTCATTGCCACCGACATGACGGCCGCGCTGTCGGACGACCAACAGAAATCCCTGACGGCCCAGATACCCCTGGGCCGGCTGGGTGAGCCAGCGGACATCGCACACGCGGTGGCCTACCTGGCAAGCCCGCAGGCCGCTTACGTGACGGGGCAAGAATTGCACGTCAACGGCGGCATGTTCATGGCCTAATCGGCCATCTCACCACCCGTGTCTACGTCGTGACAAATAGCGCTGTAAGCACGGGTAAAATCTCCGTTTTTCATAACCCTTAGAGGGAATCCATGAGCGATATCGAAGCACGTGTCAAGAAAATCATTGCCGAACAACTCGGTGTGGAAGAGTCTCAAGTAACGAACGAAAAAGCCTTCGTGGCCGATCTGGGTGCAGACTCGCTGGACACAGTGGAACTGGTGATGGCGCTGGAAGACGAATTCGGCATCGAGATCCCGGACGAAGACGCCGAGAAGATCACCACGGTGCAAGCCGCCATCGACTACGCCAACAGCAAGAAAGCCTGATTGCGAATGACCCGACGCCGTGTAGTTGTTACTGGTTTAGGTTGCGTCAGCCCCGTGGGCAACACGGTGGCAGAGAACTGGGCCAATATCCTGGCCGGAAGTTCGGGCATTGACACCATCACGCGCTTCGACGCCAGCGCCTTTGCCTGCCGCTTTGCGGGCGAGGTGCGCGGGCTCGACCTTTCGCCGTTCATTTCGACGAAGGAGTTGCGCACCATGGACACCTTCATTCACTACGGGATCGTTGCTGCCGCACAGGCGGTGCAGGATGCCGGCTTGCCCACGGGCGAGGCGCTGAATGAAGAGCTGGCCGAGAGAATTGGCTGTGTGATTGGCTCGGGCATTGGCGGTTTGCCGATGATCGAGGAAACGCATGGCGAATGGATGTCGCGCGGTCCGCGCCGCATCTCTCCATTTTTTGTACCTGCCTCCATCGTCAACATGGTGGCGGGGCACGTGTCGATGAAGTTTGGCTTCAAGGGGCCGAACCTGTCGATCGCCACCGCCTGCACCACCGGCTTGCACTGCATTGGTGAAGCCGGTCGCCTGATCGAGTACGGCGATGCCGACGTGATGCTGGCTGGCGGCGCTGAAGCAACGGTATGCCCGCTGGGCATTGGCGGCTTTGCCGCCATGCGGGCGCTCTCCACCCGCAACGACGACCCCAAGGCCGCTTCGCGCCCCTGGGATGCCGAACGCGACGGCTTCGTGCTGGGCGAGGGCGCTGGCGTCGTCGTGCTCGAAGAGTACGAGCGTGCCAAGAAGCGTGGTGCCACCATCTACGCCGAATTGGTGGGCTTCGGCATGAGCGCCGACGCAGGCCACATGACTGCGCCCAGCCTGGATGGCCCACGTCGCGCCATGCAGGGTGCGCTGCGCAATGCCGGCGTTAACCCGGACGCCATCGGTTACGTCAACGCCCACGGCACCTCCACCCCTTTGGGCGATCTGAACGAAACCAATGCCATCAAGGCCGCGCTGGGCGATCACGCCAAGTCGGTGGTGGTCAGTTCCACCAAATCGATGACCGGGCATTTGCTGGGCGGTGCGGGCGGTGTCGAAAGTGTCTACACCATCCTTGCGCTGCGCGATCAGAAGCTGCCGCCAACGATCAACCTGGGGCAGCCCGGCGAAGGCTGTGACCTGGACTACTGCGCCAACACCGCGCGGGATATGAGCTTTGAATACGCGTTGAAGAACAACTATGGTTTCGGCGGTACCAACGGCGCGCTGGTGTTCAAGCGCGTTTGATTCTTTGCCGAACCTGACCACTTCCGGCGGCCGCTTTGCGGCCGTTGGTGTTTCTGTGGGCGCTGCTGTGGCAGCGCCTGGCCGGTTGGATCGACGTCGTGTCAGGCGCTGACATGCACCATCCCCCAAGCGTGACCTACCCCATTGGGCGAACGCCGCCGCTGCGGCGTGTCCTCGTCGTGCTTTGGCTGCTGGGCTGGGTACCCTGTCTTTGGTTGATCTTTGGGGCATTGACCGGCGCCACACAAGCGCAGGCAGCTATGATTTTAATAGTGATCTGCGGTGCCGCGTTGGCCGCGACCGGCTGTGCCCAGTGGCGTTTCTGGGGGCAGCAGCGTGAGCGGCAACTGCATTGGGACGGGGCCGACTGGTTCCTGTTGGAACTTGATGGCGGCGCGTTGGATCAGATGTCCGCAGTCGGCAGCGCCACGGTTCGTGTGGACCTTCAGCGCTGTCTGTTGCTGCGTTGGCGCGGGCGGGGCGATCACAAGAGGCGGTGGCTGTGGGCCGATGCTGGCGTGGATCCTCAGCGCTGGCATTTGTTGCGCTGTGCGCTATATTCAAAAACATCCGGTCAGGGCGCACAGCCCAAGACCGACGTCATCCAGCGCGCCTGATTTCCAGGCGCGCCGTCGTTTCTCCCCCGATTGTTTGTGTCCAGCACCCCTGCCGCCCCTCCAGTAGCTTCTGACAGCGACGTTCAGTTGGTCGAGCGCGCCGCCGCGGGTGACCATCGTGCCTATGAATTGCTGGTGATCAAATACCAGCGGCGCATCGAGCGGCTCATTGGCCGGATGGTGCGCGATGTCGATTTGGTGCCGGATATCGCACAGGAAACCTTCATCCGCGCCTGGAGGGCGCTGCACCAGTTCAGGGGCGACGCGCAGTTCTACACCTGGCTGTACCGCATTGCCGTGAACACCGCCAAGAAGTCGCTGCTGGAGCTCAAACGCGATCCGGTGGTTACCGAGGCCGCACTGCATTCCAGTGACGATGACGATGAAACTTCCCGGCGCGAGAACGAACTAACCTCGGAATCCACACCGGAATCGGAGCTGGCGGCTCGTGAGATAGCCGCCGCTGTGAACGCCGCGATGGAAGCGCTGCCCGAAGATTTGCGCCAAGCGGTCACGCTGCGCGAAATCGAGGGCATGAGCTATGAAGAGATTGCAGAGGCCATGAATTGCCCCATTGGTACAGTTCGTTCACGCATTTTCCGGGCGCGCGAAGCGATTTCGGCCCGGGTCAAGCCGCTGCTGAGCCACCAGACGGGCAAACGCTGGTAGTGATGGAACAGAATCTAAAGTCGAAACGGTGATCGTGATGGATACGCAGATCAAAGTCGAATGGACCCGCGAGCAGTTTTCCGCCTTGATGGATGGTCGGCTGCCAGGGGGCGAGCTGAGTGAAGTGATGGGCGCCATGAACGCCCCGGACGGCGAGGCGCGGGATTGCTGGCAGGTGTATCACCTGATCGGCGATGTGCTGCGCTCTTCCGATCTGGCGGCGTATGGCCGTGATCCAGGGCTTGCCCAGCGTGTGAGCGCGAGCATCGCCAGCCAGCCCATCGCGCAGCCCGCGCCTTCGTCAGAGCCATTGCAAGCGGGTGCGCATTCCTACGCAGAGCGGCCCGCAGCCAATGACGGCCTGTTCCGCTGGAAGATGGTGGCTGGGCTGGCGTCTTTTGCTGCGGTGGCCGCGGTGGGCTGGGGCGTGCTCTCGGGTGCGGGTCCGCAGCCAGTGGGAAGCCAACTCGCCCAAGGGCCGGGGTCAACCCCTGGCCAGGTGCTTGCGGTGGCCGCGCCAGCGCAGACGGTTTCCAGCGCCGGCGATGTGGATGCCAGCGCCCCCGTGATGCTGCGTGACGCGCGTCTGGACGAATTGCTGGCGGCGCATCGGCAAGCGGCTGGTGGGTCGAGCATCGGTGGTGCATCGGGTTTCTTGCGCAACGCAACCTTTGAAGGACACGCGCGTTGAGTCGCATTGGCGTGACAGTCGGTTCCGACCGTGCGTGGGCCCATCGGCCCGCGTCGGGCTGGAGCCACTGGAAGCAGCGCCTGTGCGGCATTGCCGTGGCTTGCTGCGCCGGCGGGGTGGTCGGCCTTGCTGCGGCGCAGGGTGCGCCTGCTGTGGGCGATGTGCCGGCACCCATGGGGCCGCCAGAGCGCAGCGTGGCCGAGTGGTTGGTTCGGTTGCAGCAAGCGGCGCGTGTGCCCAGCTTCGTAGGTACCTTCGTGGTGACTTCGTCCACCGGCGCGATGTCCAGTGCGCGAATCTGGCACGTGTGCGAAGGGGATGTAGAGATAGAGCGTGTAGAGGCTCTGTCGGGTGTGCCCCGCACCATTTTCCGCCGCAATCAGTCGGTGGTCACGTTCTATCCGCAGTCCCGCCTGGCGGTGACGGATCGGCGCGAATCTGGCGGGGTGTTTCCGAACCTGTTGACGTCGAGCAGTACCGCATCCATGGCCGACCACTACGCAGCCAAGGAGCAGGGCGAAAGCCGGGTCGCGGGCTACGATGCCGATGTGGTCTACCTCAAGCCACAAGACGAACTGCGCTACGGCTACCGCATCTGGAGCGAACGCAGCAGTGGCCTGGTGTTGAAGACCCAGACGCTGGATCGTCAGGGGCGCGTGTTGGAACAGTCAGCGTTTTCAGAGCTGCAACTCAATGCGCCTTTGCGGGCGGCCAAGCTGACCCGCATGATGGAGCGCACCGACGGCTACAAGGTGGAGAAGCCGCGGCGCGAGCCGACGACCGCCGCCGCCGAGGGCTGGATGTTGTCCAGCGCGGTGCCGGGGTTCAGCTCGCAGAATTGTTATCGGCATACGGCGCACCAGAGCGGTTCAATGGTTCAGTGGATCTTCTCTGACGGGTTGGCGACGGTGTCGTTGTTCCTGGAGCCGTACGATGCCCAACGCCATGGCGGCGAAGGCAACGCGGCGATGGGGGCCACGCACACGCTGACCAAGCGGTTGCCCGACGCCAGCGGATCTTGGTGGGTGACGGCTGTGGGGGAAGTGCCTCCGGCCACCCTCAAGGCGCTTGTTTCGCGCCTGCAGCGCAAGCCCTGATGTGTCTTGCTGCGCGCACCGATGGTGGTGCGCGCAGAGATCGGTTTTCCAGTCCATCTAGCTCTTACCTATCGGCTGACTGACATGCGTATTCAAATCAAGAAAGCGGGCATTTCCGCACTGGCTGTTCCTTTGTTTGCGGTCGGCGCGGCCTTGTTGCCGCCCGCGGTATCGGCACAGACGGGGAACGCGCCTTCTGTGCGCGGCCTACCGGATTTCACCGATTTGGTCGATCAGGTCGGGCCGGCCGTGGTCAATATCCGCACCATGGAGCGCGTGCGAGGCGGCGGCTCGGCCTCAGGCGCGGGCAACGATGAGGAGATGCAGGAATTCTTCCGGCGTTTCTTTGGCATTCCGATGCCCAATACGCCCCGCCAGACACCGCGCCCAAACCGGCCAGCACCTCAGGCCGAGCAAGAGGTTCCGCGTGGCGTGGGCTCTGGTTTCATCATTTCGCCGGATGGCTTTGTGATGACCAACGCGCATGTGGTCGATGGGGCCGATGAGGTGCTGGTGACGCTGCCCGACAAGCGGGAGTTCAAGGCCAAGATTGTTGGCGCCGACAAGCGAACCGATGTGGCGGTGGTCAAGATCGATGCCACCGGCTTGCCGGCCGTGCGCGTGGGCGACGTCAACAAACTGCGCGTCGGGGAATGGGTGATGGCCATCGGTTCGCCGTTCGGCCTTGAGAACAGCGTGACCGCCGGCATCGTCAGCGCCAAACAGCGCGACACGGGCGACTACCTTCCGTTCATTCAAACCGACGTCGCCGTCAATCCAGGCAACTCGGGCGGCCCGTTGATCAACATGCGCGGTGAAGTGGTCGGCATCAACAGCCAGATCTATTCGCGCTCCGGCGGGTTCATGGGTATTTCGTTTGCCATCCCGATCGATGAAGCGATGCGGGTGAGTGAGCAACTGCGGGCGACCGGACGGGTGACGCGCGGCCGCGTGGGCGTTCAGATCGACCAGGTGACCAAGGAGGTCGCGGAATCGATCGGCCTGGGCAAGCCACAAGGTGCCCTGGTGCGAAGCGTCGAGAGCGGCTCTCCCGCTGAAAAGGCCGGTGTGGAGGCCGGCGACATCATCACCCGGTTTGAGGGGCGTGTGATCGAGAAAGCCTCGGATTTGCCGCGCATGGTGGGCAATACCAAGCCTGGCACGAAAAGCACCATCACCGTGTTTCGCAGGGGTCAAAACCGTGACCTGAGCATCACGATTGCGGAGCTGGAGGCCGATCAAGCCGCGCGACGTCCTGCGCCCAAGAGCAGTGAGGCGCCCAAAGCGCAGGGCGCGGTACAAGCGCTGGGAGTGACCGTCACCGACTTGAGCGAAGCGCAGAAGCGCGAGTTGAAGGTCAAGCGCGGGGTGCGCGTGGAGTCTGTCGTCGAAGCCGCCGCGCGCGCTGGCCTGCGCGAAGGCGATGTCATTTTGTCGGTCGCCAATGTGGAGATCCAAAGTGCGCGCGACTTTGAGGCGGCTGTGGCGAAAGCGAACCGATCCAAGCCAATCAACATGCTGATTCAACGCGGTGAGCTGGTTCAGTTCGTATTGATTCGCCCGGTGCGCTGACCGAGGCGACGCCGCTCGCTTCGGTTGCGTTGGCCCCGAAATAGGGGCCCGTCGGCCGTTGATTTGGCTTCCCCTTGGATGTTCATCCTGCAGGCCTATCGAGTTGTAAATACACAATTTGATAGAATTTCAGCAGGATTTCTTCCGTTATCGGTATATGGATCGCTGAGGTGTGCGGGCAATATCACTTGTACTTGTTCCGGATAGGAAGCGGTTCAAGCAATAGTCTCTGTCACCTGACGGCCCTTCAATATCCTGTTGATAAGTTGTTTATAAGTTTTCGTTGTGGGCCTGCAACGCCCTTGTTTCGCCTGTAACCATGTCCATGGTGACGCCCTTTTTGCCTACAATGGAGGCCCAACTATCGCAGTTGCCATTGATTGTTGGTTCGGGGCGCGTCATCTCACTGGCGCGCCCCTTTTTCATGCGCATCCGTTCCGTAACTCAATCACTTGTCGGCGTTCGTTGATGGATCACATCAGAAATTTTTCAATCATTGCGCACATCGATCACGGCAAGTCGACGCTGGCTGATCGCTTGATATCTCGCTGCGGTGGGCTCAGCGATCGAGAGATGAGCGAGCAGGTGCTCGATTCGATGGACATCGAGAAAGAGCGGGGGATAACCATCAAGGCCCAGACGGCTGCGCTGCAGTACAAGGCCCGCGATGGAAAGATCTACAACCTCAATCTGATCGACACCCCGGGTCACGTTGACTTCAGCTACGAAGTCAGTCGTTCGCTGTCGGCCTGCGAAGGCGCCTTGCTGGTTGTGGACGCTTCACAGGGCGTTGAGGCGCAGACCGTGGCCAATTGCTATACCGCGCTGGAGCTTGGCGTGGAAGTTCTGCCGGTGCTCAACAAGATGGATCTGCCGCAGGCCGATCCCGAGAACGCCAAGGCGGAGATCGAAGATGTCATTGGCATCGACGCCGGCGAAGCGATCGCGATCTCGGCCAAGACCGGCATGGGCATCGACGATGTGCTGGAGCAGATCGTTGCCAAAGTGCCTGCGCCACGCGGTATGGCCGAGGCACCGCTGCGCGCCATGATCATCGACAGCTGGTTTGACGCTTACGTCGGCGTGGTGATGCTGGTGCGGGTGGTGGACGGGCGGCTGTTGAAGGGCGAGCGCTTCAAGATGATGGCGACCGGCGCAGCCTATGAAGCCAACAACCTCGGCGTATTCACGCCCAGCCCCCAAGTGCGCGACAGTCTGAACGCGGGGGAGGTGGGTTACATCATTGCGGGCATCAAGGAACTGAAGGCCGCGAAGGTGGGCGACACCATCACCATCGAGAAAAAGCTGCCCAACAACCTGGGCCCCGCAGAACAGGCGCTGCCAGGTTTCAAGGAGATCCAGCCGCAGGTATTTGCTGGCTTGTATCCCACCGAATCCAATCAGTACGACGCGCTGCGCGACTCATTGGAAAAGCTTCAGCTCAACGACGCCAGTCTGCATTTCGAACCCGAAGTGTCACAGGCATTGGGCTTTGGTTTTCGCTGTGGCTTCCTGGGTCTGCTGCACATGGAAATCGTGCAGGAGCGGCTGGAGCGCGAATTCGACCAGGACCTGATCACCACCGCACCCAGCGTGGTGTATGAAGTGGAAAAGGCCGATGGCGAGGTGATTCAGGTAGAGAACCCGTCCAAGATGCCCGAGCAGGGCCGCATCCAGGAAATCCGCGAACCCATTGTCACCGTGCATCTGTACATGCCGCAGGAATACGTTGGCCCGGTGATGACGCTGGCCAACCAGAAGCGCGGCGTGCAACAGAACATGGCCTACCACGGGCGCCAGGTCATGCTGACCTACGAGTTGCCGCTGGGCGAGATCGTGCTGGACTTCTTCGACAAACTGAAGTCGGTCAGTCGCGGCTATGCGTCGATGGACTACGAGTTCAAGGAGTACCGCCCTTCCGACGTCGTCAAGGTGGATATTCTGCTCAACGGCGAGAAGGTCGACGCGCTGTCGATCATCGTGCACCGCTCTCAGTCCCAGTACCGTGGACGCGCGGTCGCGGCCAAGATGCGCGAAATCATCAGCCGACAGCAGTTCGACGTGGCCATTCAGGCGGCCATCGGCGCCAACGTGATTGCGCGCGAGAACATCAAGGCATTGCGCAAGAACGTGCTGGCAAAATGCTACGGTGGCGATATCACGCGCAAACGCAAGTTGTTGGAAAAGCAGAAGGCGGGTAAGAAGCGAATGAAACAGATTGGCGCGGTTGAAGTGCCTCAGGAAGCATTCCTGGCGATTTTGCAGGTGGAAGACTGATGCCGATCCTTACTGCCATTGTTCTGGCGGCCTTCGTGGGCTACGGTGCGGCGTGGTACCTGGGCGCTGTCGAAGGCAACTTTGCGCTGCTTCTTTTTCTGGCGACCGTGGTCACTGGCCTGTATTGGCTGGCCGAACGCTTCATTTTTCTGCCGCGACGTCGCCAGGTCGCGCAACAGGCGGTCGATGCGGTGCGCGCGCGCCGTGAAGAACTGGCCCGGCAAGGTATCGAGCAGGTTGATACCAGCTTTGAGGATGCGGCACGCCAGCCGCACCTCGCGCAACCCTGGTGGTTGGACTGGACGGCTGGGCTTTTCCCCGTCATCCTGACCGTCTTTGTGCTCCGTTCGTTCGTTTTCGAGCCGTTCAAGATCCCTTCAGGCTCGATGATTCCGACCTTGCTGATAGGTGATCTGATCCTGGTGAACAAATTCACCTACGGGTTGAAGTTGCCTGTGCTGAACACCCGAATCACCGAAGGCACGCCACTGAAGCGTGGTGATGTGGTGGTTTTCCGCTACCCGCCCAAACCCAGTGTTGATTACATCAAGCGGGTCGTGGGATTGCCTGGGGACGAGGTTGCCTATTTGAACAAGCGGTTGACGATCAATGGACAGCCAGTGACCACGACCCAGGATTCGGATTTCTTCGATGAGTCGGTGATGGAGTATTTCCGCCAGTTCAGTGAGCAACTGGGTGAGAAAAATCACCAAATCATCGTTGACGCGCGCCGCCCAGCGTTTGTAGCCGGCGCCGATAACTTCACCTACCGCGACAATTGCCAGTACAGCGTGGAAGGCGTCGCCTGCAAGGTTCCCGAGGGCCATTACTTCATGATGGGGGACAATCGGGACAATTCACTGGATTCGCGGTATTGGGGCTTCGTCCCAGACGCCAACATTGTGGGCCGTGCGTTCTTTGTCTGGATGAACTTCGGCAATCTGAAGCGCATCGGCTCATTCAACTGATAAACATTCACCGAGGGCTAAGGGAACCATGAACTCGTCACGCCGATCCGCGCAGCGCGGTATTTCATTCTTTGGCCTGTTGATTCTCGGCATCGTGCTGGCTTTGCTGGTCATCGTAGGTGCCAAGGTCGTGCCAACGGCCACGGAATACATGGCGATCACCAAGGCTGTCAAAAAGGCGGCCGCCGAAGGCAACACCGTGCCTGAGGTGCGCGCTTCGTTTGAACGCGCTGCAGCGGTCGACTACATCGACTCGATCAGTGGCAAAGACCTCGAAGTTACCAAAAATGGCGACAAGGTGGTTGTCACGTTCGCCTATGACAAGGAAATCGCCCTGGCAGGCCCTGCCTACCTGCTCATCAAATACCGGGGTTCGTCAGCTGGTGGCTACAACTGAACCACGTGGGTTGACCATGCGCCGCGCAGCGTGACGGCGCTTGCTGACCTCAAGACGCTGCAGTCGCGTCTACAACACCCGTTCGCCGATGCAGCCCTGCTTCGGCGCGCTTTGACGCACCGAAGCCATTCGGCCGATCACAATGAGCGGCTGGAATTTCTGGGCGACTCCGTACTGAATCTCGCGGTCGCGCACATGCTGTACGAAGCCCTGGGGCAACTGCCCGAAGGCGATTTGTCGCGCATGCGGGCGCAACTGGTGCGGCAGGACAGTCTGCACCAGCTGGCTCTGGATCTCGATCTCTCCTCGATGATTCGCCTGGGAGAGGGCGAGCTGCGTTCCGGCGGCCAGCGCCGCCCCTCCATCCTGGCCGATGCACTTGAAGCCGTGATTGGCGCCGTCTACCTGGACGGCGGCTACGCAGCGGCCGACGCGCTGGTGCGGCGCCTGTTTGACCGCATCCACATCACGCCTGCGCTTTCGGCCGCGTCGAAAGACGCCAAGACCGCCTTGCAGGAGTGGCTGCAAGGGCGCAAGATGCACTTGCCGCGCTATGAGGTGGTGCGCGTCATGGGCGAAGCGCATCGGCAGACATTTGAAGTGGCTTGCCACGTGGCCGAACGCGGCATCACCCAGTTGGGCCAAGGGGCGTCACGACGCGCGGCCGAGCAGACCGCTGCGGCGGTGATGCTGCAGGCGCTTGAACACTCCACGCAAAGATGAATGCTATAAATAACGAAGCTGGCAGCGCCCAACCAGAAAGCGCTGGCGAGCAAAATGACTTGAAATCAGTGCCTGCCGAACCCCTTGCTGGCGCCCCCGCAGATGGCACGCAGCGCTGCGGCCTGATCGCCATCGTGGGCAAGCCCAACGTGGGCAAATCCACGCTGTTGAATGCGCTGGTGGGGCAGAAGATCAGCATCACCAGCCGCAAGGCGCAGACCACCCGCCACCGCATCACTGGCATCCGCACCTTGACCAGCGAAGAGGGCGGCGGCACGCAGTTCGTGTTTGTCGATACGCCGGGGTTTCAAACGCGGCACACCGCGGCGCTCAACAAGTCGCTCAACAAAACCGTGCTGGGCGCCATCGACGGCGTGGATCTGGTGCTGTTCGTGGTCGAGGCGGGCAGCTTCACGCTGGGCGACGCCAAGGTGTTGTCGCTGCTGAAAAGCGGCACGCCCACGCTGCTGGTGGCCAACAAGCTGGACACCGTTCACCGGCGCGCCGAGATCGCCCCGTGGCTCAAAAGCATGCAAGAGCGCCACGCGTTCGCTGAATTCGTGCCGATGTCCGCCAAGAACCCCAAGGACGTGCGCCACCTGCTTCAGATTTGCGAGCGCTACCTGCCCATCCAGCCTTGGTGGTACGCCGAGGACGAGCTGACCGACCGCAGCGAGAAGTTCCTCGCCAGCGAGGTGGTGCGTGAAAAGCTGTTCCGCCTGACGGGCGACGAGCTGCCCTATACGTCCACCGTCATCATCGAGAAGTTCGAGGAAGAAAAAAGCAAGCAGCACAACCGCATGGTGCGCATTGCCGCCACCATCGTGGTGGAACGCGACGGCCACAAGGCGATGGTGATCGGCGACAAGGGCGAACGCCTCAAGCGCATCGGCACCGAAGCCCGTCAAGAGCTGGAAAAGCTGATGGACGCCAAGGTGTTCCTGGAGCTGTGGGTCAAGGTGCGATCAGGCTGGGCGGACGACGAAGCACGCGTGCGCAGCTTCGGGTATGAGTAGTGCCCACCTGAGTTGCTGCTGGACTGGCAAAGCCAGATCTACGGCGCCTGCTGGCCTGTGGCCTGTTTCACGGTCTTTTGTGGCGGCTGCTGTCCAGCCCCTTGGGCGGCAGGGCCGGCGTTTGTCGATCGGCGCGGTCGCCGCCACCTTCGGAGCCTGAGCTGAAGCGCGTCACGCACGAGCCGGCTTACGTGCTGCACCATTACGACTGGAGCGAGTCCAGCGTCATCGTGGAAGCCTTCACGCGCGCGCACGGGCGCATTGCGCTGGTGGCCAAAGGCGCCAAGCGGCCTTCTTCCAACTTTCGCCCCGTGCTATTGCCTTTGCAGCAGCTGTCGCTCAGCTGGGGCGGCGATGCAGAGATTCGCACCTTGAAAAGCGCTGAGTGGGGCGGTGGCCAGGTGATGCCCACGGGCGAAGCGCTGCTGTCGGGCTACTACGCCAACGAACTGCTGATGCGCCTGCTGGCGCGCGAAGACGCGCACCCGCGCCTGTTCGATGCCTACGC
>JAGOEM010000322.1 GCA_017997715.1 Ottowia sp.
AGCCGAAGGGGTAGACCTTCTCGAACTCCTTGATGGCCGAACGCGGGGCGCTGGCGCGGCACACGCCGTGAAAGCCGTCGCAACCGGCGATGAAGTCGCAGTCGATGCGGTGCTGTACGCCGTCTTTTTCGTAGGTGACGTAGGGCTTGGCGGTGCCGAAGTCGTGCACGGCGGTGTTCTTGGCTTCGTAGACGGTGGGCAGGCCGGCGGCGGCGCGTGCTTCCATCAGATCGCGCGTCAGCTCGGTCTGGCCGTAGACCATGACGTGCTTGCCGCCGCTGTATTTGTTCAGGTCCACCCGGTGGCGCTGGCCGTCGAACAGCATTTCGATGCCGCCATGCACCAGGCCTTCGGCGTGCATGCGCTGGCCGACGCCGGCCTCGTCCATCAGGTCGATCGTCACCTGCTCCAGGATGCCGGCGCGGATGCGGCCCAGCACGTACTCGCCCGACACGCGCTCGACGATCACGGCGTCGATGCCGGCCTTGTGCAGCAGTTGGCCGAGCAAGAGGCCGGAAGGACCGGCGCCCATGATGGCGACCTGGGTGCGGGTGGTGGACATGGAACGCGTCTCCTTTGGGTGTATGGGGGTACGCCTGAGCTTAGGAGGGGTCACCCCCGCGCGCCACCGCGACCTGTCGGACTTGCGCGATGATTGAGTTTTCTGTGCGATCATCGCGCAACATGACCGAGATCACGCACGCGGACACCATCGCCGGTCTGGTCAAGGGCCTGGCGGTGCTGGAGAGCTTCGACACCGAACGCCAGCGTCTGAACGCCACCCAGGCGGCCCAGCGCGCCGGGCTGACCCGGGCCGCGGCGCGGCGCCATTTGCTGACGCTGGCGCACATCGGCTACCTGGAGACGGACGGCAGCTTCTACTGGCTGGCCCCGCGCGCGCTGCGGCTGGCGGGGGCCTACCTGGCGTCGGCACGGCTGCCGCGGGTGATTCAGCCCACGCTCAACCGCCTGGCGGCCGATACACAGGACGTGTATTCCGCCGTGGTGCTGGACGGGGACGAGGTCGTCATCATCGCGCGCAGCGCCGGCCTGGCCGGCCCGGCGACGCGCTTGTTGGCCTACGGCATGCACCTGGGCGCGCGCCTGCCCGCGCACGCCACATCGACCGGGCGGGTGCTGCTGGCGGCGCTGCCGCCTGCGGTGCGCGCCGAATGGCTGGGGGCCCGGCCGCTGCCGCGCCTGACGCCGCATACCACGACCGATCCCGCGGCCTTCCTGGCCGTGCTGGAGGCGGTGGCGCGCGACGACCACTGCATCGCCAGCGAAGAGCACGAGCTGGGTGTGCTGGCCGTCGCCGTGCCGCTGCGCAACGCCCAGGGCAGCACCGTGGCCGCGCTCAACGTGATCGTGCCGCCACACCGGGACAGTCCCGAACCGCTGGCCACGCAGCACCTGCCACGCTTGCGTGCCGCGGCCAGGGATTTGCGCGAAATGCTATGAATAGGGGAGCTTCCCGCGCAGGTGACTGTAGCGCCAAAGCCTGAAAAGGCTGGAAATCCACATGGCTTGGATGTGTGCCTGCGGCGCAACATCCGCGGCCCTGGCTGTGCCGCACATGCCAGTTTTTCAATAGTCCCCCAGGGTATAATCGCGCGCGCGCCGCCCGCAAGGTGCGGGTGCGCGGTATCTGAACATTGAATTTCACAGAGGAAGTGGCAAGCATGAACTTGAGAATGACGGTGGTCGCCACCGGTGTGATGGCCCTCTGGCTGGCCGGGTGCAGCGCCACGGGTGGTGCGTCGGCCGACGGCAGGGTCGGGGCGGTGCTGGACGTGGGCAAGGCCCTGACGGTGTCGGAAGATGAGCTGAAGAATGCGTCGCTGCAGCTGCGCGCCGCCGACGACAAGAAGGCCCGCGTGGCCGCGGGCAACAACAAGTACGCCCAGCGCCTGGCCCGTCTGACGCGCAAGCACGTGAACGAAGATGGCCTGAACCTGAACTTCAAGGTCTATCTGACCCCGCAAATCAACGCCAACGCCACGCCCGATGGCTCGATCCGCTTCTACAGCGGCATCATGGACATGATGACCGACGACGAGCTGCGCGGCATCATCGGCCACGAAATCGGCCACGTGAAACTGGGCCACAGCATGAGCCAGATGCGCACGGCCTACATGGCGTCTGCCGGTCGCAAGGCCGCTGCCAGCTCGCGCGGCGTGGGTGGGGCGCTGGCCGCGTCGGAGCTGGGCGAACTGGGCGAGGCGGTGATCAACAGCCAGTTCTCGCAAAGCCAGGAAACTTCGTCCGACGACTATGGCCTGGCCTTCATGAAGAAGCACGGCTACAACGTCAAGGCGATGGAATCGGCCTTCCGCAAGCTGGCCGCTGCCAGCGGTGGCAAGAAGGGCGGCACCATGGACAACATGCTGTCCACGCACCCGGACCCGGGCGCGCGCGCGGACCGTATGCGGGACATGGCGAACAAGTGAGCGACGCGTTGCTTGCTTGAAAAGAGCGCCCTGCGGGGCGCTTTTTTTTGGCTCGTTTTGGATGACGGGCTATGGGTCAAATTGGGGCTTGGGGCTTGTCTGGCTTGCGCTGGAAGCTATGGTTTTTGATGTGTTGGTGGGCTTGATTGAAGTGGGGAGGCCGGGACATGCGCCCGGCGGCGCACCTTCTTTTCTTGCTCGCACAAGAAAAGAAGGCAAAAGAAGTGCGCCCCACTGGCCGTGACCCTTCGCTGCGCTACGGGCAGCCTGCGATGCTCGCGGGCGAGGCGCTGCC
>JAGOEM010000024.1 GCA_017997715.1 Ottowia sp.
ATCTTCAGCTGGCCCACGCTGAACTGCGTGTGGCCGATGCGGTTGGCCGGCACCTGCAGCAGGTATTCAAACAGCGCAATGCCCCAGCTGATCAGCGCCGCCACGTACCACGGCGCCGTCGACAGGTTCTTCAAATGGCCGTACCACGCAAAAGTCATGAACACGTTGCTGAGGGCCAGCAACAAAATTGTCTGCAGCGAAATCGGCAGTTGGGTGAAGGTCGTCATGGGGTCTTCAGCGTCGGTGGTTTACTATCAAAATGGAAGCTGCCTGCGCAGCAGCAGCAAGCGCCACAGGCATATTTGATTCAAAAATCAAATGCCACGTGGCCGATCAGGTCAATCGGTCAATCGGTCAATCGGTCAGACGCTGGATGGGCTGGTGCGCCACGGCGCCCAGTGCTTCGGCCGGTACGCGATCGGGCGCAATGTCGCTCAGCGGGCGCAGCACAAAGGCGCGCTGATGCATGCGCGGGTGCGGCAGCGTCAGCGCCGGGCTGTCGATGCGGCCATCGCCATACAGCAGCAAGTCCAGATCCAGCGTGCGCGGTGCGTGGTGGTAGGGGCGCGTGCGGCCGGCCGCCAGCTCTTGCGCCTGCAATGCCCGCAGCAGATCTGGCGCGGAAAGGCGCGTGGCAAGCTGCGCCACCGCGTTCACATAGTCCGGCCCCTGCGCGTCCACCGGCGCGCTGGCGTACAGCGGCGACGTGGCGACCAGCACCGTCTGCGGCAAACGCGCCAGATCGGCGGCGGCCTGCCGTACCGCGACCGCCGCGTCGCCCAGGTTGGCGCCCAGGGCGATGAACGCGGTGACCGGATCGCGTTGCCAGCCGTTCATCGCTGGCACCCGGGGCAATGCAGGCTTTGCAGGAACATGAGGGTGTGATGCTTAAGGGGAAGGCGCCACGGCGCATGTGCCATGTTCGCGGCGCAGGGCCCGCGCGAAATTGGCCAACTTGCCATCATGCCAGTGGCGTTGGGGCGGAAGGCGAACGGCGACGCCGCCGGCGCGCCAAGCGGACCGACGCTGCCAGCAACAGCGCCGCGCAAACGCCACTGCCCACGACGGACCCCTCGGAGCGATTGGAAAAGCGGGGCTGGAAAACCGCCAACCGCACCGTGCCGCCCAACGACCTGGATTCAGGAAACCGCCAGGTCCCAGGCGCACCCTCATGCACATGAACGAACGCCAGCAACAGCACAGACACCGCGACGGCCCCGGCGCAGGTCAGCACCGCGATGCGGGCGCTGCTGCCGGTCTTACGCAGGCACGCGACCAGCAAGGTCGCCAGCAGCAAGCCCGTGGGGCTGACGATGGTTCTAAGCAGACCGATGCCGGGTTGGTAGTCGTCGGTCAGTGACGCGGTGGCCGCCTGAAAGTACAACGCCATCGCATAGGCCAGCCCCAGGACGATGGCCATCTGTGCCTCGGGCGGGATAGCGGCAGCGCGGCGCATGGGTGCGGGTGGGTTTACGCTGATGCGGCGATGCGCCAGGCAGGCGTGTGCCGCTCAGAAAAGGCGAATGAATCTGGCCTGCCCGCGCCATCGCGCTCGGCGGCTTGATTCATGGCATGTCAGTCCTGCGTGCCTTCGCCTTCGCCGCGATGGGCGCGGCGGGGCCGATCAGGCGCTGGCGCCGACGCCTCACGCGCGCCGGGGGCAGTGCCCTCGCCCGCTGCGCTGGCCCCGCCGCCCGCACCATCGCTGGGCTTGCGGCGGCGACGGCGGCGTTTTTTGGCGGGTGCGGCGTTGTCGTGGTCTTGGCTGTCATCGCCATCCGGCCCGCCATCGTCAAAGTCGCTGGCCTTGGATGGCGATGGATTTGCTGCGTTTTTGGTAGCTGCCTGCGCCGATCCATCGGGCGCCAGAGCCTGTTTTGGCGCACGGTGTACGCGCGGCTGTTTCTTGCTGCGCTGCTGTTCGGCGCGCAGTTCGTCGACCATGCTTTCGCGCGCGCCGTCGCTGGCGATGCTGAATTGCTGCCACCAGTCGGCCAGCTCTTCGCTGACTTCGCCCACATCGGCACGCAGGCGCAGGAAGTCGAAGCCGGCGCGAAAGCGCGCCTGGCCGGCCAGGCTAAAGGGCGCGCTGCCGGTGCGTTTGTCAAAGCGCGGCTGCATCATCCAGATCTCGCGCATGTCGGCGCCCAGCTTGCCGCGGCCCGATACGTCGCCCACGCGGGCGTCGAACACTTCGTCGATGGCGTCCTGCAGCGCCGGGAAGGGGTGTTCCTTGCGCGCCAGACGGGCGTTCCAGCCGGCCAGCACGTCTTGCCACAGCACGCAGGCCAGCAGGAACGAGGGGGCGACCGGCTTGCCTTCGCCCACGCGGCGGTCGGTGTCGGCCAGGGCGGATTTGATGAAGGGCTGGTCGGCGCGCTCGACCACCAGGTCCAGCAGCGGGTAGATGCCCTTGGCCAGGCCCAGTTTGCGCAGCTGTTCGACGCTGGCCAGCGAATGGCCGGTCTGCAGCAGCTTCAGCATCTCGTCGAACATGCGGCTTTGCGGCACATCGGCCAGCAGCGCGCGCGCTTCGACCAGCGGCTTGGCGGTCTTGGGCTCCAGCTTGAAGCCCAGCGCGGCCAGCTTGGCGCCAAAGCGCACGGCGCGAATGATGCGCACCGGGTCTTCGCGGTAGCGCGTGGCGGGGTCGCCGATCATGCGCAGCAGCTTCTTCTGCGAATCGGTGATGCCACCGTGGTAGTCGACCACCACGCGCGATTCGGGGTCGTAGTACATGGCGTTGACGGTGAAGTCGCGCCGCGCGGCGTCTTCGTCCTGCGGGCCCCACACGTTGTCGCGCAGCACGCGGCCGGATGCGTCGACGGCGTGCTTCATGCCCGCCAGCTCGTTCTTGCTGGTGCGTTCGTTGCCGCTGACGGTGTCGGCCGAGGTATTGACCACGTTCGCGCGGAAGGTGGATACCTCGATCACTTCGTGCTCGCGCCCGCGGCCGTACACCACGTGCACGATGCGAAAGCGCCGCCCGATGATGAAGGCGCGCCGGAACAGGCCTTTGACCTGCTCGGGCGTGGCATTGGTGGCCACGTCGAAGTCCTTCGGCTTGAGGCCCAGCAGCAAGTCGCGCACCGCGCCGCCGACGATGTAGGCCTCGAAACCGCCCTCTTTCAGCGTGCGCACGACGCCGGCGGCGCGTTCATCGACCAGCGCGGGGTTGATGCCGTGCCCGTCGGGGCCGATCTCGACGCGCTTGCCCAGGCGCTTGCGCGGGCCGTCGCTTTTCTTGCCGGTGGCCTTGTCGATGAGCTTGCCAATCAGGTTCTTGATCATTGTTGTTCTTCTTTGAACAGGTCCAGGATGCGCCAGCCGCGCTGCAGCGCGATGGTGCGAAGGGTGTCGTCGGGGTTGGTGGCCACGGGGTGCTGCGATTTTTCCAGCAAAGGCAAATCGTTGCGCGAATCGGAATAGAAGGTGATCTCCACATCGCCCCAGCTGCGCCCGCGCGCGGCCAGCCATTCGGCCACGCGGGTGACCTTGCCTTCGCGGAACGAGGGCGTGCCGGCAATGTCGCCGCTGTACCAGCCGCCGGGGCCGCGCGCCAGGTTGACGGCGATCAGCTCTTCGATGCCAAAGCTGTGGGCGATGGGGCGGGTGACGAATTCGTTGGTGGCGGTGACGATGGCGATCTGCTCGCCCGCCTTGCGGTGCGATTCGACCAGGGCGCGCGCCTGCGGTGTGATGGCGGGGCCGATCACTTCGCGCATGAAGCGCGCGTGCGCCTCGGCCGCGGCGCCGGGGCCGTGGCGGCGCACCGGTTCGGTAGTGAAGCGGATGTATTCGTGAATGTCCAGCGTGCCGGCCTTGTACTGCTCGTAAAAAGCGTCGTTGCGGCGCTTGAACTGAACCGGATCGGCCCAGCCGATGCGCGTGGCGAATTCGCCCCAGGCGTGGTCGGAGTCGATGGGGATCAGCGTGTGATCAAGGTCGAAAAGGGCCAGTTTCATCATAAAAACAAGGGTTAGCGCAGGCGGAATCTGCGCAGCCAGCTACTCATTTTGCAGCATGGCGCGGATCAGCGGGATCGTCACCCCGCGCTGGGTCTGCAGCGCATAGCGGTCCAGGTGGTCCAGCAGCTCGACCAGGCTGCCCAGATCGCGCGAAAAGCGGCCCAGCACGTAGTCCATCACCTCGTCGGACAGGAACAGGCCGCGCGCATCGGCCGCGCGGCGCAGCACGGCGCGGGCGTCGGATTCGGGCAGCGGGTGCAATTCGAACACGTGGCCCCAGCCCAGGCGGGTGCGCAGGTCTTCGCGCAGCTGCAGATCGGCCGGCGGCAACGCGCCCGCCGCCAGCACGGCGCGCGGCCGGCCCGAAGCGGGCGCCACGGCGTTGACGAACCAGTTGAAGGCGGTGTGCTGCAGCTCGGCGCTGTAGCGGTCCACGTCGTCCATCAGCACGGCGTCCCAGTCGTCCTGAAAGGGCTGCATGGGCGGTGCGTCGGCGCCCAGCCAGCCCACGGTGGCGCCGCGCGCCAGCAGCGCGGCGCGCGCGGCGCGCAGCAGGTGCGTCTTGCCGGCGCCCGGCGGCCCCCAGACATAGGTGGGCACGGGCGAACGGGTGGGGCTTTCGCACCACAGGCGCAGGTGCTGCAGCGCGGCGGCGTTGCGCCCAGGCAGGTAATCGGCCAGCGAAGGCTCTGGCGCCAGGCCAATGTCCAGCGCGATCTGCTTCATGGGCACGCGCGCCAGCCGGTCAGGGGCGCAAGCGGGGGAACAAACGGGCGCATGGGGTCTCACAAACAAGCGCTGCGGATCGCCGGAAAGCCCGTATGCAGCGCCTAGAATTCAAGCCTGGATTTTACGCGGCGCCCTCAACCGGCGCCTTTTCGGGCCTTGCGCCCGTCGCCCCGAATGCCCTGTCCCGAATGAGTGCCTCCGATACCCCCCTGAGCTACAAAGACGCTGGCGTCGACATCGACGCGGGCGACGCGCTGGTCGAACGCATCAAACCGCTGGCCAAACGCACGCTGCGCGAAGGCGTGCTGTCGGGCCTGGGTGGCTTTGGCGCCCTGTTTGAAGTGCCCAAACGCTACCAAGAACCGGTGCTGGTCAGCGGCACCGACGGCGTCGGCACCAAGCTGCGCCTGGCCTTTGAATGGGGCGTGCACGACACCGTGGGCGTCGATCTGGTCGCCATGAGCGTGAACGACGTGCTGGTGCAAGGCGCCGAACCGCTGTTCTTTCTGGACTACTTCGCCTGCGGCAAGCTGGATGTGGACACCGCCGCGGCCGTGGTGGGCGGCATCGCCAAGGGCTGCGAGCTGAGTGGCTGCGCCCTGATCGGCGGCGAAACCGCCGAAATGCCCGGCATGTACCCGCCTGGCGAATACGACCTGGCGGGCTTTTGCGTGGGCGCGGTCGAAAAATCCAAGATCCTGACCGGGCGCGACGTGGCCGAAGGCGACGTGGTGCTGGGCCTGGCCTCCAGCGGGGTGCACAGCAACGGCTTCAGCCTGGTGCGCAAGTGCATCGAACGCGCTGGCGACAACGCCCCCGCCACGCTGGATGGCAAGCCGTTCAAGCAAGCCATCATGGAACCCACCCGCCTGTACGTGAAAAACGTGCTGGCCGCGCTGGCCGCGCACCCGCACGCCGATGGCGCCGGCGGCATCAAGGCGCTGGCGCACATCACCGGCGGCGGCTTGCTGGAAAACATTCCGCGCGTGCTGCCGGACGGGCTGGCCGCGCACCTGGTCAAAGGCAGCTGGCCACAGACCGAGCTGTTTGCCTGGCTGCAAAAGACGGCGGGCATTGACGACATCGAGATGAATCGCACCTTCAACAACGGCATCGGCATGGTGGTGGTGGTGGCACAGGACGCCGCCGACGCCACCGCCGCCACGCTGGCCGCGGCGGGCGAAACCGTCCACCGCATCGGGCGTATTGCGCCGCGCGGCGACGGCGCCGCCGTGGTCGTGGCCTGAAAAACACAGCGCCCCCACCCAGCCAGGCCCCGCCAGGCCAGTTGTACTTTCGCCTACGCCTGCCATGAATACGCTTTCCGCCACCCACCGCCAACGCATTGCCGAGGTGGCCAGCTATGTGCTGATGGTCGGCGCGCTGCTGCTGATCATGTGGCAGGGCTTGCTGCCGGGGCTGCTGTGCGTGTGCCTGGGCTTTCTCAGCACGCGCTGGCTGAGCCCCCGGCTGGCGGTCATCACACGCTCGCCCACCGGCCAGGCGCCGCGCTTTGCCGCCGCGCTGGTGGTGCTGCTGCCCATCGTGCTGCTGGCGGTGGCGCTGCCGCGCACGCGTGGGCTGATTCTGGATGCGCCCGGCCAATACCGCGACCTGCTGGGCTTTCTGGCCCGCACGGTGCTGGAATTCCGCGAAAAGCTGCCGTCCGACCTGGGCATACAGCTGCCTGAAGGCGCGGCCGAAATCCAGCACGTGATCGCCGGCTACCTGGCCAGCAAGGCCGGCGCGCTGGCCACCGCCGGGCGTGCCTGGCTGGTGGGCCTGCTGTTTGCCTACGTTGGCCTGCTGGTGGGCGCGCTGGCGGCGGCAAGCCCCAGCATGTACGGGCTGCGGCCGCTGGCGGCGCAGTTGCACCAGCGCGTGACGCACTTTGGCGAAACCTTTCGCCAGATCGTGGTGGCGCAGTTCTGGATCGCGCTGTTCAACACCTGCCTGACCGCCATCTTCCTGCTGGTGCTGCTGCCGCTGTCGGGCAACCGGCTGCCCTATTCCATGGCGCTGATCCTGCTGACCTTTGTCGCCGGGCTGGTGCCGATCGTCGGCAACCTGCTGTGCAACGCGGTGCTGACGCTGGTGGGGCTGTCGGTGTCGCCCAGCGTGGCGCTGGCCTGCCTGGTGTTCCTGGTGGTCATCCACAAGGCGGAATATTTCATCAACGCCAAGGTCATCGGCCACCGCACCCACATGGGCGTGTGGGAATTGCTGACCGTGATGTTCGTGATGGAGGCCATCTTCGGCCCGCCGGGGCTGGTGGCGGCGCCGCTGTTCTATGCCTACGTCAAGAAAGAGCTGCAAGCGGCCGAATGGGTTTGATTCGGCGCGAATGGCGCGAATCGCCCGAATGGGCCGCAGGCTGACTGGCAAACAGCGGCCCGATATGAATCCAACGGATTCATTTTGCTGCAAATAGCATAGCTGCCTGCGCCCACCCACCGGGCGCCAGAGCCATAAAACACCTTGAATTGATCCGCCGGACACAATGTCCTGATCTGATCGATTCCTGTCCGTGCAGGGGCGGACGGCCAAGCACCTGGGCGGCACCATCTGGGCACCTCAAACTGCCTGGGTCTGCCCCATGAAAACCGCCTTGCTGGTCATCGATGTGCAGGAATCTTTCCGCCACCGCCCGTTTTTTACCGAACGCGACCTGCCCGCCTACCTGGCCGCACAGAACGCGCTGATCGACGGCGCCGCTGCGCAAGGCGTGCCCACCGTGCGCATTTTTCACCGCGACGGGCCCGACACGCCGGACAACCCGTTTGCCGACGCCAGCGGCCAGGTGCGCGCGCTGGACGGGCTGGCGCCCTTCCACGCCGCGGCCACTTTCACCAAATCGCGCCACAGCGCGCTGGTGGGCACCGGGCTGGATGTGTGGCTGACGCAGCGCGGCATCGGCCGCCTGATCGTCAGCGGCATTCGTACCGAACAGTGCTGCGAAACCACCGCACGCCACGCGGCCGACCTGGGCTGGCAGGTCGATTTCGTGCCCAGCGCCACGCTGAGCTTCGACATGACCCAGCCCGACGGCCAGCCGCTGCGGGCCGCCGACATCGTGGCGCGCACCAGCACCGTGCTGGCCGGCCGCTTTGCCCGCATCTGCGGCGTGGCGCAGGCGTTGGAAGCCGCCGCCCAATGACCGCCTGCCGCGTGCAGGCGCGGCCAATGGACTACGCTTGGCCCGAAACGCAAGCACCCCACCCGACGCGCCATGTTTGCCCCCACGCCCGAACCGCCCTATTACGCCGTCATCTTCACGTCGACCCGCACGCCGGGCGACGCCGGCTATGACGCCATGGCCACCCGAATGGCTGAACTGGCCGCGCAACAGCCCGGCTACCTGGGCGCTGAAAGTGTGCGCAACGCCGCGGGCGAAGGCATCACCGTGTCGTACTGGCGGGACGAGGCCAGCATCGTCGCCTGGAAGCGCCAAACCGAGCACCTGGCCGCCCAACACCTGGGCATGACCCAGTGGTACGCGCACTACCAGCTGCGCGTGGCGCGCGTTGAAAGAGCCTATGGCCGCCCCGCAGGCTGAGGCCGCCAGCGCGCCGATCGATGTGTTCTTCCTGCTGCTGCCGGACAGCCTGATCCTGGACTGGGCCGGCCCGGCCGAGGCGCTGCGCAGCGCCAACCGCGTGCTGGCCGCACAGGGCCAGGCGCCGCGCTTCAGGCTGCACTTCATCGGGCCGGCGGGCGAAGCGGTCAGCTCGGTCGGTGCCACCGTCACCGGGCTGGCGCCGCTGCCCGCGCAACTGCCCGCGCCCAGCTGGCTGGTGCTGGTCGGCCAGCCGGGCGAGCGGCTGACCTGGCATGACGCGCCGACCCGCGCCGCCCTGCACTGGCTGCGTGGCCAGCGCCTGGCCGCCGGCCGGCATGAACTGGTGTGCGTCTGCGCGGGCGCCGTGCTGGCCGCACACGCCGGCCTGCTGGCGGGCCGCAAGGCCACCACGCACCACCACCATCTGGACGAGTTGGCGGCGGCCGACGCGCAATGCGAAGTGCTGGCCAACCGGGTCTTCGTGGCCGACCCGCCGGTGTGGAGCAGCGCCGGCGTGAGCTGCGGCATTGACCTGACGCTGCAGCGCATCACCGACACCTGCGGCCCAGCGCTGGCCGCGCGCGTGGCGCAAAACCTGGTGGTGGCCCAGCGCCGTGGCCCGCAAGACCCGGAGCTGTCGCCCTTTCTTCAGCACCGCGATCACCTGCACCCGGCCTTGCACCGCGTGCAGGACGCCATCGGCCAAAACCCGCAGGCCGACTGGTCGCTGGAAAACATGGGCGCGGTGGCCCTGTGTTCGCCCCGGCAGCTGACACGCCTGTTTGCCCGTCACGCCACCGTCACGGCGGGGCAGTACCTGCGCAACATCCGGCTGGGCCTGGCGCGCACGGCCTTGCAAGCGGGCCACAGCGTCACGCAGGCGGCAGCGCTGGCGGGCTTTGGCACCGACGCCCACTTGCGCCGCGCCTGGCGCGATGCGGGCTGGGCCGACTCACCACGGCTGGCGCGCGCAGCCCATCCAAAGAATCAAAAAACATAGCTGCCTGTGCCCGCCAGTCAAGCGATACAGGCCTTTTTTACTCTTAATCTTGGGTTGAAGGGTGGTGCGATAGGCACCTGTCAGGCAGCGAATCCGCGCGACATGCCCCAGCGCAGGGGCACAGCGCGGCGCGGTGCCGATACGGCGGATCGGGCCTGGCCAATCCCATCCAGCGGCGGCAGGTCGAATCGCCTCGAAACACGCATCGCGACTGCGGTTGGCCCCATGCGTCAGGCAGGCCATCGGCGTAAGCGCATGTGATGAACCTGGCCATTGGCGTAACGGCCTAACCGCCGGCGATACGCACCGCGCCCGCTTGGTCAAAGCGGTCTGGCGTACTCGTAGGCCCTGGCCGGGCACCGCCGCCGCGGCGGGCCAGCGTGTTCAGGTTCCGCCTGGGCGCCACGCCGGGTTACAGGGGGCCAGCTCGGTCTTTACAGCGCCGGAATTGGCCCGCTCAACCGGTGGTTTGGTCAGCGCCAACAGCGGTTCGGCTGGCGTCGGGCGGGCTTTGCCAGCTTGGCAGCGCGAATGTTGCTGCACCGGTGAAACATACCCCTGACTTTTACATTTTTGCTGCATTGCACGGCAAATCACTTAGTACTATTTTATTACTGCAATCACTTAAAAGAGGGTTCCATGAGCTCGATAACCAGCATCAGAGACAAATCCAGATGGCCCCAGTGGCTTGCAGGCGGGCTGCTCGCGTTGAGCCTGGTGGGGCCCAGTTGGGCCGCCACCACGGCCACCGCCAGAGGCTATGGCCTGAACGCCACGGCCAGTGTCGCGGGCATCGGGCTGGGGCTGCCGTTGGCCGACACAGGCATCCAGACCGCCCCACCCAATTTCAACGCACTGCAATCGCTGGCGACAGCCAGCGTCAGCGCAGGCGCCCTGCTGTCGGTTAACGCGGGCGTGCTGACCGGCACGGCGCAAAGTGCGCTGGCCCAGAACACGGTGGCCGCCACGGGGGGCGTGGCCAACCTCAACCTGACACTGCTGGGCGTGGGTGGAGTTGGCGTGCTGGGCGTGGCCAGCGACGCGGTGTCGTCCAGCACCAGCGTGACCTGTGCCGCCGGGGTTCCGGTTGCAACGCAATCGTCCTCCATCGCCAACCTGCGAGTCAATGGCCTGCTGGGATCGATTGTGGTGCCGGTCAACCCAGGCCCCAACACGGTGATTGGCGTGCCGGGGGTGGCCAGCATCACCCTGAACGAACAGATCGCATTGGGGGGCAGCTTTGCCACCAATGCCATCCACATCAACATCAATGTGGCCGGCCTGATCACGGCCGACATCGCCATTGGCCACTCGCAGGCGGCAATGCCTAACTGCGCGGCGGCGCCCGGGTCGGTCAGCATCAACGTGCCGAACATCACGCCGGCCAACCAGTCCAGTGTGCCGGTCGCGGGCAACTGCACGGTGGGGGGCGGCGGCGTCGTCATCAGCGCCGTGCCGGCCATCAACCCCGCCACGGTGACCGCCGTCTGCCAATCCAATGGCACGTACGCCGCTTTGGCCAACGCGTCGGCCGTGCCGGATGGCAGCGTGACCTTCACGGCAACGCAAGACAGCGTGACCGCCAGCACCACGGTGACCAAGACGACGCCGACGGGGACGCCGCCCACCGTGACCATCGCTGCGGCGGCCAACATCACCTCTGCCAACCAGGCCGCCTACACCTTGTCTGGCACCTGTTCGGTCAATGGCCAGGCGGTGGTTGTGACGGCGGGTGGCGCTGCGGTGGCATCGGTCACCTGCGCAGCCGGGGCGTGGTCGGCCACAGGGCTGAACGTGTCCGCCTTGCCTGAAGGCGTGGTGGTGTTCGTGGCCACGCATACAGATGGCAGCGGCAACAGCGCCAGCGCTTCGACCCAGACGCTGAAGGACACGGTTGCACCGGTGGTCGTGATCAGCACCTACCCACCGGCCAACGCCGCCAACGTGAGCAGCTACTCGACCTCGGGCACCTGCACCGCAGGGGACGGCGCGGTCACTGTGTCGTTCAACGGCGGGCTGACGCAGGTCGTTGCCTGCAACAGCGGCTTGTGGACCGTGCCGTCGGTCGACCTGAGCAGCCTGCCGGAAGGCACGTTCACCATCAGCGCGCAACAGACCGACGCGGCGGGCAATACCGGCGTGACCACGCGCGCGGTGCTCAAGGACACGGTTGCGCCCACGGTGACGGTGACCGCGCCTGCGGAGATCAACGCCGGCAATCAGGCGTCCTACAGCGTCTCGGGCACCTGCACGGTGGGCGACGGCCCGGTCACGGTGGTCATTGGCGGCCTGCTTTCCGTGGTGCCCTGCTCTGGCGCGGGCACCTGGACGGTCAGCGGCGTGAACGTCGCTGCGCTGCCCGCCGGCCCCGTCAACATCACGGCCACGCAGACCGATGCCGCCGGCAACGCCGGCACAGGCACCGGCACGGCGAACAAGACGACCCCCAGCAGCGGCGACACCACGCCGCCCGTCGTCACCGTGACGGCGCCACCCATCGACGCCGGCAACCAGGGCAGCTATCAGCCCAGCGGCACCTGCACGGCGGGTGACGGCGCCGTCTCGGTGGTGATTGGCACCATCCCCGTGACGGCCGTCTGCACGCCCGGCGGCACCTGGGTCGCGCCGCCGACGGACGTGAGTTCGCTGCCTCAGGGCCAGGTGACGGTGAGCGCTTCACAAACCGATGCGGCGGGCAACACCGGCTCGGCAACGGCGGTCACCACCAAGGCCACGCCGCCCAGCGGCGGTGTGGTGGGCGTACCCGCAGGTGGCGCACTGGCCGGGTGGTTGTTGCTGCTGACGGGTGTGGTGGCCCTGGGCAGGCGGCAGCGCCGGGGCCAGGTGCGGCAAGGCGGGCTGAAATAAGCCCTGGGTGAATGCGGTGCCCGATGGGCTGCGCGCGGGCCACGCGCGGCTCGCCCTAGTCTGTGCGGGCTGACCGATCGCGGCAACCCGCATGGGCTGGCCGGTGAACCCAGCGGGGTTCACCGGCTTTTCTGATGTTGGATCGCCGTTCTTTTCACGCGGGCCTGGGCGCCGATGGGCATCCCAGCTGGCATGGCCAAGGGTCAGCCCAGAGGCAGCGCGAACGGCGGACGGATACTATGTAATCAATAGCTGCCAGCGCAGGCTGCTATTGCGCCAGGTGCCAAAAAGGCACTGAATCCTGCAGCGCATCCGGCGGTAGGCGCCTACGGTGGCTTGGGCCCACGGGCGCAGCAGCCGCCACGCCCACGCTCAGGAAGGTGTGCCGCCCAGGGCCGACAGGCGTTCGGCCACGGCGTCGTGGTCGTCGGCTTCGGCGGCTTCGTGCAGGTACACGCTCAGGTCGGCGCGGGCGCGTTCCACATCGCCCAGCTCGGCCAGCGCCAGGCCGCGTTCGCGGTATTCGCTCCAGGCGGCCGGCAGCAGCGTAACCAGGCGGTCCTGCACCATCACCAGGCGCGGCCAGTCTTGCTGGGTGCGGTGGATGTCCTGCAGGTTGCGCAGCATGCGCGCCAAGATCTGGCGCGGCGGCGTGGGCCGCAAAAACTGCGCCAGGGTGCTGTCGCTCAGCGGCGCCTGCGGATCCAGATCGAACTGTTCCAGCCGTTCACGCAACTCGGGCCGGCCCAGCGACTGGCCGGTGAAAGGGTCGATCACCACGCGCCCGTCCTCGATCTTCGCCTGCACCAGAAAATGGCCGGGAAAGCCCACGCCATCCACCTGCAGGCCGACCGATTGGGCCAGCTCCAGCCACAGCACGGCCAGCGATATCGGAATGCCGCGCCGCTTGTGCAGCACCACGTCCAGGTAGCTGTTGTCGGGGTTGTAGTAGTCGTTGACGTTGCCGCTGAAACCCAGTTCGGCAAAGAACAGCTGGTTGACCGCGCGCAGGCGTTCCACCGGGTCGGCCTGGGGCGCCAGGCGGCGGGCCAGCCGGGCGGTGAGGTGATCCACCTGCTCCAGCACGTACTGCACATCCAGATCGGGGTTTTCGTCCTGCGCCAGCGACGCAGCGGCTTCCAGCAGGGGCAGGCTTTCGTCCTGCTGCACCAGGGCCGCGAAGTAGGTCAACGGCGTGGGCAAGGTCAATTCCAACGGCATGGCCCATTGTGACAAGCGGCGGCGACACGCGTCAATGCGCGGCAACGCGGATCGGCGCCTGCAAGCGGCAGCGCCCTGCCCTTCAGCGGCGAACCAGCTGGCGCAGCTTCAGGCCACTCAGCGTCAGCGCGCCGAAATAGACCACCATGGCCCCGGCGATGGACGCGGTCAGCCAGCCCACGCGCTGCCACGCACCGATCGTCAGCCAATCCACATGCGCACCGGCCCAGGACAAAAAGGCGCTCATCAGCAGCGTGGCGCCCACCGCCTGCGCAGCCAGCACACCCCAGCCGGCCTGCGGGCGGTAGCTGCCGCGGCGAATCAGCCCGATCAGCAGCCACGCGGCATTGATCAGCGCGCCCAGGGCGATCGACAGCGTCAGCGCCGCGTGTTGCAGCTGCGGCACCAGCACCAGGTTGAGCAGCTGCGTGATGACCAGCACCGAAATGGCGATCTTCACTGGCGTGCGGATGTCCAGGCTGGCGTAGTAGCCCGGCGCCAGCACCTTGATGGCCACCAGCCCGACCAGCCCCACGCCATAGCCCGCCAACGCCAGGGCCACGCGCTGCACGTCATCGGGCGAAAACTTGCCGTGCAGGAACAGCGTGGCAATCAAAGGCGTGGCAAACACCAGCAGCGCCGCCGCGCACGGCAGCGCCAGCACCACCACCAGGCGCAGGCCCCAGTCCAGCATCTGCGAGTAACGCGCGTCGTCGTTGGCCGCGCGGGCGGCGGCCAGTTGCGGCGTCAGCACCACGCCCAGGGCCACGCCCAGCAAGGCGGTGGGGAATTCCATCAGCCGGTCGGCGTACCAGACCCAGGTCACGCTGCCCGCCGCCAGGTGCGACGCGATCTGCGTATTGATCATCAGCGACAGTTGCGCCACGCCCACGCCCAGCAGCGCGGGCAGCATCAGCGTCAGCACCTGGCGCACGCCCGCATCGCCCCAGGCGCTGCGCACGCGCGCCCAGCTGAGGCTGATGCGCGGCAGCAGGCCCAGGCGCCGCAGCGCCGGCACCTGCACCGCCAGTTGCAGCACGCCGCCCACCATCACGCCCACGGCCATGGCGTAGATCGGCTCGATGCCCATGCGGGCGAACCACGGCGCGCCCAGCCAGGCGGCGGCGATCATGGCCAGGTTCAGCAGCACCGGGGTGGCAGCGGGCACCGCAAAGTGCCGCCAGGTATTCAGAATGCCGGCCGCAAACGCCACCAGCGACATGCAGCCGATGTAGGGGAACATCCAGCGCGTCATCAGCACGGCGGCGTCGGTGCTGCGCGCATCCAGCCCGCTGGCCAACAGCCACACCAGCACCGGCGCAGCCGCCACGCCAACGATGCAGACCAGCACCAGCGCCCAGGCCAGCACGGTGGCCACGGCGTCAATCAAACGGGCGGTGGCTTCGTCGCCATTGGCCGCCTTGGAACGCGCCAGCACCGGCACAAAGGCCTGGCTGAAAGCCCCTTCGGCAAACAGCCGCCGCAGCAGATTGGGTATGCGAAAGGCGACGTTGAACGCGTCCGTCAGGCCGCTGACGCCAAAGGCCGACGCCATCAGCAAGTCGCGCAGCAAACCTGTGATGCGCGACACCAAGGTCAACAGCGAAACGGTGGAGGCGGCTTTGAAGAGGCTCACGATTGGGGCGCAAGTGTAGTCCCGCCTAGCAGGTTTACCGGCGCGGCTTGGCCAATCGCTGTCACAAAGAGTAGAATGCTGGGTTTTGCTGACAACATCCACAGACTCAAGGAATTAAAGAAATGGCCGCTGCAAAGCCCAAGAAAAAGAACCCCCGCCTGGCATCTGGTCGCAAACGCGCCCGCCAGAACGTATCGCTGAACGCTGCGAACACCTCGCTGCGTTCCAAATACCGCACTGCGGTGAAGAACGTTGAAAAAGCCGTTCTCGCCGGAGACAAAGACAAAGCCACCAGCGCCTTCGCGCTGATGCAAGCCGTGGTGGACACGGTGTCCGACAAGGGCATCTTCCACAAGAACAAGGCAGCGCGCGACAAGAGCCGCCTGTCGACCAAGGTCAAGGCCTTGGCCCAAGCCGCCGCCTGACGCACTTCAGGCAAACAGCCCGGACGGCCTGAGCCGTCCGCCGTTTGAACGGGTGCGCTGTCAGCAAATACAAAAGAACCGCCTTCGGGCGGTTTTTTTGTGGGCGAATGGATGATGGGGCGGCGATGAAAGCAACCGCCATCGGCTGCGCACACCGCGGGGCCATCGGTTGCCGACGTCCTCTCGTCATTCACTGGGTTTCTTAAGAAAATCACGGCGTAGCGCCCTTGCTACCTGCGGTGCCAGCTTCCTATTTCATAGCAACCACGGCTTCGCCAAGCGTGCTTCGTCCACGCCAAGCGGAATAGCGGTTACGCCCGAGTTATTCCTATTTTTATAGCTGAAATCGCAGCACGGACGGGCGCTAGAGGCCCATTCAATGCACTACACCGATCAAACCGCGGCCCGGCGGCACGGCAGGATCAAGCGGCGCCAGGCTGGCCCGTGGAAGGCGCGGGAGGCACTGGCGGCTCGGTTGGCTCTTGGGGCAACAGGCAGGCTTCGACCACCTGCAACTCGTTGTCCTTGGCGAAGTTCATCACGAAATCCCAGGCCATGGGCTCGTAGTCGCGCAGCGCGCGGTTGACCACCACGCATTTCACGCCATCCATGGAGGTGGGCACGCACCAGGGCGAATAGCCGATGTGGCCACCCGGCCGGTTGCCGCCGCCACCTGGACGGAACTGGGCCATCACGCCGGCCAGCCGTTCGGCCCAGTCGCTGGGGCGGAAGGGCCGCCCGGAGGGCGTGATGCCCTTGATGAAAACTTCGCTTTGGATCGGTGGGATAGACATGTGGCGGTGCAATGCGTCCGCAGCAAACGGGCCCGGACAATGCACCCACGCGCGCGTGCTGCAGCGCAGCAGGATCATATCTTATATAAGACTTGATGGTCGGCCGGTCAGGCATTGCAGTCATGCAAAGCTTGCAATAAAGCCGTCGCGCGGCCACCCTAGAATGCGGCTTCAGCGGGCCACGTTGGCCCGATTTGTTTTTGTGATCCACCAGGAGTCCCGTCGTGACCGCTTTCATCGAAGCCGCATCGCCCCACACCATGAACACCTACGCGCGCCTGCCGATCGCGATGGAACGTGGCCAGGGCGCCCGCGTGTGGGACGTCAACGGCAAAAGCTACCTGGACGGGCTGGGCGGCATTGCGGTCAACACGCTGGGCCACAACCACCCCAAGCTGGTGCCGGCGCTGCAGGACCAGATCGCCAAGATCATCCACAGCAGCAACTACTACCACGTGCCCAACGCCGAGGTGCTGGCCAAAAAGCTGACCGAGCTGTCGGGCATGACCAACGTGTTCTTCTGCTGCACCGGGCTGGAGGCCAACGAGGCCGCGCTGAAGCTGGCGCGCAAGTTCGGCCATGACAAGGGCATCGAAAAGCCGGAAGTGGTGGTGTATGAACACGCCTTCCATGGCCGCAGCATCGCCACCCTCAGCGCCACGGGCAACCCCAAGGTACAGGCCGGCTTTGGCCCGCTGGTGGAAGGCTTTGTGCGCGTGCCACAGAACGATATCGAGGCACTGAAGAAAGCCACCGAAGGCAACCCCAACGTGGTGGCGGTGTTTTTTGAAACCATTCAGGGCGAAGGCGGCGTGCACCCCATGCGCGTGGAATACCTCAAGCAGGTGCGCGCCCTGTGCGACGAAAAAAACTGGCTGCTGATGATCGACGAAGTGCAGTGCGGCATGGGCCGCACCGGCAAATGGTTTGCGCACCAGTGGGCCGGCATCGTGCCCGACGTGATGCCGCTGGCCAAGGGCCTGGGCTCTGGCGTGCCGATCGGCGCGGTGGTGGCCGGCCCCAAGGCCGCCAACATCTTCCAGCCGGGCAACCACGGCACCACCTTCGGCGGCAACCCGCTGGCCATGCGCGCGGGGGTTGAAACCATCCGCATCATGGAAGAGGAAGGCCTGCTGGACAACGCGGCCAAGGTGGGCGCGCACCTGAAGGGCGCACTTGAAAAAGCCCTGGCGGGCAACCCTGGCGTGAAGGAAGTGCGCGGCCAGGGCCTGATGCTGGGCATTGAGCTGACCAAGCCCTGCGGCGTCATCGTGCCGCGGGCGGCCGATGCCGGGTTGCTGCTGTCCGTCACCGCCGACAGCGTGGTCCGCCTGGTGCCGCCGCTGATCCTGACCACGGCCGAGGCCGACGAGATCGTCGCCATCCTGGTGCCGCTGATCGAAGCTTTTTTGAAAGAGTGAGGGCCCGATGAGCGAGCCAATCCGCCACTACCTGCAGTTCAGCGACCTGACGGCCGACGAATACGCCTATTTGTTCGAACGCGCCGCGTTGATCAAGGCCAAGTTCAAGGCCTATGAAAAGCACCACACCCTGGCCGACCGCACGCTGGCCATGATCTTCGAGAAGGCCAGCACGCGCACCCGCGTCAGCTTTGAAGCCGGCATGTACCAATTGGGCGGCAGCGTGGTGCACCTGACGGCCGAAGGCAGCCAGCTGGGCCGCAGCGAACCGATCGAAGACACGGCGCGCGTCATCAGCCGCATGACCGACGCGGTGATGATCCGCACCTTCGAGCAGGCCCGCATTGCGCGCTTTGCCGAGTATTCGCGCGTGCCCGTCATCAACGGCCTGACCAACGAATACCACCCCTGCCAGATCGTGGCGGACATCTTCACCTACATCGAGCACCGCGGCTCGATCACCGGCAAGACCGTGGCCTGGATTGGCGATGGCAACAACATAGCCAACACCTGGGCGCAAGCGGCTGCCCTGCTCGGCTTCACGCTGCGCGTGTCCACGCCCGCGGGCTACGAGGTAGACACCGAGCTGGCCACCCTGGACGGCGCCCCCACGCGCGGCTGGCAGAACTTTGCCGACCCGCTGGAAGCCTGCCGCGGCGCCGACCTGGTGACCACCGACGTGTGGACGTCGATGGGCTACGAGGCCGAGAACGAAGCGCGCAAGAAAGCCTTTGCCGACTGGTGCGTCGACGCCGAGATGATGGCCGTGGCCAAGCCCGACGCCCTGTTCATGCACTGCCTGCCCGCGCACCGTGGTGAAGAAGTCACCGCCGACGTGATCGACGGCCCGCAGTCGGTGGTGTGGGACGAGGCAGAAAACCGCATGCACGCACAGAAAGCCCTGCTGGAGTTCCTGCTGCGGGGCCGCCTGGACTGAGCCCAACCCGCCATGCCCTGGCGTCGGCAGCCCGCCCACTGCAGCGAATTGCTGGCGCATTGGCAAGCCTTGGGGCAGGCGCTGGGGCGCGACTCAGCCGCCTGGCGCCTGGAAGGCCGGCGCCTGGTGCGTAGCTGGGCACGCTGGCCGCGCGCCTACCACGACACCACCCATTTGCGGGCCTGCCTGCGCCACCTCAGCGCGCTGCAAACCACCCAGCCTGACGCGCCGCAACAACCCCAAGCCGTGGCCCTGGCCCTGTGGTTTCACGACGCTGTGTATATGCCGTGGCGCCCCTTGAACGAAGAGCGCAGCGCCGAATGGGCCAGCCGTTTTTTGACGGCGCAAAAGCTGCCGCCCAGCCTGGTGCAATCGGTGCACCAGTTCGTGCTGGACACGCGGCACGACAGCGGGCCGCTGGCCGGTGACGCGCAGTGGGTGGTCGACATAGACCTGGCGGTGCTGGGGCAGCCCGATGCGGCGTACCGCCAATTTGAGCGCCATGTGCGGCGCGAGTATTTTTTCGTCCGGTGGCCGCGCTACGTGGCGGGCCGCAGCGCCGTGCTGCAGGGTTTCCTGGCGCGGGCACGGATCTACGGCACCGACTGGTTTCATGCGCGCTACGAAGAAACGGCGCGGATGAACTTGACCCACGCGCTGGCAGCGCTGGCGCAAGATCGCCTTTACGGCTAGCGGCCGGGCTCTGTGCCCTACCCCAATGCCGCACGACGCCGCCCGCAGCCACGGCGAAGCAGGCGCAGGCATCCGCACCTGCTTGCCTTCAGCCATGAGCGATGGGCGATGGGCGATGGGCCCGCCGCCCAGGCTCACCCACATTTATCGAACAAATACGCTTGCAGCGCCCGTCTACACTGCGACTACAGCTATTCAATAGATAGCGCGTCCCGTGCGCCAGCCAGCCGCCTTACGTGGCCGAAAACTTGGTGCCGGCCACGCGAATGCCCCATATCAGCTCGACCAGCGCGCGGTTGTTCAGCAAGGGCTCGCCGCCCAGGATCAGCCAGTAGCCCACGCCGTCCACCCAGAACAGCATGAAGGTGGTGGTGGGCAGCAGCAGATCGATCCCTTCAAAAAAGGACACGGCGCGGCCCGTGCCCTTGAAGCCGCGCTGCTTCTGGCGCGCCACGAAGTCGAAGAAATCCGCGGCGGCCACGCACAGCGTGTCGGCCTCATCCTGCGAATAGCCGACGCGCGCCAGGCAGAAGCCGTCGTCCGAGGCCAGCGCCGCCATGCGCGAACCCGACAGGCCGGCAATGGCGTGCGGCAGGTAGTTGTCCAGGCGCACGTCGGGCGCGCGCAACTCGCGTTCGACCTCGTGCACCCAGCCTTCGTGCAGGGCGCGCGGCAGCAGGCTGGCGTGGCCCGGCAGGCGTGCCAGCCATTCGCTGCGGCGCAGCGAAGCGCCGCGCGGCATCAGGCTTTGCAGCATGGCGCCGGGGTCGTCCGGCGCGCGGTCGGCAAACGCGACCAGCGCCCCGGCCGGCGTGAGCATCAGGAACGGATCGGCGCTGGACGTGGTCATGCGGGTGCCCGGGTGCTCAATGCGACTCGGTGCCGTTGAACGGATCGATGCCGTAGATCAGCGCCTTGACCAGCTTGGCCATGTGCGCACGCTCGCGCGCATCGGTGTCCATCGCGCAGGGTGGCAGGCCCAGCTTTTCCAGCTCGGCGGCGACCAGGCGCCGCGTCTGCCAGCCGCCCTGGTCGGCATGGGTGATGCCCACCACCAGCGAGGTGCGGTCGATGAATTCGCGGAACTCCTTGACGTAGGTGTGCAGGTCGGCCACGGGGTCGGGCGCGTTGCCGCGCAGCATGAGCACCAGGCCCAGCGCGTTCTCGGTCAGGATGTCCCACATGAAGTCGAACCGCTTCTGTCCGGGCGTGCCGTACAGGCGCACCTGGTCGCCGCTGGCCAGCTTCATCAGGCCGTAGTCCATGGCGACCGTGGTGGTCTTCTTGAGCTGCCGGACGTCGTCCGAGGCGCTGGCCTCGGTGCGGACCACCTCGATGTCCGACAGGGACTGGATGGCCGTGGTCTTGCCAGCCCCGACAGGGCCGGCAAACACGAGTTTGTACGTGGTTGCCATGGGAGTTGAAAAACCTCAGAAAAGCTTGTCCAGCAGCGATTTGAAGAAGCCGCGCCGCGCCGCCGTTTGGGCGGCGGGCCGCTCGGCCGGGGCCAGCGCGCGCGCTGCGCCCGGCCCCGTGCCGGACGCAGCCGGCGAAACCTGCGTGACGCCGGCCAGCCCGGACAGCACGCACAGCGCGACGAAGCGGTGCACCTCGGCCCCGTGGCGGGGGAAGGCGCGCAGCAGCGCGCTGACCGATTGCTCCATGCGCGCGCAGATCGAGGCCAGCTGGATGTCCAGCGGCCCGATGTCCTGCAGCAGCGTGAAGTTGGGAAAGCGGTGCAGGCGAAACGCCAGATCGCCCCGGGGCGCCAGTTGCGCGCCCTTGAGCGCATCGCTCATCAGCTCCCACACGATCACGTCGAGCGGCGCCTGGGCACGGTGAAAGCGGCCGCCGAACAGCTGGCGCAGGTTCGCCTCGACCTCGTCCACGGGCAGCGGCGCCACTTCCATGCGCTCCACCAGATGGGGCGTGTGCAGCAGCTTGAGCAAGGCCGAGATCGGCAGGCCCGATGCCAGCCAGCCCTGCTGCACGTGCGCGATGAAGGCTGCGTCGCCGCCCAGGCGCAACAGCTGCGGGCCGCTGGCGGCCAGCATGCGCTGGCTCAGCATCACCAGCGGCATGCTCGCCAGCGCGGGGTACACCTCGAGCACGGCCTGGAAAGCGCCGTCCGACAGGCTCAGCGTCGCGGCGGGCGCGGCGGGCGCGGTGTGGGCCGGTTGGGCCGGTTGGGCCGGTTGGGCCGGTTGGGCCGGTTGGGCCGGTTGGGCCGGTTGGGCCGGTGCCGGCGCGGGGTGCGGCGCGCTGGCGCTGGCGCGGAGCGCGGGCTGCGGCGCCGGAGGCTCGCGCAGCGCGGCCGGGCGTTCGGGCGCGGCCGGGTGCGCGGGGGCTCGGCCAGCGGACGATTTGAGCTGTTCGGCCAGCGCCATGGCGCGGCGCCAGGCCGGCACCGGCGCTTCGGCCGGGGCGCGCGCGGGTGGTGCGTCAGGCGCAGCCGTCACGGGCGCGGCAGTCAAGGGCGCCGGCGCGGTTTCGCGGCGCAGCGACGGGGGCTCGCCGCGCGCATCGTGGGCAGCGCGCGGTGGCGGCGCGGCGGCGCGGCCCGCGGGCTCGGCGCGCACGCGCTTGATGGCGGCCAGCATGTCGGCGCTGCTGTAAGGCATGCAGACCCAGGCCACGGTCTGGCCGCGCGCCAGCGGCAGCTTGCGCTCCAGCCAGCCGCCGCCACTGCCCCAAACCAGCAGCACGGCCGGGCGGCCGGCCAGGAATTCCAGCAGACGGCTTTCGTTCTCGGGCGAATGCCGGCGCAGGCCAAAGCCAAACAGGTCCAGCACGCACACGGCGCAGGCCCGGGCCGCGGGGGTCTGCTCGGGCACGCCCAGGCCCAGCCCGCGCGGGATTGTCAGCACGCGCTGGTCCTGCCAGTTCATGCCGATCATGATTTCAACGGCCGCAGCCTCGTGGTCGGTCAGACCGGCCAGCAACATGGAACTCAAGGGCATCCTCCTCGCTGCAACAGCATCGATACCTCGCTCCAGCGCGGCGACAGGGGCCGGCTGGCGCGCGACAGCGCGCGGCTGGCCAGCATGAAGGCGAGCGAATCGCCCGCGCCCTCGCAGTGGGCCAGAAAGGCGGCTTCAATCTCGTCGTCGCCCGCCAGCAGCGCGGGAATGGCCTGCGCCGCCAGCTCGCGCGCGTCGTCCACGCCCACCAGCAAGGCGCGCCGCGGCACGTCCAGCGAAGGCATGGTCAGCACGCTGAAACGGGTGGCCAGGGTGCTGACGCGCGGCAGCCGCTCGCGCCGGTTCGCCAGCAGCAGGAACTGCCGCGCCACAAAGGGCGCCAGCCGCTGGCCGAGCTGCGGGTGCTGCAGCAGGCGTGCCGTGGGCTGCGGCTCGGGCAGGCAGCCGTGCATCAGGTCGGCCAGCGCGCCCTGCAGCGGCTCGGCGCCTTCCATCTCGCTGGCGGCCATCACGCGCGACTCGTGCCGCGCGCGATCGCCCGGCGCGAGCAGCACGGCGCGCCCGGCGTGCCGGAAGCGCTCGCGCGGCGACAAGGTGCGCGCCGGCATGTCAGGACAGCAGGGTGTCCATCAGGTCGATCATGAACTCGCCGTCCTCAACCGACATGGCTTCAAAGCCCTTGTCGATGCCCAGCTCGTCCAGCACCGGCTGGCCGTCCGGCGTGCCGGCAAGGCCCAGCAGCGCGGTCGAGAGCCGGTCCAGGCCCTCGCCGATGCGCGGATGGATCAGCAGTACGTGGGTGATGTCGGCCAGCTTGCTTTCGATCAGCGGCTTGAGCTGGGTCATGGTCAGGCGCGACAGCGAATGGAAGGCCTCGGCCAGGAAGAAGCTGGCATCCACCTCACCCTTGATCGCCATGCGCGCGGCGGCCTGGTAGGTGTCCACCAGCTGCCACTGCACGTCGGCCTCGGTCAAGTCGGCCGGCTCCAGCAGGCGCAGGCCGATCAGCTTGACGTCTTTGTTGTCGGTCAGCGCGATCTTGCAGCCGGGCCGCAGGTCTTCCACGCTGTGCGCGGGCGACTGGGCGCCGGTGGCGATCACCATCTCGTCGGGCTTGCCCAGCGGGCGCGCCACGGCCACGTAGCCGGCGTCGCGGATCATCGATGCGGCGTCGAACGGGTTGGCATAGACCGCGTCCACCTTGCCCTGGGCGATCAGCTCGGCCTGTTCGGTGGCCGAGGCCGGGGTCAGCAGGTGCAGGCCCAGGCCCGAGCGCTTTTGCAGCACGGTGTTGAGCATGTGCCAGCCGGCAAAACGTTCGGGCGCGAAATCGGGCGCGATCAGAAGATTCAGAGTCATGCCGCGCTCCCTTCAGCGGCAAGCCATTCCTGGTAGGTGGCGGACAGTTCCGCGATCTTGTTGCGCGACGGCTTGCGGCGCACCGAGGTGTAGCCGACGATCTTGCCGCCGCGCACGTTGGGCACCGCCGTGGCGTAAACCCAGTAGAACGAGCCGTCCTTGCGCAGGTTCTTCACATAGCCGTGCCACTTCTTGCCGGCGGACACGGTGGCCCACAGGTCCTTGAAAGCGGCGCGCGGCATGTCGGGGTGGCGCAAGATGCTGTGCGGCTGGCCGATCAGCTCCTCGCGGGTGTAGCCCGACAGCTCGACAAACGCTTCGTTGGCGTGGGTCAGCACGCCGTTCAGGTCGGTGCGCGAGATGATCAGGCGCCCTTCCGGGTAGGGAATCTCGCGCTCGCTGGTCATCACCGCGCGGCTGGAGCCATCGTGGTAGGAGTGATTGCGCGCCACCGACGCGTCGGCGGCCGGTTGCATGGGAGGGAATGCCATGGTGTGCGGGCCTTTCCTCAGATCAGCTTGGACAGCGCCTCGGCGGCACGCTTGATGTCCAGGAACAGCAGGCCCAGCTTGGCGTTCTGCTTGGCCAGCACCGTCAGCACGGCCTCCTGGCCCGACGAGCTCATGATCACGTAGCCGCGCTCGCCCTGCAGCAGCACGCGCTCCAGGGTGCCGCGGGCCAGCTCGCGCGCGGCGCGGTCGCCCAGCGACAGCAGGGCGGCCGACATGGCGCCCACGCGGTCTTCGTCCATGCCTTGCGGCAGGGCCGAGGCGATCATCAGACCGTCGGTGGAAATCAGGGCGGAGGCTTCGACGTCGGCCGAAGACCCCTTGAGCTCTTCCAACACCTGCTGGAACATGTCGGTACGCATCGTTTTATCCTTTCAATGACATTGATGAAAATTTCGCGCGCTGATTTCGCGCGCTGAACAGTTGCCAACCATGTGCGTATGAATCACTGGCAATAGCAAAGCTTGACCATGCAATTTGAATACGGATTTGTATGTTTTTGTCTTTACCTGAAACAGGTTTTTATTGAAACGGCACTATTGCGCGTGCATATGTCACATCTTTCCAGCTACCTGCCCCACCATCGCCCCGCGCCCGGAGAAATCGCTTGAGCGCGAGCGCGGCGAACGCCGCGGCCGGGGCCCTCGACGGGCCCGACCGGCCCGACCGGCCCGACTGCCAGCGCTGCGGCGCCTGCTGCGCCAGCCTGCGCGTGGACTTCGCCGCCCGGGAACTCAGCTCCCAGGGCGGCTGCGTGCCCGACGGGCTGGCCGTCTCGGTCACCGGCCACACCTGCCGCCTGCGCGGCACCGACCACCAGCCGCCACGCTGCGCCGCACTGACCGGGCGCGTGGGCGAGCGCGTGGCCTGCGGCATCTACGAATGGCGGCCCTCGCCCTGCCGCGAATTCGAGCCGGGCAGCGACGCCTGCCTGCGCGCACGTGCGCGGCACCGGGTGGCGGTGCAGGGCAACGGTTAGACATCAAAAGTGCCCCTGGCGCTTGACCATACTGCGCAAGCAGCTATCTAAAACATAGTGCCGCATTCGCCCGCGGCACGCCGCCGCAGCGCACCAACGCCCGCTGCGTTGGAAATAACCGACACCGCATCCCCGCGCGCGGCGCTACCTTTCGGGGCATGCCCACGCACCCCATTCCGTCATCGCCCGCAGGCACGCTGCGCCTGTGGGACATATCGCCGCCCGTGCATGCCGGCGCGCCGGTGTTCCCTGGCGACACGCCCTATTCCCAGCAGTGGGCGGCCGAGATCGGCCCCGGCTGCCCGGTCAACGTGAGCGCCATCACCCTGTCGCCGCACGTGGGCGCGCACGCCGATGCCCCCTTGCACTACGACCCGCAGGGCGCGGCGATTGGCGCGGTGGATCTGGCGCCTTTTTTGGGGCGCTGCCGCGTGATTCACGCCATCGGCTGCGGGCCGTTGGTGCGCTGGCAGGATTTGGCGCACGCCATGTCGGGCGACCTGCCGCCGCGCGTGCTGGTGCGCACCTACGCCAAGGCGCCTGCAGGCTGGGACCAGGGCTTGAGTGCCTACGCCCCCGACACCGTGCAGCGCCTGGCCGACGCGGGCGTGCTGCTGATCGGCATCGACACCGCCAGCATCGACCCGGCCGACAGCAAGACGCTGGACAGCCACCAGGTGATCCGCCAGCGCGGCCTGCGCGTGCTGGAAAACCTGGTGCTGGACGATGTGCCCGAGGGCGATTACGAGCTGATCGCCCTGCCCCTGAAGCTGACCACCGCCGATGCCTCGCCCGTGCGCGCCGTGCTGCGGGCGCTGCCGTAGTTTCAGCTGTTTTTTCAAGCGTTTTAGCCCTGCAGCGCCCGGTACACGGGCGCAGGCAGCTATCAAATAAAGAGTAGACAAGCCCCCATGACCACCTTGCAAGACTGCCGCGCCCTGGATGCGCAAGACCCGCTGCGCGCGCTGCGCGATCAATTCACGCTGCCGCCAGGCGTGATCTACCTGGACGGCAATTCGCTGGGCGCCCTGCCCAAGGCCGCGCCCGCGCGCGTGGCCCAGGTGGTGG
>JAGOEM010000323.1 GCA_017997715.1 Ottowia sp.
CCAGCACTTCCTCGAAGGTGGGCACCGCAAACTGGCCATTGAAGCGCTGGTCGCGGTCGGCCAGCGGCTGCACGGCGCGCAGGGTTTTCAGCTCGGCCAGGGTGAAGTCGCTGGCAAACCAGCCCTCTTCCTCAAACCCGTCGACCAGCATCTTGCGCTTGCGGTTGGCAAATTCGGGCCGGTCCTTGACGTCGGTGGTGGCCACGATGTTGGGTTCATGCCGCGCCACCAGCACGCCGTCCTTGGTGGCCACCAGGTCGGGTTCGATGAAGTCGGCGCCCAGGTCCACCGCGCGGCGGTAGCCTTCCAGCGTGTGGTCAGGCAGGTAGCCGGCGGCGCCGCGGTGGCCGATCACCAGGGGCTTTTCACCGTCCAGCGTGTTGCGGTCGTGGTCGCTGCCGCCGCACGCGGCCAGGCTGGCGGCGACCAGCGCGCCGGTCATCAGCAAAAAGTCCATTCGTGGCATCTGTCGGCTCCTCAAGAAACTGGGTGGCGCGAGGGTATGTCGTTCACAAGACGATTTTGTGACAGCCTTGGCGCCGCTTGCGCGAACTTTTCGCCGCCGCCGGGCTCGATATCCGGTCATGCGTTTTTCCTACCTTCGTCTTGGCCTGCTGGCGGGCCTGTGTGCCGGCGTACTGGCCGGCTGCGCCGCGCTGGACGAAAAGCAGCGCGCCTGGATCTTTCAGCCCAACGACCGCGCCTGGGGCAATTCGGCCAGCGTGGCCGAAGGCATGCAGGATGTGTGGATCGAGTTCGATTCACGCGCCAGCGGCCAGCCGGTGCGCCTGCACGCCCTGTGGCACGCGGCCGAGCGACCTGCCAGCGCCACCGCCGCCACCTGCGCGCCGGTGCTGCTGTACCTGCACGGCGCGCGCTGGGACGTGCGCGGATCGGCCGGGCGCATCCGCCGCATGCAGGCGCTGGGCTTTTCCGTACTGGCGATCGACTACCGCGGCTTTGGCAAAAGCTCTGCTGGCCTGCCGTCCGAAGCCATGGCGCTGGAAGACGCGCGCGCCGCGTGGGACTGGCTGGCGCGCCAGCACCCCGACGCGCCGCGCTTCATCTTTGGCCATTCGCTGGGCGGCGGCGTGGCGGTGCAGCTGGCCGAGCAGGTGGGCGATCAGCGCGGCCTGATTCTGGAGGGCACCTTCACCTCGATCCCCGACGTGGCGCGCACCATGAAGTGGGGCTGGCTGCCGATCGGCCCGCTGATCACGCAGCGCTTTGATTCGGCGGCGCGCATCGAGCGCGTGCGCTCGCCCGTGCTGGTGGTGCACGGCAGCGAAGACCGGCTGATCTCACCCGATCTGGGCCGCCGCCTGTTCGAAGCCGCGCAAGAGCCCAAGCGCTTTGAGCTGGTGGAAGGCGGGTCGCACCACAACACCAACAGCGTGGGGCAGGCGCAGTACCGGGCGGCGTTGCCGGCGCTGTTTGGTGAGAGCTGTTTTGGGGGTGGGTCGGTGGCTGCGGCTGCGGTTGCGGTTGCGGTGCAGTAAGGCCCTGAGTTATTTGAATGAATTCGGGCTGTGGCGCTTGTGGGGTGGGCGTGGGCAGCTATGAATTTTGATTTATCTTGCTTGAGGTTTGGCGTGCTTGATTGAGGTTGAGAGGCCGGGAACTGCGCCCGGCGGCGCACCTTCTTTTCTTGATCGCCCAAGAAAAGAAGGCAAAAGAAGTGCGCCCCACTGTCCGTGTCCCCTTCGCTTTGCTGCGGGGCAACCTGCGATGCTCGCGGGCGGGGTGCAGCCGCAGAACTCGCTTTGCGCCTTTGGCGCTCCGCTCAGACAGCTGCGGCCAGTCAGATCACGAAGCGTGGACATCCTTCGGTGTCCCCGCGCACCCCGCCCGCTGCGCTTCTCGGCACGGACAGAGGGGATGGGGGAAACGATTCGGGCCATTGCTTCGCTCGGCCTGGGGGAGCCCTCACCCCTGCCCTCTCCCAGGGGGAGAGGGAGGAAGACCGGGGGCGATTCATCGGGATGTCCACAACCATCGTTCGGGTTGAGCTTGTCGAAGACTCGCGCGGCGCTTTGCTCCTCCAGCGTGGGCCCAGCCTCGCGTGAATAGGGGAAGCGCAGCAGGCGTGCCGCATCCACCAGCCTTCGCGCTCGATCAACCCAGCATCAGACCAGCACCAGCACCAGCCGACGCCCAAGCCCAAGCCCAAGCGGAAGCGGAAGCGGAAGCGAAGGCGAAGGCGAAGGCACGGGCAAAGGCAAAGGCAAACGACCATCCGCCCACCCGGGCATTCCTCCCTCTCCCTTTGGGAGAGGGCAGGGGTGAGGGCTCCCCAAGGCCGAGCGAAGCAATGGCCCGTATGGACTTCCACCCCCTTCTGGATGCGCCTGGGTCGGGGACTGGGCGGGGTGGCGGCTGCACCGTAGGATGCAGCTGCTTCGTGATCTGACTGGCCGCAGCTGTCTGAACGAAGCGCCAAAGGCGCGAAGTGAGTTCTGCGGCCCACCCCGTCCATTCCCCGGCACAGGTTGCCCCGTAGCATTAGCTGCGGGGTCGCAGCCAGCAGGGCGCACTTCTTTTGCCTTCTTTTCTTGTGCGAGCAAGAAAAGAAGGTCGCCCGCCGGGGCGAGACCCGGCCTCCCAACCTCAACCCAGCCCAACGACCGTCAAGCAAGAACACATCAAAATCCATAGCTACCCCCGCAACACAGACGCGCGCCAAACCCCTATTTCACCTATAACTAAAGCCGCCCCCTCCCCCACCC
>JAGOEM010000150.1 GCA_017997715.1 Ottowia sp.
GCACTGGGTGGTGCATGAGCAGCCACAGCGGGTGGCGCAGTCGATCGAGGCCTTTTTACTACAAAATAGATAGCTGCTTGCGCCCGCCAGGTCTGCGCAGAACGGCTATTTGGCTTGGAATATCCCGATTCGTTGGCGGAATGCGCGTGCCCAGCTGAGTGGCCCGCTGCCCGCATCGAACGGCCTGCAACCGCCACCCAAAGCCCAGCCAAGCGCCGCACCTGACCGATCCAAAGCCCGCGGAGCTGGCCACGCCAACGAATGCCGTTGCCGGACCTGCGCCGGGAACTGGCGCTGTCCCCCGCCCAAAGCGCGCAGCGCGAAGAGTGAGGGGGATGGCCGCGTTAGTGGCTCGGGCTCGGGCTCAGGCTCAGGGGCCGTACACCGATTTCTCGCCCGGCGGTCGCGTCTTGAAGCGCTTGTGCACCCAGTAGTACTGGTCGGGCATGGCGCGGATGTAGCCCTCTAAGCGCTGGTTCATCAGCGCCGTATCGGCCACCGGGTCGGCCGTGGGGTAGTCGGTCCAGGTGGGGTGCACCTCGGCGTCGTAGCCGGTGGGCGTCATGCGGGTGACCACCGGCACCACGTGCGCGTGGCCCAGCTTGGCCAGGCGCGGCACCGACGGCACGGTGGCGGTGGGCACGCCGAAGAAGGGCACGAACACCGATTCCTGCGGCCCCAGGTCCATGTCGGGCAGCAGGTACAGCAACTGGCCTTCACGCAGGGCGCGCACCACGGGTTTCATGCCGGCCGAACGGGGAACGGGGGTGACCTGGCCAAAGCGCTGGCGGCCCTGGCGCATCCATTCGTTCAGCGCGCCGCGCTGGGCGGCGTACACGGTGCTGGCAGGGCGCTGCACCTGCTGCATGATGGCGCTGCCCCCCGCGTCCATGCCGTAGAAGTGCGGCGCAAAAAGGACGATGCCGCCGGGCTGGCGCAGGGCATCCACGTCGCCGGTCAGGCGCAGGCGCTGGCGCACCACCTCGGGGCGGCCATGCCACAGCCAGGCGCGGTCAAGGAAAGACTGGGCGAAGTGGATGAAGTTGCGGCGGGCGGCAAGCTCACGTTCGGCCTCGGTCCATTCCGGAAAACACAGGCGCAGGTTGGTCAGCGCAATGTGCCGGCGCTTGCGCGCCAGCGCGAACAGCGCCCGCCCCAGCACGCTGCCCAACGCGCGCACCACGCCCAACGGCAGCGGCGCCAGCAGGCGCAGCAACCAAATGGCGGGGTGGCGCACGTCGGGCGGGGGGTCTGCCAGCCGCTTGGGCGCGGGCGGCGGTGGATGGGCGCTGGCGCTGGCGCTGGCGGGCGCGGGGGCGCCCGGCGCTTCGGGGGGGCTGAGGGCGTCCTTACTGCTCACGCGTTGCCCCGGGGCGTTTTGTAGCGGCCGTAGCCCCACAGGTACTGCTGCGGGCACTGGCGGATCAGCTTTTCCATGGCGCGGTTGATCTGGGCCACGGCGGTGTCCAGATCGCTGCTGAGCGGCTCGGGGAAGGGCTCGAAATGCACGCGAAAGCCTTGCCCGCGCGGCAACCGTTCGCCCCACACCAGCAGCGGCGTGGCGCCGGTCTGCTGGATCAGGCGTGCGCCCAGCGTCATGGTGTACGCGGGCTGGCCAAACACCGGCGACCACAGGCCCTGCCCTTCGGGCGGCACCTGGTCGGGCAGCAGGCCCACGGCACGGCCGGCGCGCAGGGCCTTGATCATCTGGCGCACGCCCGACAGGTTGGTGGGCGCGGTTTCCAGGCCCTCGCGCTGGCGGGCGGTTTCGGTCACTTCGGTCAAGGCGGCCTGGCGCGCGGGACGGTACAGCACGGTGATCGGGCCGTATTCGGCGTGGTAGCGCTCGGCCAGGCCCTGCGCGGTGATTTCAAAGCAGCCCAGGTGCGGCGTGAGGAACACCACGCCCTTGCGCGCGGCATAGGCGGCGTCGACCGCCTCGGTGCCCTGCCACTGCGTGGGCACGGGCGCGCCAAACCACAGGCGCGGGGTTTCGGCCACCATGCGCCCGGCATGGGCAACGGCGCCGCGCACGTCGGCAAAGGCATAGCCGGCCAGCGCTGCGTTGGCCGCAATGCGGCGCCGGTAGGTGGGCGAAGCCAGCCAGGTCAGCCAGCCCAGCAGCGCGCCCACGGCGTGCAGCAGCGGCAGCGGCCAGCGGCCGAAGAGACGGTACAACGTCAACATGGGTTTGCGAAGAAGCCTAAAATGCGCGGGTCGCCGAGTTATGGACTACTTGCAGGGCGACGTTAAAGAAATTCTGCTAAAGCGTTCGCCAGGACTCCCAGCAGGTGGCAACGCAATGTTCGAACCTAAGGAGTTTATTCAATGGATATGGCGAACAGCTTTCTCTTCACCTCGGAATCGGTGTCCGAGGGCCACCCGGACAAGGTGGCCGATCAAATTTCAGATGCCATCCTCGACGCAATTTTCGCGCAGGATCCGCTCAGCCGCGTGGCCGCCGAGACGCTGACCAACACTGGCCTGGTGGTGCTGGCCGGCGAGATCACCACCAACGCGGTGGTCGACTACATCCAGGTGGCGCGCGACACGATCAAGCGCATTGGCTACGACAACACCGAATACGGCATCGACCACAAGGGCTGCGCGGTCATGGTCTGCTATGACAAGCAGAGCAACGACATCGCCCAGGGCGTGGACCAGGCCAGCGATGACCACCTGAACACGGGCGCAGGCGACCAGGGCCTGATGTTCGGCTACGCCTGCGACGAAACCGACACGCTGATGCCGGCGCCCATTTATTACGCGCACCGCCTGGTCGAGCGCCAGGCCCAACTGCGCAAGAGCGGCAAGCTGCCTTTCCTGCGCCCCGATGCCAAAAGCCAGGTGACCATGCGCTATGTGGATGGCAAGCCGCACAGCATCGAAACCGTGGTGCTGTCCACCCAGCACAGCCCCGACCAGAGCGAAACCGCCACCAAGATGAAGGCTAGCTTCAACGAAGCCATCATCGAGGAGATCATCAAGCCGGTGCTGCCCGCCGAATGGCTGCACAACACCAAGTACCTGATCAACCCCACCGGCCGCTTTGTGGTGGGTGGCCCGCAGGGCGACTGCGGCCTGACGGGCCGCAAGATCATCGTCGACACCTACGGCGGCGCCTGCCCGCACGGCGGTGGCGCTTTCAGCGGCAAAGACCCAACCAAGGTGGACCGCAGCGCCGCCTACGCCGCGCGCTACGTGGCCAAGAACATCGTGGCGGCCGGCCTGGCGCGCCAGTGCCAGATTCAGGTGGCCTACGCCATCGGCGTGGCCGAGCCGATGAACATCACGGTGTACACCGAAGGCACGGGCAAGATTCCCGACGAGCAGATCGCCAAGCTGGTGCGCGAGCACTTCGACCTGCGCCCGAAGGGCATCATCCAGATGCTCGATCTGCTGCGCCCGATCTACCAGAAGACCGCCGCCTACGGCCACTTTGGCCGCGACGAGCCCGAGTTCACCTGGGAACGCACCGACAAGGCCGATCTGCTGCGCGCGTCGGCCGGCCTGTAAGCCCACGGCCGCAGCAGCGAACAGGCGGCCCCACGGGCCGCTGCGCCAGCCGGCGGTCTACTTCGCCGCCAGCGCCAAGGCGCACAGCGGGAGCGAATACAGCTTGCGCAGCGCCGGCACACGGGGCGCCTGCGGCAGCGGGCGCACGTTGACCAGCTGCCAGGCCAGCCAACCCGGCGCCCACGCGCTGGCGCAAGCCGCCGCCAGCTCATCGGGCCGCCAGCCGTGCACATCCACCACATCGACGATGGCGACGGCACGGCCGTCCTCGTCGCGCGGCTGGTCGGCGGACAGGTAGCGGCGGTTTTCCACGATCAGCAGATCGCGCAGCGGCCAGGCGGGCGGGGCCCAGCGCCGCACTTCCAGTGTTTTCAGGCCGGCGGCAATGTGCGCGCCAGCCGGCGCCACGATGGACAGCGCGGTCAGCACGCCGCCCCCGGTCGCGCGCATCAACGGGCGGCTGGGGTGGCCGTTTTGGCAGGTTTGGCGGGTTTGGGCGGACCTTCGTCGCGCGTCAGCGCCGGGTCCAGGTGCGCCCAGGCCGGCGCGCTGGCGCACCAGATGTAGGCCGTGGGCCGCACCGAGGACGGGTCGTCCAGCGTGCCCACGCGCACCACCGTCAGCCCGGCGCGCCCGGTGGTATCGGCAAACAGCGACGTGCCGCACGTCGCGCAAAAGCGCCGCGTGACCTGGTTGCCGCTGTCGGCGGCTTTGGTGTAGGCGCTGACGTGGCCGCTGACCTCGATGGCCCGGCTGTCCACCAGCAGGTTGACGGTGCCATTGGCCGCCAGGTGCTGGCAGTCGCGGCACCAGCAGATGCGGCAGGCAACCGGCTCGGCCGACAGCCGGTAACGGGCTTGCCCGCACAGGCAGCCGCCGCTGCGGACAGATACGGAGGAAGCTTGCGCGGTCATGCCGCAAACACCCGCCGCGCGCCCATGTAGCGCGGGCCAAAGTAGCGGCTGCCCACCGCGTCCTTGCGCACCGTGCCGCCGGTGGACGGCGCGTGCACAAACTGCCCCTGCCCGACGAAGATGCCCATGTGCGAGAAGCTGGCGCCGGTGGTGTTGAAAAACACCAGGTCGCCGCGCTGCAGCGCAGCTTCATCCACCGGCACGCTGGCGGCGGCCCATTGCGCGGTGCTGCGCGGCAGGCGGCGCGATGCCGGGGTGGCCACCGCCTGCAGCACATAGGCCACCAGCCCGCTGCAGTCAAACCCGCCTTCGGGCGTGTTGCCGCCGTAGCGGTAAGGGGTGTTGACCAGCAGCATGGCCTGGGCCACGCTGGCTTCGCGCGCAGCGGGGTCCAGCTCCAGCGGCGGCTGGCTGGCGGGGATGGGCGCTGGCGGCGTGCGCCGGGCCGATGGGGCCGATGCCTCGCCCCCCGCCGTGGGCCGCGCGGGCCGGCTGGCGCAGCCCGCCATCAGCGCAGCCACGGCGGCCAGGGTCAGTACGCGGCGCGTGCGCGCGGCGTCGGACAAAGAGGGCGCAGCCAGATCGACGGCCATGCGCCCTGCGCCCAGCGCCACGGGGGCGCCGGCAGCGCTTGCTGCCCCGTGGGGCGATGCCATCACTTCGCGTTGTTTGACCATGAAATCAGCCTCCAGCGCCCGGTGAGTCGGCGCAAGCAGCTATTGTATTTGTAGTATTCATCGGTGCCAATATCCTGTGTTCCTGGTGGTTTGCAAGCTGCGGAACACCGCCGATCCGGTCCACAGCAAGGCAGCGCGCGGGCCTTCGCCGCCAAGTAAAGCGCCGGGCAGCGGCTTGCCACCGGCCAGTGCAGCGGCCATCTTAAAAGCTGCCGATGACGCCCGCGGCCCCGCCACATCAATCCCGCCCTCGGGCGCCCGGTGCAGGCCGCGCAACGCGATCACGCGCTAACGCCCTAACGCGGCACTTTGCCGGCGGGCAGCGACGCTGCCAGCTTGGCCAGCAGGCCGTCGCAGGCGTCTTCCACCAGGTCCAGCACGCCTTCGAAACCGGCGTCGCCGCCGTAGTACGGGTCAGGCACCTCGCGCGCGGTGTGGCGGGTGCAGTAATCGGTCAGGCGCGCAAGCTTGTGGGCCTGGCCGGGCGGGCACAGCGCGGCGGCGGCGCGCGCGTTCTGGCTGTCCATGACCAGCACCAGGTCAAAGTCGGCAAAGTCGCGCCGCACCAGGTGCCGCGCGCGCTGGGCGCTGAGGTCGTAGCCGCGCTTGGCCGCGTGCGCTTGCGAGCGCAGATCGGGCGGCGCGCCGACGTGGTAATCGTGCGTGCCGGCCGAATCGATCTGGATGCGCGGCGCCAAGCCGGCATCGGCCACTTTTTTCTCCATCACGCCGTGGGCCGTGGGGCTGCGGCAGATGTTGCCCATGCAGACCATCAGCACACGCAGCGGGGCGGTGGCGGTGGTGGTGGCGGTGGTCGGTGGGCTGGCGGTGGTGGTCGTGGCGGCGGGCGATTGGGGCATGCCCGCAGTCTACGCAAGACACAAGGCAAGGCCGCTGGGCGCACGCCAATTTACTATCACTTTAATAGCTGTCTGCGCCCACCTGGCATGCGCTACAGCCGTATTTCATGCCGAATTGGCCGCGCAATGCCGCCACCGCGCGCGCCGGCCCCGCACCGTTTCGGGGCGCTGCGCCGCGGCCTCTCTACAATCCGCCGCCATGTTCGCGTCTGCCCGTCACCTATGGAAAACCTCGCCCGCGGTGCGCATGGGCGTGTCGATCAGCGTGGCGACGGGGCTGTACGGCGTGTCGTTTGGCGCGCTGGCGGTGGCGTCGGGCCTGACGGTGGCGCAGGCCTGCGCGCTCAGCCTGCTGCTGTTTTCGGGCGGTTCGCAGTTCGCCTTCATCGGCGTGGTGGCGGGCGGCGGCACGGGCGCGGCGGCGCTGGGGGCGGCCAGCCTGCTGGGCGTGCGCAACGCGGTCTACGGCATGCAGATGGCCGCGTTGCTGGGCCCACGCGGGCTGCAGCGGCTGCTGGCGGCGCAACTGTCTATCGACGAATCCACCGCCACCGCGCTGGGCCAGCAGGCGCCCAACGAGCAGCGGCGCGGCTTCTGGACCGCCGGCATCGGCATCTACATCGGCTGGAACCTGTGCACCGCGGCCGGCGCGCTGCTTGGCAATGCCCTGGGCGACCCGCGCCAGTGGGGCCTGGACGGCGCGGCCGTGGCCGCGTTTCTGGCCCTGCTGTGGCCGCGCCTGAAGGGGCGCGAGCCGATCGCGCTGGCCGCGGCCGCCGCACTGGTGACGATCGCCGCCGTGCCTGTGACGCCGCCGGGCGTGCCGGTGCTGTTTGCCGCCGCCTTGGGCGCGCTGTGGGGCGCCCGGGCGCCGCGCCCGCCAGCGCCTGCCGAGCAGGCCGCCACCCCCAAGGCCGCGCCATGAATGGCTGGCTGGGCGACCTGCTGGGCGAAGGCGCCGCCCTGTGGGGCTGGATTCTGCTGGCCTGCGCGGCCAGCTACCTGACCAAGTTTTCAGGCTACCTGATGCCCGCGCGCTGGTTGCACAGCCCGCGCATGGTGCGCGTGGCCGGGGCGCTGACGGTGGCGTTGCTGGCCGCATTGACGGTGCTGAACGCCGTGTCGCACGGCAGCGCGCTGGTGCTGGACGCGCGGCTGGCTTCGCTGCTGGTCGCCGCGCTGGCGCTGGCGGCGCGCCTGCCGTTTCTGCTGGTGGTGATCTTGGGCGCCGCTGCGGCAGCGGCAGTGCGTTACCTGGGCTGGGGCTGACAGCCCGGGGCGATCAACGGCAGAAGGCCGCGCGGCCTTCGCTTGCCCAAGCCCTGCGGGCCGCTTGGGCTGGATCGGCGCCAGGCGTTCGGGTGGACTGAACGCGATTTGAACCACGGCGCGGCGCGCCACCGGGCTTACTTGGCCGGATGATCGCGCCGGTACAGCGCCCATTCCTCGACCACCGTGCCATCGGGCAGCGCGCACAGGCCCGTCGAATTGCCCGACGCGTCTTTCTGGAACGACAGCTTGCCGCCCTTGTCGATGCAGTATTTCGACGCGGGGTTGGGCATGCCGATGCGGACAGGCGGCTCTGGCGTGGGCTCGGGTTGCGATGCGCAGCCCGCGGCCAGCACGGCGGCGGTGGTCAAGGTGGCCATGGAAAACAGGTTGAAAAGCTGAGTCATTGGTCTGGTGAAGGTTCGGCGCCTGATAAGGCCAGCACCGGGGGCGGATGGAACAGTGCGTCACTATTATCCCCATCGCCCTTGCAGGCCCGCGCATGGCTGCCGGCCTGATGGGGCCCGCGTCGCGCGCACTTGCAGCCCGCCCATTGCAGGCCGGCCGTGCCCACCGCAGCGGCGCTGCATCGGCAGGGACCCGCGCGGTTTTTTACGCCCCCCAAGGTCGGCATGGCGCCCAGGCGGTGCGGGTTCTGAGCAAGCGCCAAGCGCCTGTCATGTGCCCGCCAAATTCAGAACGCTATTGATTCAATAGCTATTAGCGCCCACCAGACGGGCGTCAAAGGCCAATTTGATGCATTAAAAGTGCGGCGCGCTGGCCGCGGTTCAGAACGGCAGTTTGCCGCCGCCTGGCCCGCCCATGCCGGGTGGCAGGCCGCCGCCGCCCATCAGGCCCTTCATGCCGCCCATGCGCTTCATCATCTTCATCAGGCCGCCGCCCTTCATCTGCTTCATCATGGCCTGCATCTGCTCGAATTCCTTGAGCAGGCGGTTGACCTCTTGCACCTGCACGCCCGCGCCGGCAGCGATGCGGCGTTTGCGGCTGGCCTTCAGCAATTCGGGTTTTTTGCGCTCTTGCGCGGTCATGCTGTTGATGATGCCTTCCTTGCGGCGCACATCTTTTTCGGCGCGCGTCAGGTCGGCCTCGGTGGCCTTGGCGGCCATTTGCGCGGGCAGCTTGTCCATCAGGCTGCCCAGGCCGCCCATCTGCTTCATCTGCTGCAGCTGGCCCAGGAAGTCCTGCAGATCAAAGCCGCTGCCGCTCTTGACCTTCTCGGCCAGCCTCTTGGCCGCTTCGATGTCGACGTTGGCGGTGACCTGCTCGACCAGGGCCACCACGTCGCCCATGCCCAGAATGCGGCCGGCGTGGCGTTCGGCATCAAACACCTCCAGGCCGTCGATCTTTTCGCTGACGCCGGCAAACTTGATCGGCGCACCCGTGATCTGGCGCACCGACAGCGCCGCGCCACCGCGCGAATCGCCGTCGATCTTGGTCAGCAC
>JAGOEM010000151.1 GCA_017997715.1 Ottowia sp.
ATCTTGGGGCGGCCCGGCGATGAAAATGGCCCCACGCTACCCCGCTTCGCGTGGTTCGCTGCCTCCCAAGGGGGCGCTTTTCATCTTGGAGCGGCCCGGCGATGAAAATGGCCCCCACGCTACCCCGCTTCGCGTGGTCCGCTGCCCCCAAGGGGGCGCTTTTCATCTTGGGGCGGCCCGGCGATGAAAATGGCCCCCACGCTACCCCGCTTCGCGTGGTTCGCTGCCCCCCAAGGGGGTGCTTTTCATCTTGGGACGGCCCGGCGATGAAAATGGCCCCCACGCTACCCCCTTCGCGTGGTTCGCTGCCCCTCGATGGGTGCTTTTCATCTTGGAGAGGCGGCCCGGCGATAAAAAAACGGCACCTAACGGTGCCGTTTTTTTGTGATGCTGCCCGCTGCGGGTCAGCGGCGGGCGACAGACTCAGCGGTACAGCTGGTTGCCGTCGGCACGAACGCGATCGCCCACGCGCACGTCGGGTGCGCGGTCATAGTCGAAGGTTCGCACATTGCCGCGTTCGAATTGCACGGTGACACGGTAGTGATCCTGTCCGCCGCGGTTCATGTTTTGTTCGACCGCGCGACCGATCAACGCGCCGCCCACCACACCCAGCACGGTAGCGGCGGTGCGCCCGCTGCCGCCACCCACCTGATTGCCGGCCAGGCCGCCGACGGCACCACCGACGACGGCGCCAGCAACGCCTTGGGATTGGCCGCCGCGCATGAATTCCACGTTGGTAACGCGACCAAACTCAGCGTATTGACCCTGCCCTTGTGGGTATCCAGTCTGTTGTGGGTAGCTGCCAGGATAAGGACCACCCTGCTGCTGGTAGGGCGCTGTGCAGGCGGTCATGGCGATCGCCGCGACCACGGCGCCAACGGTAGAAAACAAACGGGTATTGATTGACATAATTTTTCTCCAAAAATCTTGAAAGTGCGGCAGGGCGACGTTGCCGCCTACCTATCGATGCAATTCGTGCACTCCCCTAACGCACGACAGGCCAAATAGCATGACATACGCCAGGTAAAGCCTGTGTGACTAAACCCTGGTTGACGTAAGCGTACATGTGCGTCGGCCAAAAAATGCGCCCACTCATGCGCCCCACCGGCGCCTGTCGTCCATACCTGCGAAGGCAGGCGCGTACAGCGCTTTGATGGCCCACCAGACGTCAGCTTCTGCCCGTCGATCCGTAGCCGCCCGCGCCGCGCGCCGTGGGCGGAAAATCGTCCACGATGCGGAACTGGGCCTGCGCCACCGGGACGATCACCAGTTGCGCGATGCGCTCCATCGGTTCGATGACAAAGGGCACGTCGCTACGGTTCCAGGCGCTCACCATCAGTTGGCCCTGGTAATCGCTGTCAATCAAGCCGACCAGGTTGCCCAGCACGATGCCGTGCTTGTGCCCCAGGCCCGAGCGCGGCAGGATCAACGCCGCGTAACCTGGGTCAGCCAGGTGAATCGCCATGCCGGTGGCGACCAGCTGCCAGGCGTTGGGCGCCAGTGTCAGGGGTGCGTCCAGGCAGGCGCGCAGATCCAGGCCGGCGCTGCCGGGCGTGGCATAGGCGGGCATTTGTTCGCGCAGCCGCTCGTCCAGAATCTTGACGTCCAGCCTCATGCGTTTTCTCCTCGCACGCGGCGCGCCACTTCCGCAATCAATTGCTGCGCCAGCACGCGTTTGCTGGCACGGGGCAGCTCGGTCACGCCTTCATCGTCGACCAGCAACAGGGCGTTGTCGTCCTTGCCAAACGTGGCCGGGCCGATGTTGGCCACCAGCAGTGGCACGCCCTTGCGCGCACGCTTGGCGCGGGCGTTGGCTTCCAGGTTTTCGCTCTCTGCCGCAAAGCCGACGCAGTACAGCTCGCCGGCCTGCGCGCGTGGCGAATGGGCGATTTCGGCAAGGATGTCCGGGTTTTCAACAAACGCCATGTGGGGCACCTCGCCCGAACCATCTTTTTTGATCTTTTGCGTGGAAACCTGCGCAGGGCGCCAGTCCGCCACCGCAGCGGTTGCTATGAATACGGTAGCTGCCTGCGCCCTATCCACGGACGTTGAGCGCATATTCTCTGCAGAATCCACATCCACGCGCGCCACGCCGCGTGGCGTGGGCAGATGCACCGGCCCAGCGATCAAGGTCACGTCTGCACCCGCTTCGTGCGCGGCGCGGGCGATCGCAAAACCCATCTTGCCGCTGGACAGGTTGGTAATGCCGCGCACCGGGTCGATCGCCTCAAACGTCGGCCCCGCCGTCACCACCACGCGCTCACCCAGCAGCGGCTTGGGCGCCAGGAAGGCGATCAACTCTTCCACGATCTCGGCCGCTTCCAGCATGCGGCCGTCGCCGAACTCGCCGCACGCCTGGTCGCCGTGCGCCACGCCCAGCACGCTGGCGCCATCGGCAGTCACCTGCTGCAGATTGCGCTGTGTGGCGGGATGGGCCCACATTTCGCGGTTCATGGCCGGTGCCAGCAGCAGGGGCACGCGCTCGATCGGCCGCGCCAAGCACATGAGGGACAGCAACTCACCGGTGCGACCCTGCGCCAGCTGCGCGATGAAGTCGGCACTGGCCGGCGCGATCACCATGGCATCGGCCTCGCGGCTCAGATTGATGTGCGCCATGTTGTTGTCGGCGCGCGCGTCCCACTGCGAGACAAACACCGGGCGGCCCGATAGAGACTGCATCGCCACCGGCGTGATGAACTGGCAGGCCGCCTCGGTCATCACCACCTGCACCGTGGCGCCAGACTTGACCAGCAGCCGGCACAACTCTGCCGCCTTGAAACACGCCGCGCCACCGGTCAGGCCCAGCAGAATGTGCCGGCCCGACAGCTCCCCTGTGTGTGCTGAATCGCTCATGGCGGGCAATGTAGCAGAGGCGTTTCAGCCCACCTCGCCCTCGCGCAGCGCTCGCCCCAAAACAATTGCGCCGCAGAACCGTCCCAGGACGGCGCTGCGGCGCAACTCACTCAGCGCTTGACGTCAATCAGGCGTGTCGACGGCGTGTCACGCCAAACAGACCAAGCAAGGCGCTCAGCGCCATCAGACCCCACCAGCCCATGGTCGGTACCGCGGTGGGCGCGGCGGCCAGCGTGATGGTGACCGTGGCCGTAGCGCAAGGCGCTGCCTGCCCTGGGCCGCTGCACAGCTGGTAGTCGAACGTGACTGGGCCCGTCGTCCCCGCAGGCGGGGTGTAGCTGAAGGTGCCGTTCGAGTTGAAGGTCAGCCCAGGTGGCGGGGCGCCGACGACGGAATACTCTGGCGTGGCCGGAATATTGGTGTCGTTGCCACCCACGTTGCCCGTGACGGGCGCGCCCGGCGCGGTTTGGGTATAGGCGTCAGGCTGCGGCGTCGGCGTGACCGCAGGCGGGGTGCCAACGACGATGGTCACCGTCGCTGGGTCCGAGCACGGCTGAAGACCGCCAGGGCCCGAACATACTTGGTAGGTGAAACTGTCGGCACCCGAAAAGCCACTGTTCGGCGCATAGCTGAACGTGCCGTCGGCGTTGAACACCAAGGTACCGTTGCCCGGACTGGTCAAGGCGGAGTATTGCGGGTTCGGCGGGAGTTGCGTGTCGTTGACGCCAACGGCGGTGGCAGCCGGTACAAGCAGGGTCGTGTTGTAGGGTGTGGTGTAGCCGTCGTTTGCCGCCAGGGGCTTGGTTGCCGTCAACGACAGGCCGGTGATCGCAAAATCGTTGCCGCCACGCGCAGTGACGGTGTTTCGGATGCGCAGGCAGTACTCGCCCGCTACGCTACGTGTCGCAGTACCGGTCGCCGTAACCCAGTTCGGCGGCACGGGAGCCCCGTTTGCAGCGCCCCCTGTGAGGGCGGCCGCATTCATCGAAGTGACCGCCGAATAGCCGGCAGCAGGGCCCGTGCCGCCGACTGTGAGAGCCGGACAAGCACCAGGGCTGTCGGAGAGCTCGACGTCCATGCCGGCCAGATTCTGGTTACCCAATAGAAACACTACGCCGGTTACCGACCCAGTGAATGTGTAGGGCACCCCTGCCGCCAACTGAACGGATTGCTGCCATGTGACCAAACCGGACCCCGACGCGCCATTGATGATCATGGCCCGTGTCGCTCCGGCCGGATAGGGCGCCAGACTGGGAATAAACGCCGGATGGTAGTAGTTGGGATCGTCACCAATACCGTATCGTCCCTCGCCTGCCGCATTGTTTAGCGCGCCTTGCACCGTCGTGTATTCATAGTTGGTAGCGAACGCTGTGTTTCCGGCGCTGAAACTCCCGTTGGTGAGGACATCGACCGTCTGCGCCGCTGCGTGCGATGCCGCCAGGGCACCGCCCAGAAGCGCCCATGCGCCCCACTGTTTTCTCAATCCCATCTCTGATCTCCAAAAAACGTACTCCGATAGGTACCCATGATATCTGCCACGCCAGGCCGATTGCCTGGCTGTGTCGTCAACTTCCCACAGCCGGCGCCTGTTTCGCGCCCCTAGAACGCGCCAAGCTCGGCATCCCCCATCGGGAGCCGCCGAGCTTGTCCGTCCTTCTCGCCGGCCGGGCTTGTTGAGGCAACAGCCGCTCGACAAGCGACGCTTCGCTACAATCGCAATTTCCCACCCGGCGGACACCTTGCGCTGTCCGTTAGCGAAATGACCAAATTCGTCTTCGTCACCGGTGGTGTGGTGTCTTCCCTGGGCAAAGGGATCGCCTCCGCCTCCTTGGCAGCCTTGCTTGAATCACGCGGGCTCAAAGTCACCCTCATCAAGCTCGATCCATATCTGAACGTGGATCCGGGCACCATGTCGCCCTTCCAGCACGGCGAGGTTTTCGTCACCGACGACGGTGCCGAAACCGACCTGGATCTGGGCCACTACGAGCGCTTCATCACCACACGCATGAAGCGCGCCAACAACTTCACCACCGGCCAGATCTACAAGAGCGTGCTCGAAAAAGAGCGGCGCGGCGACTACCTGGGCAAGACGGTGCAGGTCATTCCGCACGTCACCAACGAGATCCAGGAATTCGTCAAGCGCGGCGCCGGCATTGGCCTGGCAGAGCCGGTCGATGTCGCCATCTGCGAGATCGGCGGCACCGTGGGCGACATCGAATCGCTGCCGTTTCTTGAAGCCGTGCGCCAGCTGGCCCTGCGCATGGGGCCGAACAATTCGGCCTTCGTCCACCTGACCTACCTGCCCTGGATCGCCGCCGCTGGCGAGCTGAAAACCAAACCCACCCAGCACACGGTGCAAAAGCTGCGCGAGATCGGCATTCAGCCCGACGCCCTGTTGTGCCGCGCCGACCGACCCATCCCCGACGAAGAGCGCGAAAAGATCAGCCTGTTCACCAACGTGGCCGAATGGGGCGTGATCAGCCTGTGGGACGTGGACACAATCTACAAAGTGCCGCGCCTGCTGCACGAACAAGGGCTGGACGGCCTGATCTGCGACAAGCTGCGCCTGAACACGCCGCCCGCCAACCTGAAGCGCTGGGACGCGCTGGTCAACGAAGTCACGCACCCCAAGCGCGAGGTGCGCATTGCCATGGTGGGCAAATACGTCGAGCTGTCCGACAGCTACAAATCGGTCAACGAAGCGCTGCGCCACGCGGGCATGCACAACCATGCGCACGTCAAGATCGACCACATCGACTCGGAAACCATCACCCCCGCCACGGTGAACCAGTTGGCGGCTTACGACGCCATCCTGGTGCCCGGCGGCTTTGGCCAACGCGGCGTGGAAGGCAAGATCGCCACCGCCCGTTATGCGCGCGAGCACAAGGTGCCCTACCTGGGCATTTGCCTGGGCATGCAGGTGGCCACCATCGAATACGCACGCCACGTCGCCGGCTTGGCGAATGCCAACAGCACCGAATTCGACCCCGCCACGCCGCACCCGGTGATCGCGCTAATCACCGAATGGAAGAACACCGACGGCAGCATTCAAAAGCGCGACGAAAAATCCGACCTGGGCGGCACCATGCGCCTGGGCGCGCAAAGCTCTGACGTCACCGCGGGCACGCTGGCGCACAGCATCTACGGCCCCGTGGTGACCGAACGCCACCGCCACCGCTACGAAGCCAACGTGAACTACCTGGATCGCCTGCGCGAAAGCGGCCTGGTGATCTCGGCCCTGACGCAGCGCGAACACCTGACCGAGATCGTCGAGCTGCCGCCCAGCGTGCACCCCTGGTTCATCGGCGTGCAGTTCCACCCCGAATTCAAAAGCACGCCGTGGGACGGCCATCCGCTGTTCAACGCCTTCGTGCAGGCGGCGCTGGCACACCAGGCGGCCGGTGGCGATCAAGCGTCGGCCGAGGCCGCATCCAACAGCAAGCTGAAAGCCGTGTCATGAAGCTCTGCGGTTTTGAAGTCGGCCCCACCCTGCCGCTGTTCCTGATCGCCGGCCCATGCGTGGTCGAATCCGAACAACTGCAAATGGACGTGGCCGGCCGCTTGAAGGAAATCACGGCCGAGCTGGGCATTCCGTTCATCTTCAAAAGCAGCTTCGACAAGGCCAACCGCTCGTCGGGCACCAGCTTTCGCGGCCCGGGCCGCGACAAGGGGCTGGACATCCTGGCCAAGGTCCGGCGCGAGCTGGGCGTGCCGGTGCTGACCGATGTGCACACCGATGACGACATCACCGAAGCCGCCAAGGTGGTCGATGTGCTGCAAACCCCCGCCTTTTTGTGCCGGCAGACCGACTTCATCCGCGCCGTGGCGCAGTCGGGCAAGCCGGTCAACATCAAGAAGGGCCAGTTTCTTGCGCCGCACGACATGAAAAACGTGATCGACAAGGCGCGTGCAGCGGCGGCCGAAGCAGGCCTGCCCACCGACAATTTCATGGCCTGCGAGCGCGGCGCCAGCTTTGGCTACAACAACCTGGTGAGCGACATGCGCAGCCTGGCCATCATGCGCGAGACCGAAGCGCCGGTGGTGTTTGACGCCACCCACAGCGTGCAGCTGCCCGGCGGCCAGGGCACCAGCAGCGGCGGCCAGCGTGAGATGGTGCCGGTGCTGGCACGCGCGGCAATTGCCGTGGGCGTGGCGGGCGTTTTCATGGAAACGCATCCCAACCCCGCCAAGGCGCTGAGCGACGGCCCCAATGCCGTGCCACTGATGCACATGCGCGAGTTGCTTGAAACCCTGCAGGCGCTGGACGAAGTGACCAAGCGGCAAGCGCGCCGCGATGGCTTTCTGGAGCAGCGCATCCAGACGTTCTGAGCCGCTCTGTGCGCGGTTGGCGGTCTAGTTGCGCCAGCGCGCGCCGTTCAAGATTTTTTCGTTTCAGCTTTCAATCAGGAGTGCCCCCATGCCCAGCGGCTACGTCATCGCCAATGTCAGCGTCACCAATCCCGAGCAGTACGAAGAGTACAAAAAGTGGTCGACCGAAGCCTTTCGCGCGCACAACGCCGAGATTTGCATGCGTGGCGGCAAGATTGAAGTGATGGAAGGCGACTGGCAGCCCGAGCGCGTGGTGATCGCCAAATTCCCCAGCTTTGAAGCGGCCAAGGCCTTCTACGATTCGGCCGAATACCTCAAGGCCCGCAAAGCCCGCGAAGGCGCGGCCATCATGCGGCTGGTGGTGGCAGAAGGCATCTGAAGCCAATTACTATATTTTTGATAGCTGCCCGCGCCCACTGGTAGTGCGCTAGAAGCTGTTTTTATTGAATTTTTGACTCCAAGGAACTGACATGAGTGCCATCGTTGACATCGTCGGCCGCGAAATTCTCGACAGCCGGGGCAACCCCACGGTCGAATGCGACGTACTGCTGGAATCCGGCGTGATGGGCCGCGCCGCCGTGCCCTCGGGCGCCTCCACCGGGTCGCGCGAAGCGATCGAGCTGCGCGACGGCGACAAGGCCCGCTACCTGGGCAAGGGCGTGCTGAAGGCGGTCGAACACATCAACACCGAAATCAGCGAAGCCGTGCTGGGCCTGGACGCGTCTGAGCAGGCGTTTCTGGACAAGACCCTGATCGACCTGGATGGCACCGACAACAAAAGCCGCCTGGGCGCCAACGCCATGCTGGCGGTGTCGATGGCCGTGGCCCGCGCTGCGGCGGAAGAATCGGGCCTGCCGCTGTACCGCTATTTCGGCGGCATGAACGGCAACCTGCTGCCCGTGCCGATGATGAACGTGATCAACGGCGGCGCACACGCCAACAACTCGCTGGACATTCAGGAATTCATGATCCTGCCGGTGGGCGCGCCCTCGTTCCGCGAAGCCCTGCGCTATGGCGCCGAGGTGTTTCACGCACTCAAGAAAATCATTGACGGCAAGGGCATGAGCACCGCCGTGGGCGACGAAGGCGGCTTTGCGCCCAACGTCGATAACCACGAAGCCGCCATCCAGCTGATCCTGCAGGCCATCACCGACGCGGGCTACACCCCCGGCCAAGACATCGTGCTAGGCCTGGACTGCGCCAGCAGCGAATTCTTCAAGGACGGCCAGTACGTGCTGGCCGGCGAAGGCGGGCTGTCGCTGTCCGCCGAGCAATGGACCGACATGCTGGCCACCTGGTGCGACAAATACCCCATCATCAGCATCGAAGACGGCATGGCCGAGGGCGATTGGGATGGCTGGAAACTGCTGACCGACAAGCTGGGCCAAAAGGTACAGCTGGTGGGCGACGATCTGTTCGTCACCAACACCAAGATCCTGAAAGAAGGCATCGACAAGCACATCGGCAATTCGATCCTCATCAAGATCAACCAGATCGGCAC
>JAGOEM010000152.1 GCA_017997715.1 Ottowia sp.
GTCATCAACGCCGGCGCGTGGACGCACACCAGCGTGGCCATACGCGACGCGCTGGCCATCCTGAAAAGCCCCATCGTCGAAGTGCACATGAGCAACATCCATGCGCGCGAGCCGTTCCGCCACCAGTCCTTCATCAGCGACATTGCGTGCGGGCAGATCTGCGGCTTTGGCGTCGATTCATACCTTTTAGGGCTACGAGCGGCCGTCCAGTCTGCGCAGGCAGCTATCAATAAGTGAGTTAAAGACCATGGGAAAGCGCCTTACCCAAATTGCCACCCGCACCGGTGACGACGGCACCACCGGCCTGGGCGACAACACCCGCGTCAGCAAGGACAGCGGCCGCCCCCACGCCATGGGCGATGTGGACGAGCTGAACAGCCACATCGGCCTGCTGCTGTGCGAAGACATGCCGCCCGAAGTGCGCGAACTGCTGATCGACATCCAGCACCAGCTGTTCAACCTGGGCGGCGAGCTGTCCATCCCCGGCTTCGAGCTGCTGAAAGACGACGCCCTGCTGCAGCTGGACGAAGCGCTGGCGCAGTTCAACGCCCAGCTGCCCAAGCTGGAGGAATTCATCCTGCCCGCCGGCACCCGCGCCGCCGCGCAAGCCCACGTGTGCCGCACCGTCGCCCGCCGCGCCGAACGCGCCGTGGTGGCGCTGGAACGCGACGAACCCATGCGCCCCGCGCCGCGCCGCTACCTCAACCGGCTGAGCGATCTGCTGTTCGTGCTGTCGCGCGTGCTGAACCGCCACCGGCCCGATGGCAGTACGGGCGACGACGTGTATTGGAAGAGTGAGCGGCTGGCGCGGGCGGCGCAGGCCGATTGATCGCGGGGCGGCGCGCCTGTTCGGGGTGATCGCGGCGCATCGCGTACGAACCGGTGGCAACGTGCATGGCGCTGCACAGTTCAAGCCACCACTTGCTCCAGCCGCTGCGCGGCGCGCGTCAGCCCGCTGAAAACCGCCTCGGCCAACGCCTGCGGAAAACCGCTTGGCAAGGCGGCCTGCACCTGCCGAATCGCCTGGGGCGTGTGGGCCGCCACCCTGCTCAGCAGCTCGTCCACCATGGCGCCTTTGGGGGACACGATGCCGTAGCGTTCGCCCAGCGCTTGCCAGTGCCGACGCAGGATGGTTTTCATCTCCCAGTGCACGTTCTTCGTGCGCACGGCCATCGCCAAAGTGACTTTGTGGGGTGACCACTGGGCGTGGCCTTTGCCGAGCACGGGGTAGGCTGAGAGAACGTCGTAGAGCGGCGTCATTTCGTACGCGCCGTCTGGCCGCAGAAAGAGGCTGAAATTCTTGGCATGTCCGTCCGGCGCGCACAGCATCCAGAACAGCACCTGCGCCATGAAGAAGCGGTAACGGTCGCGCTCGCGCGCCAGTGATCCGTCCAGCAAACGCATGATGCGGTCGATACCGGGGCCGCCGTCTTCCTCGTACTTCAGCAAGGGCGACATGCCCGTGGCCTGGCACATGTCTTCCTGCGGCAAGCGCAGCAGCGTGTGGTCTTGCCACAGGCGACGGTCAAAGCGCTGCACGCTCAGCACTTTCTGGTCCTCAAACTGCAGTACCTCGCACGGCGCGACAGGCAGGCCGTAGGCGGTCAGCAGCTGGGCGCACAGCCATTCGTTCTCCACCGAGTCTGCCCAGTCGATGCGCTGGTTACCGACCACGCCCAGAGGCAGTTTGAAAATGTGCGTCGTGGGCGTGGTGCCAAGCGGGCGGCACCACCGGCCTTGCCAATGGGTGAAGGCGGTTTTCTCCTGCGCCCCGGCGATGGAGATGCGAAAGCTGTCGTGCGGCCCGTCGCGCTCGCCAGGGCCAGCGGGTTGCAGCGTGGTGCGCAGCATCTGGGCAAGCTCGGCGTCCGACAAGGGTGCGGCCTTCACGCGCAGATCTGTGGGCGGCGGATCGCTCAGCGGCAGGATCTGGAGTGCGCCAACGCAATCGCGGCCGATTTCGCGCAGCAGCGTGTACGCATCGGTGGCGCCCAGGCGGTAACGGCGGGCGACCCGCGCGCGGATGTCGTTGCTGTCGGGCAGCAGGTTCTCGAAATAGAAGCGCACGGCATTGCCCTTGTGGGGCCGGTTGCCGGGCGTGAAGGGCAGCGAGAGCGACAAGGGCCGGCGCAGCCGCGAGGCAACCCAGCTGTCGTCGTACTGCAGCACATCCCCGTCCACACCCGGGGTCCAGGTGCCGACGAAGTGGCCGTTCATCCACAGCCCGAGCGCCTTGGCGGTGTCGATGGAGGCCATGCGCGCTTACCAGTCGGCGCGGTCGGGGCTGTCAGGGCCTGCGGGCGATTCGGGCGGCGGCTCAGGGCGGACGCGCAGTATCAAGTCCACACCAAGGATGGCCAGCAATTTCATCAGCCGCTCGGCGCTGACGGCCTCGGCGTTGCGCTCCATGGCAGACACGGTTTGCTGCGTGACGCCCAGCCGCTGGGCCACGTCACGCTGGGTGAGACCGGCCGTCTTGCGGAAGGCGTTGAGCAGGCCAGGCAGTTGCGATGTGGTGCGAACGGTGAAGTCGGTCAATGAAAGCTCCTGCGGGCCGGGCGCTGTCAGAACGCTTCACACATCATAAGCTGTATTTCAGATTAACAACGGATAAGTTGTATTTTCAGTTCACAACCTATGGATTGTGAACATACACGCGCGGTGCGGCTGCCAAGCCTTGCGGCAGCGATCAATCCAGATTGGGCGCCAGCAAGCGTTTCAACGTCTCCACATCCATATCCCGCCGCGCCGCCATGTCGCTGACCTGCGTGTGGTCGATGCGGCCCACGTTGAAATAGGTGCTGTCGGGGTGGCTGAAGTAAAAGCCGCTGACGCTGGCGGCCGGGGTCATGGCGTAGGCGTCGGTCAGGTGCATGCCGATGTCGTGCGCGCCCAGCAGGTCGAACAGGGGGCGCTTGACGCTGTGGTCGGGGCAGGCCGGGTAGCCGGGTGCGGGGCGTATGCCCAGGTATTGCTCGTCGATCAGGGCGGTGTTGTCCAGCGTCTCGCCGGCCGCGTAGCCCCACCAGTCGGTGCGCACGCGGCGGTGGAGCCATTCGGCGCCGGCTTCGGCCAGGCGGTCGGCCAGGGCCTTGAGCATGATGGCGTTGTAGTCGTCGTGCTGGCCCATGAATTCGGCCTCTTTCACGTCTACGCCCAAGCCGGCGGTGACGGCGAAGGCGCCGATGTAGTCTTTCAAGCCTTTTTGGCCCGCAGCGCCCGCCCCATGGGCGCTACCAGCTTCTGAATTTGTAGCATTTGCGGCGACCGCCGGGGCCACGAAGTCGGCCAGGCAACGGCTGGGGCGCATCTGGCCCTGGGCGTCTTCCTGTTTTTCGGTCTGCTGGCGCAGGCCATGCCAGGTCAGCGCCACGGTTTGGCGCGTCTCGTCGGTATACAGCGCGATGTCGTCGTCCTGCACGGTGTTGGCTGGCCAAAAGCCAACCACGGCGTTGGCCGTCAGCCAGTGGTTTTCGACGATCTTTTTCAGCATGGCTTGCGCGTCGGCGAATACGCGGGTGGCCTCTTCGCCCACCACTTCGTCGCCCAGGATGGCGGGGTACTTGCCGTGCAGGTCCCAGGTCTGGAAGAAGGGCGTCCAGTCGATGAAGGGCACCAGTTCGGCCAGGTCGATCTTGTGCATCAGGCGACGCCCCAGAAACTTGGGCGCGGGCGGGGTGTAGCTGGCCCAGTCGACGCGCGTCTTGTTGGCGCGCGCCTGGTCGATGGGCCACAGCGGTGCCTGTTTTTTGTTGGCGTGCTGCTTGCGCACCTTCTCGTAATCGGCCTCCAGCTCGGAGAGGAAGCCCGCCGCCTGTTCGCCCAGCAGGCCTTGCGCCACGCCCACGCTGCGCGACGCGTCGGGCACGTAGACCACGGGGCCTTCGTAGTGCGGCGCGATCTTGACGGCGGTGTGCACGCGGCTGGTGGTGGCGCCGCCGATCAGCAGCGGAATCTTCTTGATGCGAAAGTGCTCGTCCTTTTGCATCTCGCCGGCCACGTACTGCATTTCTTCCAGGCTGGGGGTGATCAGGCCAGACAGGCCCACGATGTCGGCACCCTCGACCTTGGCGCGCGCCAGTATCTCGTGGCAGGGCACCATCACGCCCATGTTCACCACCTCGAAGTTGTTGCACTTCAAAACCACGGTGACGATGTTCTTGCCGATGTCGTGCACGTCGCCCTTGACGGTGGCGATGACGATCTTGCCCTTGCTGCGCACATCGCGGCCGGCCAGCTCGTCCTGGCGCTTTTCTTCCTCGATGTAGGGAATCAGGTGCGCCACGGCGCTCTTCATCACGCGGGCCGATTTCACCACCTGCGGCAGGAACATCTTGCCCTGGCCGAACAGGTCGCCCACGATGTTCATGCCGTCCATCAGCGGGCCTTCGATCACGTGCAGCGGCCGCCCGCCGCCTTGCACCACGATGTTCTGGTAGGCCTCTTCGGTGTCGGGCACGATGAAGTCGGTGATGCCGTGCACCAGCGCGTGGCTGAGGCGTTCGCCCACGGTCTTGGGGTGGTCGGGCGTGCCGCGCCATTCCAGCTTCTTGCTGTCGTCCTTGGCGTTGCCCTTGGCGCGCTCGGCGATCTCCAGCAGGCGCTCGGCCGCATCGGGCCGGCGGTTCAGCACCACGTCTTCCACGCGCTCGCGCAGCTCGGGCTCCAGGTCGTCGTACACGCCCACCATGCCGGCGTTGACGATGCCCATGTCCATCCCCGCCTGAATGGCGTGGTACAGAAACACGGTGTGAATGGCCTCGCGCACCGGGTCGTTGCCACGGAAGCTGAAGCTCACGTTGCTGACCCCGCCCGACACCTTGGCGCCCGGCAGGTTTTGCTTGATCCAGCGCGTGGCCTCGATGAATTCGACCGCGTAGTTGTTGTGCTCTTCAATGCCGGTGGCCACGGCAAAGATGTTGGGGTCGAAGATGATGTCCTCGGGCGGAAAACCCACCTCGTCCACCAGGATGCGGTAGGCGCGTTCGCAGATTTCGATCTTGCGCTGGTAGGTGTCGGCCTGGCCCACCTCGTCAAAGGCCATCACCACGGCGGCGGCGCCGTAGCGGCGCACCAGCCGCGCCTCGTGCTTGAACTTGTCGACGCCCTCTTTCATGCTGATCGAGTTGACGATGCCCTTGCCCTGCAGGCAGCGCAGGCCGGCCTCGATCACGCTCCATTTCGAGCTGTCGACCATCACCGGCACGCGGGCGATGTCGGGTTCGCTGGCCATCAGGTTCATGAAGCGCACCATGGCGGCTTCCGAATCCAGCATCGCCTCGTCCATGTTCACGTCGACCACCTGGGCGCCGTTTTCGACCTGCTGGCGCGCCACGGAAAGCGCTTCCTCAAACTGGTCGTTCAGGATCATCCGCGCAAACGCCTTCGATCCGGTCACGTTGGTGCGTTCACCCACGTTGACGAACAGCGTCTTGGCGTCGATCTGCACCGGCTCCAGGCCGGCCAGGCGCATCGGTGGTGGGGTGGGGGTAACAGCGGCGTTCATGGGCTCACCTGTGGGATACGGGAACAGTTCAGGTGAGCGCCGTTGTTCTAAGACAGCCCAAGCCTGGCGACGGTTGGTGTCGCTGCAGCGCTCCTTGGGAAGCCGCTGATTTTAGTGTGCCGGTGCGCCGTTTGCAGGCGCCAGCCCTTGCCCGCGGCGGCGGCGGTGCGGCCTTGGCACAATCGCGGCCGAAACAACCACAAATCGAGAGGGAAACCCATGCTTTTGAGCAACACCGAATACCTGCCAGGCCACCGCGTTCTGCGCCATCTGGGCCTGGTGCAAGGCAGCACCGTCCGCGCCAAGCACGCCGGGCGCGACCTGATGGCCGGGCTGAAGAACATCGTGGGCGGCGAACTGAAGGGCTACACCGAGCTGCTGAGCGAATCGCGCGACGAAGCCATGGCCCGCATGCAGGCGCAGGCCAAGCAGCTGGGCGCCAACGCGGTGATCAACATCCGCTTTTCCACCTCTAACATCGCTGCCGGCGCGGCCGAACTGCTGGCCTACGGCACGGCGGTGGTGATCGAACGCACCGGCCCGTGAGCGGGGTCGCGCCATGGAATTCCTGATCAATCTGGCGTTCATCGTCCTGCTGGGCCTGGTTGGCCTGATCGTCGGCAGCGCGCTGGAACGCAAGCACTACCGCTCGATCCGCGAGCGCGAAGCCGCGCTCAAGCACATTCTGGTGTTCAACGAAAAGCGGCCACCGCTGACCGTGTCGGGCCAAGCGTTCTATATGGTGCAGGGCTCGGTCGTGGTCAGCAGCGACTACTTCAAGAACCTGGCCGCCAGCCTGCGCAGCTTTTTCGGCGGCCGCCTGACCAGCTACGAAACCCTGCTGGACCGCGCCCGCCGCGAAGCCGTGCTGCGCATGAAGCAGCAAGCGGCCGACCACGGTGCGCACCTGGTGGTCAACGTGCTGTTTGAAACCAGCGCGCTGAACCAGAACCAGCCCGGCAGCGCCGTCAGCTGCGAACTGCTGGTCTACGGCACCGCCTTCGTCGTGCCGCCCACGGCCCGCACGGCCGCTGCCGCCTGAGCGCCGTGGCCAGCTACGAAAACCCCCAGGTCAACCACGAGGTCAACGTCAGCGGCCATTCGCCGCTGCGCGAATTCCTCAGCCTGAGCATCTGGCTGGCCGCAGGCGTCATCGTGCTGGTGGTGCTGATCTTCTTTGGCATGCGCCTGGTGGCCCCCCTGGTGCCCCTCAGCTGGGAGCGCCGCATGGCCGACCCCGTGGTCGCCCGGCTTACCCCGGCGCCCACCGACCAGGGCTTGGCGCGCCAGCAGTGGCTGCAGGGGCTGGCCGACCGGCTGCGGCCCGCCATGAACCTGCCCATGGCCATGCCCATCACCGTGCACTGGCTGCCCAGCGAGGTACCCAACGCCTTTGCCACCCTGGGCGGGCACGTCTTCATTCACCAGGGCCTGATGGACCGCGTGAACAGCGAAAACGCGCTGGCCATGGTCATGGCGCACGAAATCGCCCACGTGCGCCACCGCGACCCCATCGTCGCGCTGGGCGGCGGCCTGGCCGTGGCGCTGAGCGTGGGCGTGCTGCTGGGCGGCACCACCACCGTGTCGGGCGATGCGGCGCAGGCGCTTTCGCAACTGCATTTCTCGCGCCGGCAAGAGCGCGCCGCCGACCAGGCCGCGTTGGCCGCGCTGCAAAGCACCTACGGCCACCTGGGCGACGCCGAGGCCTTCTTTCAAACCATGCTGTGCGCCGAAGGTGGCGATGGCCTGACGCCCGAAATATTGCGCACCCACCCAGACACGCAGGCGCGGGTAGACGCCATCGTGGCAGCGCGCCAGGCCCAGGCCAGCACCGATCGCCCGGCCCTCAAACCGGTGCCCCTGCCCGCGTTTCTGCGCAACCCCATCCCACCAACCACACAAGCCAACACGCGCCGCACGGATAAAGACGCGCCAACGCAGCAGATCCGCTGCGCCGCACGCTGACCGCGCGCGGGCTCGGGTGCGGCGGCAGACGCAATGCCCTGCGCTCCAGTCTGCTTGCACGGCGCCGATCCGGTCTGGCCCGCAATAGCTCCAATAGCTCCAATACCTGCAATAGCTCGGGCCTATAGCGCATCACGCCAGGCAGAAAATGCAGAAAAGGCGCCATTCGGCAGCCCGCCCGGTACTGCGCGCGGCCAGGCCCCCTGTTGCCCGCACACCCCGCCCCCTGGTAACTCTCCCAGCTAGGATCATTCCCAGCTGCTAACGCCCCGTATGGCGGCGGCGTGAAGCAACCGACACACTTGTTACCGAATGGCGTGCGCCAACCAGATTGCCCAACCAACGTGTCGCAGGCAGCCGCTCTCATGCCGGCCGCCCCTAGCCCGGCATGAAAATGCCAGGCTCACAGTGTTTCTTAGTCTTTTTCTTTCCTAAATGCCGTCCCGGCAGAATATTCATGAAGCAAGTACTCCTCCCCCTTCTCCTCGCCGCCACCCTCGCCGGCTGCGCCTCCGTCCCCATGGGCGATGCGCAGCAAGACGCCGCCCTGAAGACCTTTGCCGTGCCCAAAGGCAAATCAGCCCTCTACGTCTACCGCAATGAATCCATGGGTGGGGCCATCACCATGGACGTCGCCGTCAACGGCAACCCCATCGGGCAAACCGGCGCCAAGACCTTCCTGTACAAGGAACTGGCCCCCGGCAAATACACCATCACCTCCAAGGCCGAGAACACCGACACCCTGGTGGTCGACGCCAAACCCGGCCGCGCTTACTTTGTGTGGCAAGAAGTCAAGATGGGCTTTGTCGCCGCGCGCACCAAGCTGCATTTGGTGGACGAAGCCACAGGCAAAAAGGGCGTGGCTGAAACCAGCCTGGCGGCCAGCCAATAAGCAGCCGGGCGAATCAAGCGGCGGGTGCGTTGGTACCTGGGTCTGCACGGGGTGGGCAAACTACCCCGGCACTTCCAACTGCAACGCCCCGCGCAACGTGCCCGAATAAGTTGCAGAGTCTTGGATAAACCGCAGGCACCGTTTGAGAGCGGGCCACGCGCGTCGCTAGGCTTGGGGTGTTTTCGGGGCTTGGCGCCCGCCAGAGCGGCGCAGGCAGCTACTGAAAACAGAGCGGTATCTGTGCATGCTCTGACAGTACGAATATTGTGATCTGACCCCGATTCTTC
>JAGOEM010000324.1 GCA_017997715.1 Ottowia sp.
GGGGCGGGGCTCGTTCACATCGCCCTGGTAGAAGCCACTGAATCGCGCGAACTGGCGCTCGGCGGCTGCAGCATCCACGCCTTCGGCCAACACGGCGCTGGTGAAGCCGCTGCGGTGCATGTGCACCAGTTGGTCGATCAGCACATCGCCCGTGGCGCGGATGTCGCCTGCAAAGCGGTAGCGCCTGCGCAGCAGCAGGGCTTGGCTGTAAGCGCGGCCGTCGGTGAATTTGGGGAACTGCAGTTCCACGCGTTGCACGCCTTCGAGCGCGCCGGTGGCCACGATCTCAGCCAGTTCGGCGTCATTCGCAATTTGCAAGGTTTTTTGGTCTTCAGCGCCCGTGGGTAAAGCGCCAGCAGCTATTATTTTCATAGTATTTATCGCTCAGTCTTGTTCAGCCAGGGCTTCCTGGTCGGCTTTGGGGCGGCGCGCGCTGTTGGCGGCCTGCTTGAAGGGGTCGTGGCCGATGCGGCGCAGCGCGTCGATGAAAAACTCGCCGGGCTTGCGCAGCGTGCGGAAGGTGGCGAGCAGCGCCTCGATCACGTCGGGCACTTCGGCCGCCGTGAACGAGGGGCCGACGACCTTGCCGCCAATGGCCGGGCCCGAAAGGTTTGAACCATCGGCGCCGCCCAGAGTGATCTGGTACCACTCCTTGCCGTCTTTATCCACGCCCAGGATGCCGATGTGGCCGCTGTGGTGGTGGCCACACGAGTTGATGCAACCGCTCATGTGCAGGTCGATGGGGCCCAGGTCGAACAATTCGTCCAGGTCTTGATAACGCTCGGTCACGGCGTTGCCGATGTGCAAAGAGCGCGCATTGGCCAGCGAGCAGTAATCGCCGCCGGGGCAGATGATCATGTCGGTCAGCAGGCCGATGTTGGGCAGCGCAAGGCCCAGCGCGCGGGCCGCGTCGTACAACGCGGGCAGGTCGCTCTCATGCACCCAGGGCAGCATCAGGTTCTGCTCGTGCGTCAGGCGCGCCTCGCCCGCGCTGAATTGTTCGGCCAGTTGGGCCAAGGCGTCCAGGGTGTCGGCGTCGGCATCGCCTGTGGCAAAGCCGGGGCGCTTGAACGACAGGGTGACGGTTTTGAGGCCGGGCAATTGGTGGCCGCGCACGTTTTGCTGCAGCCAGCGCTGGTACAACTGGCCTTGCGTATTCACCTTGGAGGGCAGGTTGGCGGCCTTCAGCTCGGGAACCACGAAATGGCCCGTGACCCGGTCAAGCTCTGCCTGCGTGATGGTGTGGGGCGCGCCGTCGAGGTTGACGATGTCCTGGTATTCCTTCTCCACCGCATCGATGAATTTCTGGCCTTCGCTCTTGACCAAAATCTTGATGCGCGCCTTCCATTTGTTGTCGCGCCGACCGTAGCTGTTGTAGGTGCGTACCACGGCTTCGATGTAGTTGAGCAACTGGTCCCACGGCAAAAATTCGCGCACCACGCTGCCAATGATGGGCGTGCGGCCCATGCCGCCGCCCACTTTCATGGTGAAGCCCACGCTGCCGTCTTCGGCCCGGCGCGCTTGCAGGCCAATGTCGTACCAACCAATGGCAGCGCGGTCTTCTTCGGCGCCGTTGAAGGCGATCTTGAACTTGCGCGGCAGGTAGGTGAATTCGGGGTGCAGCGAGCTCCACTGGCGCGTGATCTCGGCAAACGGGCGGGTGTCGACGATGCTGTCCTCGGCGATGCCTTCGAGCGCGTCGCAGGTGATGTTGCGGATGTCGTTGCCGCTGGTCTGGATGCCGTGCATGCTCACGCTGGCCAGCAAGTCCATCACGTCGGCCGCGCGGTTGAGCGGAATCCAGTTGAACTGCACATTGGTGCGCGTGGTGAAGTGGCCGTAGCCGTAGCGCAGAGGCGGTGCGGCCAGGGTTGCGCCGGGCTGTGCGTCCTGCAATTCGTCTTGTGTGGCTTGGGCGTGTGCCAGCAGTTCGGGTGCGGGCTTGTCGTAGTCGCGTGCAATGTGGGCCAGCGTGCGCAGTTGCGTGCTGCTGATTTCGCCATAGGGCACGGCAATGCGCGCCATCGGTGCGTAGCGCTGGATATACCAGCCGTTTTGCAGGCGCAGTGGCAAAAGCTGTTCGTCGGTCAGTTCTCCGCGCTCCCAGCGCTCAAGCTGGTCGCGGAACTGCTCGGCGCGCAGCTGGACGAATTTCTTGTCGAAGTCGGTGTATTGGTACATGGGGCAACGAGCCTCTTAAATCAAAACAAGTTTGGCGCCCGCCCAGGCGAGCAGCAGCGAAAGGGCAGAGCGGATCAGCCGCTCTGGAGTACGGGATACGAGGCGCGTGCCCAGCCAGATGCCGGGCAGCGACCCGGCCAGCAACTGCGCCAGCAAGGCCCAGTCCACCGAGCCCAGCGATGCGTGGCCCATGCCGGCCACCAGCGTCAGCGGCACGGCATAGGCAATGTCGGCGGCAATGATGCGCGGCAGCGGCAGGTGCGGGAAAACCAGCAGCAGCACGGTGACGCCAATGGCCCCCGCGCCCACCGAGGTAAAGGTCACCAGCGTGCCGATGACCGCGCCCAGCAGCACCGGCAGGCTCCAGTGGCGTGGCTGCGTGGCGGCTGCGCCGCTGCCCTGGCGTGCCGCTTGCTCGGCCGCCTGGCGCTGGGCCGAAAACACCACCACCTTGTACAGCATGGCGGCGGCGGTGAGCAGCAGGGCCGCGCCCAGGGTTGTGGTCATGAGGTGC
>JAGOEM010000325.1 GCA_017997715.1 Ottowia sp.
TGCTGATCGTTGGCGCCGGTGTGCAGGGCGTGGCCCATGTGGAGGTGTTTGCCGCCGCCCTGGGCGTGCGGCACTTCAAGATTGCATCGCGCAGCGCCGCCAGCGCCGAAGCCCTGGCGCAGCACGCGCGCAGCCTGGGCCTGCAGGCCGACGTGGTGCAAGACGCCGACGCCGCCCTGGCCGACTGCCCGCTGGCCGCCACCTGCACGCCCGCCAGCGGCGTGGTGCTGCGCGCGCTGCCGCGCCCCGACGCCTTCATCGCCGCCGTGGGCGCCTTCACGCCCGAAATGGTGGAACTGGCGCCCGAGCTGTGCCGCCACATCGCCGCGCAAGGCCGCGTGGTGGTGGATTCGCGCGATGCCGACCACGAAGCCGGCGATCTGCTGCAAGCCGGCCTGCCCGTGGCCAGCATGCCCACCCTGGCCGACGTGGTGCAGGGCGTGCCCAGTACTGATCAGCGCGTTGGGCCGGTGCTGTTCAAAAGCTGTGGCTGGGGCGGCTGGGACTTGGCGGCGGCGCGGCTGGCGGCGCGGGCATAGTCCGGCTGCTGCCGCGCCACGGCACAGTGGTGCGATACAACTCACACACATCAACGCCGCCGACGCGCCAACAGCCTGCGGGCGGCTACTCGTGGGCCACGCAGGCTGTTGGCGCCAAGCGCCAGGTCTTCGTCAGCGGCAGATTCCCGCAGCCGCCGCTGGCGAGGTTCCGCCCAAGTTCAAGGCGCAGGCCCAATTGGCGTGGCAAAACGTGCTGGCGCAATTGGCTGCGGCCGACTGAAGGTGGGCAACCTGGTCAGGGTCACCACCTACCAGGCCACCCGCGAGCACCCCATCGACAACGGCCAGGTCAGCCAGGCCGTGCTGGGCGAGCACGCACCTGCGCTGACGGTGATCATTGCCGGCATGTTCGACGCGCGCTGGTTGATCGAGTCGAGGCGTTGGCGGCAGCGTAGAGCGGCTTGAGGCGGCTCAAAACGCGGCATTGCAAACCGCTGCGCGGCGCGCAACCCGCTCACCAATCCGGCCAGATCGCCCGCGTCAGCAGGTACAGACACAGGCCGGCAGTCGCCCACAGAGCGAGACGACCGATACGCTGCGCGCGCTGCTGGGCTGCCTGACGTTCGGATGCCTCGGAATCGCGCAAGGGCAACGCAAGCCCACAGGCTACAGCGGCGATGAAGCCGAGCGGAATCAGCAGCAAGCCCCAGAAACTCTCAAGCGCTGCGGCGGCAATGAGTCCGCCAAAGAACGCCAAATACAGCCCCACCCCCGAAAGCCAGGACCCCAGCGTGGACTGGTAGACGAGGGCGCGGCACTCGCGGCACAGCGCGGGTTGCGCCGCGCTTGAGCTGGAAACACGCCACCAGCGCAAACTGCGTTGGCGGCAATTCGGGCAGCGAATCAGGGGGAGCATGGCGGCATTGTGAGTGATAGGTGCGTGTGGCTCGCGCCGCCTAAACGTATTGCAGGCACAGCGCCACGATGCCCAGCACCACCAGCGCCATGCCCGTCTTTTCAGTGCGGCTCATGCTTTCGCTGAACAGGCGGCGCGACACCAGCAGGCTGAACAGCACTTCGGCCATGCCCACGGTGCGCACGGCGGCCACGCTTTGCATGGCGTAGGCCGAAAACCAGGTCAACGACGCGATGGCGCCCAGCGACCCCGCCACCAGCGACACGCGCCAGGCCTGCCAGATGGGGCGCAGCCCATTCGGCGCGCGCCAGGCGATCCAGGCACCCAGGCCGACCGATTGCAGGGTTTGCGCCAGCATCACGCCCCAGGCGGCCGACAGCAGCGGCGATTCAACCCCCAGCGCCAGCGCCGCGCCGCGGTAGCCGATCGACGCAATGGCGAAGCACGCGCCGCACAGCAAGCCGTAGCCGGCCGACGCCGACCACCAGCCCGACCCCGCCAGGCCGGCGCGGCGCCCGCCCGGCGGCAGGCTCAGCACGCCCACGCCGAGGGTGGCGACCAGCATCGCGCCCAGCATCCACAGCGTGGGCCATTCGGCCAGAAACAGCACGCCGAACAGCGCGACCTGCAGCACCTCGGTTTTTGACAGCGTGACGGCCACCGCAAAGTTGCGCTCTTGCATGGCCCGCAACAGCGCCGCCGTGGCCGCCAGCTGAAACACCGCGCCCACGGCGATCCAGCCGAAATAGCTGGCACTGAACACCGGCCAAGGCATGGCCTGGCCTGGCCACGCATACAGCGCCAGCAGGCAAGCCAGCGCAAACGGCAGGCCGAACAGAAAGCGCACCAGCGTGGCGGGCCAGGTGCCCAGGCTGCCGGTCAGCGACTTTTGCGCCGCGTTGCGCCCGGTTTGCGCCAGCGCGGCAAACAGGGTGACGGGAATCCACCAGAAAGTGGCAAGGGTGGCGGCGGTCATGCGGAATCAGGCCCAGCGGCGCGGCGCGATGAAGGCGGGCAGGCGATGGCGCGGTGCGCCCCAAGCCTGCCTGCAACGGCGGGTGATTTGAATAAAAAAGGCCGGTAGCGCCCGACAGGCGGGCGATGACAGCTATTTATACGATAGCGCAATCGCCTTGCCGCCCAGTGGCAGCCATCAGGCCTTGGGCAGCGTCACGCCCACTTGGCCCTGGTATTTGCCGCCGCGGTCTTTGTAGCTGACCTCGCACACGTCGTCGGGGTCGCTTTCAAAGAACAGCACCTGCGCGCAGCC
>JAGOEM010000153.1 GCA_017997715.1 Ottowia sp.
ATCCAGCTGGGGGTGTTGGCTGGCCGATGCCGCCAGCACCGACAGCGGCCGTTTGAGCGCGTGGTTCAGGTCGGCGGCGTGCGCGCGTGCGCGCGACACCACCTGGGTGTTTTGCACCAGCAGCGCATGCAGCTCCTGCTGCAGCGGCGCCAGGTCGGCGCCCACGCGCAAGTCCTGCACGCCGGGCTGCCCGCGTTGTGCCGCCTGATCGGGGTTGCGCTGGGCGGCCACGGCCTGCGCAAAGCGCCGCAGCGGCAGCAAACCCACCCGCAGTTGCACCGCCAGCAGCGCGGCCAGCAAGACGATCAAGGCCAGCGCGGTGGCCAGCAGGATGCGGTCGATGCGCACCAGGCTGGCGTTCAGCGCCTCTGCCGGCCCGTACACGCTGAGCATGACCGGCCCGCCCAGCCCCACCACCGGCGCGCTGCGCTGCCAGCCCAGCAGCGGCTTGCCCAGCGGCCCGGTGGCCGCCATCAGCCCCAGCGCGGTGGGCCCGGCGCGGGTCTGCCCGCCGATCGCGGGGGCGTCCCACAAGGAACGCGACAGCCCGCGCACGCCCGTGGCGCCTGATGAACCAATTGCAGCCGGTGCAGCCGTCGCATCGGCAGTGGCCGATGCGCCCGTGGCCGCGCCCTGCCCGCTGGCCACGCCCTGCGCCACGGGCGTGGGCGGGTCGGCGTCGGGCGCCAGTTGCGCCTGCCAGTACCAGCCTGAATAGATGGTGCTGAATTCGTCCGCGTTGGCTGCTGGTTCGATCACCGTGCCGTTGGCACCCAGGCGCAACCGCGCGGCCACGCGCTGGTGTTTGTCCTGCAGCGTTTGCGCCATGCTCTGGTACAGCGCGCCGTGCATTTGCTGGCGCAGCACCCCGGCACCCGCGCCGATCAGCAGCATGGCCGGCACCAGCGCCAGCCAGGTGATGCGCCGGGCGATCGTCCAGGGGCGTCGGCCTTGCGCGGCGGTGTCAGCGGTAGTGGGGGTCACAGCAAGGTCGGGGGCATGGGCGGCGTTGGCGCATTTTCTCGCGCGCTGCCGCCGACGCTGGTTTTGCCGCGCAGACCCGTGCAACGCGCCCTTCAGCCCGCATTCAGCCGGAAGCCCTGCCCACGTTCGGTCACCAGCAGATCGGCGGCGCCCAGCTTGCGGCGAATGCGGCCAATCAGCACGTCGATGGTGTTGGAATCCGGGTCCAGATCACGCGCGTAAACGTGTTCGGCGATGGCGGCGCGCGTCAGCAGCTGGCCCGGGTGGTGCATGAAGTAGGCCAGTATCTTGTGTTCCTGTGCCGTCAGCTGCAGCTGCAGGCCCTGCCAGATAAAGCGCCCGGTGCCAACGTCGTATTCCAGCCCGCCGGCCCGCAGCACCGGCGCGCCCGTGCCCGACACGCGCCGCAGCATGGCGCGCAGGCGCAGCACCACCTCGTCCATCATGAAGGGCTTGGTCAGGTAGTCGTCGGCACCGGCATTGAAGCCGGCAACCTTGTCGCTCCAGCGGTTGCGCGCCGTCAGCACCAGCACCGGCCAATGCCGGCCTTCGTCGCGCCAGTCGCGCAGCACGCTCAGGCCGTCCTTGCTGGGCAGGCCCAGGTCCAGCACGGCAGCGTCATAGGCCTCGACGCTGCCGGCGAACGAGGCGGCCTCGCCATCGTGTTCGGTATCGACCACAAAGCCTGCGGACTGCAAGGCCAGCTGCAGCTGCGCGGCCAGCGCCAGATCGTCTTCCACCACCAGAATGCGCAAGGCGTCAGTCCTCTACCTTGCGGCGCAGCACGGCGCCGGTGCGCGCGTCGACATGCAGTTCCAGCGTGCTGCCGTTGTCCTGAGCCAGCTCGATCTCGTAGTACGGCGCCTGCTTGTCGTCCTGTTCCAGCTCGACTTCCAGCACCTTGCCGGCGAACTGGCCGCTCAGGCCTTGCAGCAGCTTGGGCATGGTTTGGATGCCACTGGCAGCGGGCGCGGCGCCTGTGCCTTGCAGGGCGCCGGTTCGCGCGTCCATCAGCACCTTTTGCGTGGTGACGCCGCTCTTTGCCAGCTTCAGTTTGTAGTGCGCCTTGGCCTGGATCACCTCGAATTCGGCGTCGATCACGCGGCTGCCCAACTGCTGCTCGACGCGCTGCAGGTATTCCGCCAGCTTGGCCAGCGACAGGGCTTCGCTGGCCAGGTCGTGCTCTTGCGCCAGCACCTGGCCGGTGGCGGCGTCGACCAGCAGTTCCAGCTTGCCGCCTTGGGGGTCGGCAATGGTGATTTCGTAGCGCAATTCGCCGCCGTGGCCGCGCTTGGTCTCGACATCCAGAACGCGCCCGGGGTAGCGCTTGGACAGATCGGCCACGATGCTCGCCAAGGGCTTGTATTGCCCGCTTTTGACGCCATTGCGCACCAAGTCTTGCTCTGCCGCCCAGGCGGGGCTGAAGGTCAGGCAAGCCGCCAACACCAGCAGCAGCGGCAGCCACGCGCCCCAGGCGGGGCGGGCTTTCGCCGTGCGGCGCGCCACTGCGCAGAACGGTGCCAGCCACCCTGCGGCGGCGCTGCGGGGGCAAAGGGCGCGCGCTGTCATTCGGGGCAATTTTGACTAAATGTTTCTAAACACCGCATGAACGGGCCCGTCACACCCGGTTTAGGCAGGTTTGCGCACACTGACCTTCGTCTTGCGGTCTGACCACGTTGCGCCGCTTGTCCCGTTTGGCGCGATGCGCGCCAGTTGTTTTGATCCATACAGGAGTTTAGGCATATGACCCTCATCCGCACCACCTTGGCCACCGTGGCCGCTACCTTGACGCTGGCTGCCGCACCGGCCGCCTGGGCCATCACGGCGCAACAGGCGCTGACGGTGATTCAACACCACGGCTACGTGGCCCCGCACGATCTGGAAAAACAGTACGGCTACTGGACCGCCAAGGCGATCTCGCAAGCCGGCCAGCGCGCGCACGTGCTGGTGAACGACGCCGACAGCAGCTTCACCGCCGTGCACCGCAGCGACATCGGCACCACCCTGCCCGGCGCCGCACAGGTGGCCGACAAGCTGCGTAGCCTGGGCTACAGCGTAATCCGCGACGTGGAGCTGGACGACGGCCTGTGGGAAGCCGAAGTGCGCCAGACCCGCAACAGCGAAAAAGTGGAAGTGGTGCTGCACCCCGTGACCCTGGCCGTGCTGAGCCAGACCGGCCAGGCCGGCGGCGCCAACGTGCTGCCAGCAGCCAACGTGGTGCAGCTGCTGCAAGCGGCCGGCTACACCCGGGTGCGCGATCTGGAATTCGACGACGGCCGCTGGGAAGCCGATGCCTACAACGCCGCTGGCCAGCGCGTCGAGCTGTACATCAACGCCAGCACCGGCGCGGTAGAACGCGAAAAGCTGGACGACTGATCGCCGCCACGCGCCAGCGTGCGGCAGGCAGTGTGCGCTGGCTGCATGGGCCGGCGCACACCGCTGATTTATTGGTCAAAAAGGCCACCAGCGCAATCTACACCGGCGCAAGCAGCTACATATTGAATAGCAAATGTATTCAACGCTGCCAACCACCTGCGCCCGCCAGCCCGGCCACCGGGCGGTGCGGCGCAGGCCGCAGCCGCTGCCCATGCAGCGGTGCCGCACGGCGCATGCGCAGCGCCTGCACCACCGCCGACCGCGCGGCACTGGCCCGGCCCGAAGCCAGCCGGTACGCCCGGTGGCCATACGACATGCGGTACATCTGCGAATAGGCGCCGGCCGCCAGCGCCACCGGCCAGTGGCTGCGGGCATTGATCGGCAGCGGCGCTTTGGCCGGCACGGCCACCAGCGGCGTGGTCAGCACCGATACATCCAGCGGGCCCGGCATGAGGGCCGCGACAGAGGGCTGCATGGCGCCGTCTGACAGCGCATCTGGCCAAACGCCGGGGTGCAATGCGGCGGGCAGACTGTCTGCTGAACGCGGTGGCAGGCGTGCGGCTGCGGCGTCCAGATCCACCGCAGCGTGCGAAGCCGCCCGCGCCACCCCCGCGCCCGTCAACACACCCCAAATGCCCGAAGGCGCTGCCGCCACGCCCCCGGCGCCTGGCGTGGGGCCGTTGGCAAGCCCGGAATCCGGCGCACCGCCGCCGGCCGGCCCTGGCCGCGTGTCGGGTGCGTCGCGCCGGCGCAAGGCCCAGCGCTCGACCGTGTAGTACGACACCGCGGCCAACGCGGTCGAGATGAGAAAGCCCAGCAGCACCACGGCAGGCCACGGCAGATCGGCCCGCAAATAACGCACCACCGGGTAATGCCACAGGTAGATGCCGTAGGACAGCTTGCCGATCAGCACCAGCGGGCGGGCGCTCAGCATCTCGTGCAGCGGCCCGCGCGGCACCAGCACCGCCACCAGCACCAGGGCGGTGGCCAGTTCCACCACCGTCATGCCCCAGACCAGGGCGTTCATGTCGTCCCAGGCCTGCTCCATCAGCAGCGGCACGGCCAGCACCAGCCACATGAAATGCGGCAGGCGCGCGCGCAGCGCCTGAAACCATGCGGGCTGTTCGCGCACCAACGCGGCCAGCAGCGCGCCGGTCAACAGGCCGGTGGCGCGGGTGTCAAAGCGGAAAAAAATCTCGTAGAACAGCTGGCCCTGCGCCACCCACATCACGCGCCAGGCCCAGCCCAGCACCAGCAGGCCCAGCACCACGCGCCACAGCTGCCCGCGCGGCGTGCGGTGCACCAGCAGCGCCAGCAGGGGCGGCCAGATCAGATAGAAATGTTCTTCGACCGACAGCGACCACATGTGCAGCAGCGTGTCGGGCTGGTCAAAAAAAGCGATGCCGTAGTCGGCCAGGTACAGGGCGGACACCAGCGCGTCGGTGTACATATCGGTCTGGCCCGGCCACAGCACGGGTGCCAGCAGGCAATACACCACCAGGAACAGCAGCAGCGCCGGCATCAGCCGGTAAAAGCGCCGCCGGTAAAAGCGCCAGTAGTCGATGCGGTCGGTGCGCTGCAGCTCTTGCAGCAGCAGCGAGGTGATCAGGTAGCCGCTCAGCACAAAGAACAGATCGACGCCGTAGAACGCGCCCTCAAACAGCGGGGCGTGGGCGTGCGACAGCAGCACCAGCACGATGGCCACCGCGCGCAGGCCGTCCAGCGCGGGGTTGTAGCTCGCGTCAAACTGCCCTGCGTGCGGCAGCCGGGGGGAAGCCGGCCCGCCCGATGGCGCCGTAGGCTTGGTTGGGGTCAAAACGAGAAATACCTCCTGCGCGGCCAGCGCCCGGGCATACCCGCAAGCGACATCCGTCTTATTCGAAGAAAAAGAGAGGCTGCCTACGCAGCGCACCGTCTGGCGGCGAACGCGCCCGAAAGACAGCGCCAACCCCATGCCTGCGCAGCAGGCTTTTCAGAGTTAAGCCCGTGACAGACGCCGCGGAAAACCCAAAGTTCCCAACGCAGTCGGGGCCGCGCGATCTTGAATTCAGAAAATTCTAGTCAGCGCAGGCGGTCGCCGCGCGGCCAATTGTGAGTGAGTGCAGCAAACGTGACGGGCCCCGCGCAGCCCTTGGCGCGGCGTGTGATGGCGGTCAGCGGCACCAGGCGACCTTCGGGGAAAACCCGCATCGCCACCAGCAAATTCACCCCTGTGCCGGGGCGCGCCAAGGCCGCGTGGCGCCCCAAGGGCGTTCAACCGGGCCCGCGCCATTGGCTTCAATTTTGATAGCTGCCCGCGCAAACACAATGGGCGCCAAAGGCATAAATCACTTACAAGAAATCTGCTGCGGCCATGCGCAAGGCCGCAGCACACTGTGCAAGGGGGTCAGTTGATTCAGCCGCCCCGCTGACCCTGGCGACGAAGGGCCAGCGCCCCCAGCCCCAGGCTCATCAACAGCAGCCCCCACATGCCCAGCGCAGGCACAGCCACAGGTGCCAGATCGTCGTCGTCGATGCGCACGGTGGCAGCGGCGGGTGTGCCCAATTCATAGTCGGCCGTCGCTGCGGGGGTGGCCAGGGCGATGGGGGCATCGACAAAACCGTCGCCAGGCACGGTGTTGGGCACCGCCGTGATGCTGCACTGCGCGGTGGTGGCGCCCGCCGCCACGGTCAGGCTGGCGCCGCAGGTGGTGGTGTAGCGGACGTTGCCGGGCGGTGGCACCAGGGCGATCGGCAGACCACCGGCAGGCGCGGGCTGGTCCAGCGTGACGGTGCACTGCGACACATTGCCCGCCGCGTCCACCAGACTGGTGGGCGTGCATTGCAGGGTGGCGACGAGTTTGGGCAGGCAGACGGCGGCGTCTGCGCTCGAGGCGCCGCTCGTCGTCTGAGCGGGGGCCAGGGTGCCCGCCGGAATGGTCATGACGCGCGTGCCGGTCGCCAGGAAACCGGTAGAGCCAAAAAAGCCCATCGCGTCGGCATTGTTGGTCAGCCGCGCGCCCGCACCGTAGGGGCCGCCGCTGTACGCCGCGCCCAAGGTCTCCACGGCGCCGCTGGCGAGGTTGAAGCGGTAGTTGATCGACGTGTAGATGGGAATGCCAAAAGTAGAGCCCGTCTGCTGGGTTGCCACACCGTAAGCCCAGGTGCCAGTGGCGTCGATGGCGAAGTCGCCCGATTGCGAGGCGACCGTCGCGCCCGGCGCGCCGGGCAGGTTGCCCAACAGCTGGAGCGTGCCGACGTAGCGCGGCGGTGACTGCGTGACGTCGATCTTGTACACGCGTGGGAACGTCACGGCGGTGGGCGACAGGTTCTGAAACACCGCCACGTACATGATGCCGGTGACCGGGTCGATGTCGGCCGCATTGAAGTTGGGCCCCAAGCGCAAGTCCAGCGCGCCCGGCACGGCGACCCCGCTCACGTCCGTCGACGTCAGGTAGGTGCCCAAGTCCTGCACGATGCCCAGGTTGTCGACCCCGTCACGGCCGTAGCGGAACATCTCGTAGTAGCGGGTATGGGTGCGCCATTCACTGGCCCACGCGCCGCCCAGCAGATCCCAGCCGGGCTCATTCGTGCCCACGGCACGCATGGCGTAGATGTAGCCGTCCTTGCCCATGCCACCGGCCACCGTGGCGCCCGAAACCGGCGACAGATCGCGCGGCGACACGCGGGGTGCCGTTGCGCCGTTCCAGATCTGCGTCAAGCCGACCGCCCCCGTGGCCGGCACGGAGGCCAGCGAAAGGTTGGTCGTGGGGGCGCCGCCAGTCACCTCGCTGTAGCGCATCAAATAGAACTGCCCGGGCCCTGCCGGGTCGGCCGAACAGCGCGGCAACGGCGCGCCAGCCTGCGCGTAGACGGATTCGCCCGCCGCCAATGCGGCCAGCAGGGCCAGGCCCCACCGCGCCCAGGTGCCCCCACGATGAATCGAATTCCACCGCACACTAATGCTTTTTTCCACTGGATGTCCTTGACTGGATGGCCGCCCTGCCCTGAGCGGGCAACACGGTAGCGCTGGTCATATTGGTGCATGGCACCAACGTCCTCTTGACCAGCGATTTTTTTGGTTGTTAACAAAAACTATCGTATTAATGGCGGTTCGCCGCCACCAGCCCATTTGTCGGACGAGACGGACAAAAGCTTGCTTTTCGTGAATTCGTTGCGCACGCATTGGCACCGGGCGCCTTCACCCCTGTGTGACAAGCCCCCGCCAAGTCACCACCCATAATCCACCGCATGCCCCGCACCAGCCAGCTTTTGTACCCGCAGCGTGAGCCCGCGCCCGTTCGCCCCGCCGCCACCGTGCTGCTGCTGCGCGATGGGCCCGATGGCATCGAAGTGCTGATGACACGCCGCTCGCTCACCGCCAGTTTTGCCCCTGGCGCCTACGTGTTTCCGGGCGGTGGCGTGGACACGGCCGACGCGGATGCGCACGGCCAGGCAGCGCGCCGGCCGACGCAAAGCGACCTGCACCTGACGCAGGCCATCGCCGCCATCCGTGAGAGCTTTGAAGAGCTGGGCATCCTGCTGGCCCGTCACGCCGACGGCCGGCCGGCCGATGCCGCCGACGTGGCCGCGCTGGACCGTCAAGCCCCCTTCGTGCCCCAGTGCGCGGCGCGCGGCCTGACGCTGGCCGCCGACGAGGTGTACGTGCTGGCGCACTGGATCACCGACCGCGACTTGCCGCGCCGCTTTGACGTGCCCTTCCTCGTCGCCCGCATGCCCGAAGGGCAAACGCCCGTGGCCGACGAGGCCGAGCAGTTCGAGCCCGTCTGGGTGCGCCCCGCCGACGCGCTGGCGCGGCACGAGGCCGGGCAGTTCTTCATCATTTACCCAACCATCCGCACGCTGCAGCGGCTGCAGAAGTACGCCGACGTGGCCAGCGTGCTGGCGGCCTGCGCGTCTGAAAAGCCGCTGTGGACCAGCAGCCCCCGCGCTGGCTGGCTCGACGGTGAAGAGGCGCGCTACATGGAGCACGAAGCGCCCTTTGGCGAGCTGGAAATGGTCACGCCCGACGGCCAGCTGCTGCACACGCTGGATTGGCAGTCCGAGCAAGCGGTGCGGCTACTGAAGAACGTGCAGCGCCTGACGGCGCCCAACGCCGGCTTCATGACCGGCCCCGGCACCAACAGCTACCTGGTCGGCGACGCGCACACCGGCTACATCGTGATTGACCCGGGCCCGAACGACGCCGCGCACATCGAACGCCTGTGGCGCGCCGCGGG
>JAGOEM010000326.1 GCA_017997715.1 Ottowia sp.
TGTCCGCTTCGGCTTCGGCCAGGCCCAGCAGGCCCTGCTGCAGGCGGGTGATTTCGGCGAGGATGAGGTCGATCTCGTCGCGCAGCCACAGGCGGATGTCGGTGGCCACCTGGTCGTTGCGCGAGCGCCCGGTGTGCAGCTTCTTGCCGGTGACGCCGATGCGGTCGGTCAGGCGCGCCTCGATGTTCATGTGCACGTCTTCCAGGTCGACGCGCCAGTCGAACTGGCCCGCCTCGATCTCGGTCTGGATCTGCTTCAGACCCGCCTCGATGGCGTCGCGCTCGTCCGCGGTGAGCACGCCGACCTTGGCCAGCATGGTGGCGTGGGCGATCGAGCCCATGATGTCGTGGCGGTACAGTCGCTTGTCGAAGTCGACCGAGGCGGTGAAGCGGGCGACGAAGGCGTCGACGGGCTCGCTGAAGCGGCCGCCCCAGGACTGGTTGGTTTTTTCGCTGCTCATGGCTGGACTCGTGGCAGGGCAGACGCGGCGGGCGTCTGCGAAACGGACAAAGTGTGCCGATAATAACAGCCTTGCCGGGAAAACCGAGGCCGCGCCGATCTGTTGCCGCCGTCACAGTTTGCGCGGTTCGGCGGCATTTGGGTCGTCGTTTTGGCCCGGCCGGGCCGCTCTGGCTTGCCGCCCGGTGGCGCACACAAGGAAACTGCAGGGATGAAAATCCAATGGTTCAACAGGGGGCGCACCCTCGCCCCGGACGACGATTTCTTCCTGCCGGAGCTGTGCGAGCCCGAGGCGCTGCTTGGCCTGGTGCTGCTGGCCGAGCTGCTGGTGCTGGTGCTGGTGCTGGCCGAGCCCATGCTGCCCGCGTTCAACTGGGAGCGCCTGGCGCTGACCTCGCTGTTCGTGCAGTGGATCGTGCTGCTCTCGGCGGCGCTGCTGTGCCGCCTGCGGCCGCTGCTGGCGCGCCTGCGGGCGGCCCTGGCCGGGGCGCTGTGCTGCACCCTGGTGGTGGCGCTGACGCTGGCCTGCACCACGGTGGCTGACTACTTCAACCTGGGCGGCGTGTTGCCGCGTGAGGGCGAGGTCAACCTGTACCTGCGCCATGCGCTGATCAGCCTGATCATGTCCGGCCTGATGCTGCGCTACTTCTACCTGCAGAGTCAGTGGCGCAAGCAGCAGCAGGCCGAGCTGAAGGCGCGCATCGAATCGCTGCAGGCGCGTATCCGTCCGCACTTCCTGTTCAACAGCCTGAACAGCATTGCCAGCCTGGTGGTGGTCGACCCGGTCAAGGCCGAGCAGGCGGTGCTCGATCTGTCCGATCTGTTCCGCGCCAGCCTGGCGAAGCCCGGCACCCTGGTGTCCTGGGCCGAGGAACTGGAATTGGGCAAACGATATCTGTCGATCGAGCACTATCGGCTCGGCGACCGGCTACAGTTGGATTGGCAGGTGGAAAATGTGCCGGCGGATCTGCCGATCCCCCAGCTGACCTTGCAGCCGCTGCTGGAGAATGCCCTGATCTACGGCATCCAGCCGCGCATCGAGGGCGGACTGGTACGGATCGAGGCGGACTACCGCGATGGGGTGTTCCAGCTCTGCGTGAGCAACCCCTTCCAGGAAGTCGCCGATCAGCAGCCGTCGCGCGGAACCCACCAGGCCCTGGTGAATATCGATGCGCGCCTGGCGGCACTTTTCGGCCCCGGCGCGAGTCTCAGCGTGGATCGCCGTGACGGGCGCCACTTCACCTGTCTACGCTATCCTTGTTCGAGACTCATGCAGGAAGCCCGAGCAATATGAATGTGCTGATCGTCGATGACGAACCCCTTGCCCGCGAGCGCCTGATCCGCATGGTCGGCGAACTCGAGGGTTATCGTGTCCTCGAGCCCTCGGCCAGCAACGGCGAAGAAGCGCTGGCGCTGATCGACAGCCTGCGGCCGGACGTGGTCCTGCTGGACATCCGCATGCCCGGCCTCGATGGCCTGCAGGTGGCGGCCAAGCTTTGCGAGCGCGAGGCGCCGCCGGCGGTGATCTTCTGCACCGCGCATGACGAGTTCGCCCTGGAGGCGTTCGACGTCAGTGCCGTCGGCTACCTGGTCAAACCGGTGCGCCCGGAGGCCCTGGCTGCTGCGCTGAAGAAGGCCGAGCGGCCCAACCGCGTGCAGCTCGCGGCGCTGACGCGCCCGGCGATGCCCGGCAACGGTGCCGGTCCGCGCAGCCATATCAGCGCGCGCACCCGCAAGGGTATCGAGCTGATTCCGCTGGAGCAGGTGATCTTCTTCATCGCCGACCACAAGTACGTGACCCTGCGCCACGAAGGTGGCGAAGTGCTGCTGGACGAGCCGTTGAAGGCGCTGGAGGACGAGTTCGGCGAGCGCTTCGTGCGCATCCATCGCAACGCGCTGGTCGCCCGCGAACGCATCGAGCGCCTGCAGCGCACGCCGCTGGGGCACTTCCAGCTCTATCTCAAGGGTCTGGGGCCGGACGCCCTGACCGTCAGCCGGCGCCATGTGGCCGGTGTGCGCAAGCTGATGCACAGCTTGTAAACCCCCGGATGCAGCCTGCGGCGATCGTGCCTGCGGGCGTGCGCCCGAAAGGGGGCGGAGTGATTTATTTTTGATCAGCTCGGCTGATTGTTGGGGAGTCTGGCAAAAGGAGCTTGCCATGCCTAGAAAACAACGGATGTATCTCCCAGGCGTGCCAGCGCACGTGGTGCAGCGCGGCAAC
>JAGOEM010000154.1 GCA_017997715.1 Ottowia sp.
GTTTGAGGCCTTCCACCACGTCGCGCTCGCCCGCCAGCTGATCCTTGAAAGCCACCTGCAGCGTCTGGCTCTTGTTCACCGCGCCGTCGATGCCCTTGCCCACCGACAGGGCGCGCACAAAGCTGTCGAAATACTGGCCTTCGCCGCCAACGATGTCGATCTTGGCGTTCTTCAGCGCAACGCCCAGCACCTCGGCCTGCTCTTTGGCAATCAGCTGCTGCGCTTCGATCTGCTTCAGCGTTTCGAGGTGCGCGCGCTCCAGGCGCATGCGGTATTCCTCGTGCTCGCGCGTTTCCTGGCTCATGGCCTTCATGGCTTCGAATTTTTCCTTCAGGCCGCGCGCCTCGGCGTTGAACTTCACGTCGATGTTGTGCGCCTCGGCGTCGCCCATCTTGGCCAGCGCCTCGGCATCCACGGTGCGCACCAGCGCATCGGCCTGGCCGATTTTTTCCTTGCCAACGGCTTCGGCTTCCATGCGCGCACGAATGCCCACCGCGTCGGCCTGGGCCTGCGCTTCGGTGACCTGCGCTTCGGCGCGGCCCACTTTTTCCTTGCCCGTGGCCTCGGCTTCCATGGTGGCCAGCGTGGCGCTGGCGCCCGCCACCTGCACCTTGGCCTGGGCCAGGCCGGGCGCTGCGCTCAGGGCTTCAATGCCTTCGGCTTCGCGTTTCTTGGACTCGGCTTCGCGCTCGGCCACCTTCAGGCGGGCGTCGGCCAGCACCAGGTCTTCGGCTGCTTTGTGGCGCGCCTTGCGTTCTTGCGCTTCGGCGGCTTTCACTTCCAGAATGGCTTTCTCTTCGGCTGCGGCCTCGGCGCCAATCACCACGGCCTTGCGGGTGCGGTCGGCCTCGGCCACTTCGCGCACTTCCTTGATCGCTTCTTCCTGCTCGGCCACCGTGCGGTCGACCACGATGCGCTCGCGGATCACGTCGGCGATGGCCTTTTTCTGCACCTCCACCGCTTTTTCTTTCTCGATGCGCTGCAGCGTCACTTCTTTTTCGCGCGCCACGATCTCCAGCTCTTTGGCGCGGGTCACGCGCTCTTCCTCGATCACCACCGCGCGCTTGCGGTTGTTCTCGGCCACTTCCTTTTCACGCAGCACGTTTTCGTTCTGCACCGAAATCTGTTGTTCGGACTGCAGGCGGGCCAGCTCGGATCGCGTGCGTTCCTCGGCCTGCACCTTGGACGTTTCCGCCTCTTCGCGGGCACGCACGCTGGCCACTTCGCGGGCCTGGCGCGCGGTGGCGTCGGCTTGCTGGCGCTCCAGCTCCAGCAGCGCTTCCTGCGTTTCGACGTTCTTCTTCTTGATTTGCATCTCTTCGTTGCGGCGCAGCTCGTTGGTGGTCACGTGTTCAACGGCCGTCAGCTGGGTGATCTTCTTGATGCCCTGCGCGTCGAGGATGTTGTTGGCGTCCAGGCGCGCCAGCGGGGTTTGTTCCAGGTAGTCGATGGCCGAGCTTTCCAGCACGTAGCCCGACAGGTCGTTGCCGATCTGGCTCATGATCTTGTCGCGGAACACATCGCGCGCGTCGTACAGGTCCACGAAGTCCATGGCCTTGCCCACGGTCTTCAGTGCTTCCGAGAACTTGGCCGAGAACAGGTCTTCCAGCGTGGACTGGGTGGAGGCGCGGTCGCAGCCGATGGACTGGGCGACGTGCAGCACGTCTTCCGACGTCTGGTTGACGCGCACGAAGAACTTCACCTTGATGTCGGCGCGGATGTTGTCGGCGCAGATCAGGCCCTGGTCGCCAGAGCGGTCGATCTCGATGGTCTTGATCGAAATGTCCATCAACTCGGCCTTGTTGATGATCGGCAGCACCAGGCCGCCGGTGAAGGTGACTTTGGGCTCGCCCTTAAACGGGTTGATGATCAGCGCGTGTCCTTGCTCTACCTTGTGATAGAAGCGCGAGAGCGTCGCGAAGATGCCGAACAACACGACGATGGCGATGGCGGCAAGAACCAGAAAAGTGATGATCGAAGGTGACATGCTGAAGCTCATGGGGCGATAAGGGTTAGGGTTGAGCGAAGCGCAAGAGTGGCGGCCGGCGCGGCCGTGCGGTCAGCCTGGGCGAAGGTGTCGATGCATCAGATTTCTCCCTCGGTGGTTTCTTGGACGAGATAGCGCCTTGCAGCAGCGTCGTACGCCAGAATGAGTGCGCGACTGCCACGGCGCAGTTGGTTCGGGGTGGATGCCCGAACCTGAATCAGAATGCCGGCGCCACGCTGGGCCACCTCGGCATAACCTTGTTGGTCATCCACGCTGCCCGTGGTGATGGTGCAGGCCTGGCCAACCAGGTCGCTGTTGTGGCGTGCGTACTGGGTGACGAAGGCGCCACGCAGCGGCCGCACGATCCGGGCCGTCAGCACGATCGACAACGCAAAGCAAATTGCCAGCACGGCCAGGCCCGCAATGATCTGAAGCGGGAGCGTTGGCACCCAGCCGAGAAACCAGATGCTGGCCAGCGTGCTGAGCGTCCAGCCGATCACCACCAGCAGGGTGACCACGATTGAAAACGGAACGCCCGACAGGCCGAAGGCCACCACATAGCTGGCGATGGTGCCCAGGTCGTCCACGCTGACGTCGGCGTGCTCGGCGATGTCCACGTCGATGTCGCTTTCACCAAAGTCGACCAGGCCCACGATGGCAGCAAGCCAATACACCAGCACCACCGCCAGCAGCACGCTGTAGAGGAGGGTGGGAAAGCCGAATACGACCGAGATGAATTCGCCCATGGCAGAACCAGGTGAGGGTGGATGAAAGGGTGGGTGAATGGGCGCGGGCTGGCGGCCCTAGGGTCGGGGTTTCCTGGCGGGCGCCCGCGCACGCGGCGGCACGAAGGCGATCAGCTCTCGCGTCGCCGCTTCCTTGATGCCCAGCCGGTCGTCGGGCGGCAGGCCATAGCGTTCGGCCAGCAGGGCGTAGTCGGCTGCGTCCAGCGTCACGGTGAGTCGCGGGCGTTTGGGCCGGTCGGCGACGGGCAGTCCCAGCACGCCGCGAATCTGCTGCGATGTCGAGACGTTTTCACGGAAGGCGGCGATGCGGATGGCTTCCATCACCGCTTCTTCCACGTCGAACGCGACTTGAACCGCCGCCAGCGCACGCTCTGACCCCTGCCAGCGCGCCGGCGTTTTCTTGTCAGAGGGCGTGGAATTGCTCATGGCCGTGGAACGCTGGGTGGCACCGGCCCGTCAGGCCGCTGGCTTGCCGCCGTCGGCAAGGGGCGCGCTTGCGGCGGGGCTGTCAGGGCTTTGGGCACCCTGGCGCGCCCGCAGCCGCGCCATCACCGCCAGCGCGCGGGTCTTGTCGTTGTCGCCAATGCCGGCTGCGGCCAGTTCGTTGTCGAGCGCCTTGTGGCCGAACTCGTTGTCGAGCTGCTCCGCGGCGGCCATGCGGTCGGCCAGGTCTTCGTGGCGCTTCTTGATGCGTTCCAGCGATTCGCGGGCGGTGGTCAGCTTGGAGCCGGTGCTGCCCATGCTGTCTGAAATGGACTGCGTGGCGCGGTAGACGCTTTCGGTGGTCTTGGCGATGCCGATCTCACGCTCGTGCTCGCGCACGCGGCCTTCGGCGCTGCGGATCAGGTCCTTCAGGCGCACCACCTGAATCGCGTAGCTGGCGTGCGATTCGGTTTGCGCCTGCAGTTCGGCCTCCAGGCCGGCCACGCGCTCGGCCACTTTCATGGCCAGGCCTTCCTCGGTCTTGTCGAGCGCTTGCAGCGCAATGTCTTCCTGGCGGCGGATGTCGAGCTTGATGCGCTCGATCTCGCGGGCGGACTGCATCTCCTTGGCCATCACGGCGGTGAGTTCGGTCTTGGCTTCGGCGATGCTGGCCTTGGCGTCGATGATTTCCTGCTCGTAAATGCGGGTGGCGTTGTTGTCGACCACGCTCTGGCCGATTTCGCGGGCGCTGCCGCGCAGCAGGGTAACGAGTTTCTTGATGACGGACATGGTCGGTTCCTGGGTGTTCGTGGTGGGTTTGGGGTCAGCGCAGGTAGTCGGCCAGCGCGTCGAGGGCGTCAAGCGCGTTGTCGCTCAGCACCGCCACTTCGTGGGCAACGTCTTCAGCGCGGGCGCTGGCAGACAGCGCACCGGTCAGCACGTAGTGCTTGCCCACGCGCCCGAACGAGGACAGCGGCACCGACGGGTTGAGGTCAAGCAGCGCCTCATTCAGTTCGGCCCGGCGTTCGGGGCGCACGTCTTCGTTGGTCCACAGGTAGCACAGGCAGATGGTCTGGGCGTCCGAGCAGGTGACGAAGATCGGCAGCTCCTGCCGCCCTTCAATGCTGACCTGAAGCACCGGCACTTCGCCGGCAATCGGTTGCACCTGCACGCCATTGCCGCCCATCAGGGCCGACAGCAGGGTGTCCAGGTTGCTGAGCTGGCTAAGCAAATCGGTCATGCGCTTCCTCCATTGACTAAGGGGTGATCTCGGTTTTTGGGTCTCCGTTGGCGGGATTCCGGGCGACAGATCCAGTGTGCGGCCTTCGACATTTCATGTCAACTGTTTTTGACATGAAATGGCAGAAATATGACCGACGTCCCGCTGCGATGGGCGGCGCCCGCGCCTGGCGCTTCGCGCGGGCTGTCACACGGTTTTCGCGGCGGCAGCGGTATACTCAGAGCCTCTCCCGAGGAGCGTTGCAGTGTCCGCCGTCAGTGCCGGACGCGAGGCTCGGGACAGCTTTCCTCGCAACGACGCTCATCCACTGACCGGTGTGATGAGCATTGCCAAATACATTCGCTCGGTGGTTTCTTTGATCGGCCTTTTGCAGGCCACCAGGAGAAATCCGTGAACGCACGTCTCAAATCCGCCGCGCCCGCCGACAGCGCCATCGCCGACATCACCCTTGCCGCCTGGGGCCGCAAGGAAATCGCCATCGCCGAGACCGAGATGCCCGGCCTGATGGCCATCCGCGCCGAATTCGCCCGGAAAAAGCCGCTCAAGGGCGCCCGCATCACCGGCAGCCTGCACATGACGATCCAGACCGCCGTGCTGATCGAGACGCTGCAGGCGCTGGGCGCCGATGTGCGCTGGGCTTCCTGCAACATCTTTTCGACCCAGGACCACGCCGCCGCCGCCATCGCCGCCAGCGGCACGCCGGTGTTCGCCATCAAGGGCGAATCACTGAAAGACTACTGGGACTACACGCACCGCATCTTTGACTTCGGCAAAAAGGGCAGCAAGGGCGAAGGCCCCAACATGATCCTGGACGACGGCGGCGACGCCACGCTGCTGATGCACCTGGGCAAGCAGGCCGAAACCAACCCCAAGGTGCTGGCCAACCCCAAGAGCGAAGAAGAGAAGATCCTGTTTGCCGCCATCAAGGCCAAGCTGAAGGAAGACGCCACCTGGTACAGCCGCAAGGGCGCGCAGATCCTCGGCGTGACCGAGGAAACCACCACCGGCGTGCACCGCCTGAACGAGATGAGCGCCGCCGGCACGCTGCTGTTCCGCGCCATCAACGTGAACGATTCGGTCACCAAATCCAAGTTCGACAACCTGTACGGCTGCCGTGAATCGCTGGTCGACGGCATCAAACGCGCCACCGACGTGATGGTGGCCGGCAAGGTCGCCGTGGTGGCCGGTTATGGCGACGTGGGCAAGGGCAGCGCGCAGGCGCTGCGCGCACTCAGCGCCCAGGTCTGGGTGACCGAGATCGACCCGATCTGCGCCCTGCAGGCCGCCATGGAAGGCTACCGCGTGGTCACCATGGAAGAAGCCGCGCCGCTGGCCGACATCTTTGTCACCTGCACCGGCAACAAGGACGTGATCACCTACAAGCACATGGCCGCCATGAAGGACCAGGCCATCGTCTGCAACATCGGCCACTTCGACAACGAGATCGACGTTGCCGGGCTGGAAGCCAAGTGCAAGTGGGAAGAGATCAAGCCCCAGGTGGACCACGTGATCTTCAAGGGCGGCAAGCGCATCATCCTGCTGGCCAAGGGCCGCTTGGTGAACCTGGGCTGCGGCACCGGCCACCCCAGTTACGTGATGTCGTCCAGCTTTGCCAACCAGACGATTGCGCAGATCGAGCTGTTCACGCGCCCGGATGCCTACGAAGTCGGCAAGGTCTACGTGTTGCCCAAGCACCTGGACGAAAAGGTCGCGCGCCTGCAACTGGCCAAGCTGAACGCCAAGCTGAGCGAGCTGAGCGCCGAGCAGGCCAAATACATCGGCGTGGCCAAAACCGGCCCGTACAAACCCGATACGTATCGGTATTGATGCGCCTTCACCCCGCGCTGCTTTGCGCGGGGGACAACGCCGATGGCCGGCGCAGGTTCGGCCATGGCGTGCGTGGGTGCGCCATGCGCTGTGGTGAAGTGAATGCTATTGTTATGGTAGCTGCTGGCGCCCTATAGGTGGGCGCTAGAGGCCGATTTGATTCATAAAAAAGGAAGGCGCCATGCGCGCAGATGTTTTCCTCGTTGACAGCGGGCAGGCGACCACCCGTTCGCAGGCGCAGCGGCTGATTGCGGCCGGGGTGCAGTGGCGCCTGGCGCCCACGCTGCCGTGGAACGCGGTGGCCAAGAACGGCGACGACATTCCGGCCGGTGCCCAGGTGCAGCTGCTGGATGCGTCCGAAGCCAAGTACCTGTCGCGTGGCGGGCTGAAGCTGGAAGGCGCGCTGGCCGCCAGTGGCCTGGCCGTGCAGGGCCTGCGCTGCCTGGACGTGGGCCAAAGCACCGGCGGCTTCACCGACTGCCTGCTGCAGCACGGCGCCGCGCAGGTCATTGGCGTGGACGTGGGCCAGGCCCAGCTGCACGAACGCCTGCGCACCGACGACCGCGTGGTGGCGGTGGAAGGCCTGAACGCCCGCCACCTGACGCCCGATGTGCTGCGCGAAGCCTGCGAAGACGCGCTGGGCGAACGGGTAGAGGCCGACCCCGAAGACAACCTGACCCAACCCCAGGCGCCCTACGCCTGGATGCGCAACGGCGGCCTGATCGACGACGACTACGACGACAGCGCCGACGCCAAGGAACACGAGATCGAGGCCTTCAAGACCGAACGCGCGGCCAAGGCCAAGGCGCGCGCGACGGGCACCATCCGCACCATTCGCCGCCGCCGCGCTGGCAGCGAACGGGTCGACATCACGCCGCAATTTGGCCTGATCGTCGGCGATCTGTCCTTCATCTCGCTCACGCTGGTGCTGCCCGCGCTGGTGCCGCTGCTGGCGCCGCAGGGCGATCTGTTGCTGCTGGTCAAGCCGCAGTTCGAGCTGGCGCCCGGCCAGATCGGCAAGGGCGGCGTGGTGCGCGACGTGGCGCTGTACGACGTGGTCGAGCAGCGCCTGCGCCAGGCCTGCGCCGATGCCGGCCTGCAGGTCATCCACTGGCTGCCCAGCCCGATCGACGGCGGTGACGGCAACCGCGAATTCTTCATCCACGCCCGCCTGGCTGCGGGCTGAAACCGGTAGTGATCCGCATGATTTCCTCGCTCAGCCTTGAATTCTTTCCGCCCAAGACGCCCGAGGGGGCCGAAAAGCTGCGCGCCGTGCGCCAGAAGCTGTACCCGCTGGCGCCCGAATACTGCTCGGTCACCTTTGGCGCTGGCGGCTCCACGCAAGACGGCACGCTGGAAACCGTGCGCGAAGTGCTGGCCGAAGGCCACGCCGGCGTGCCGCACCTGTCCTGCATCGGGCAGACCAAGGACAGCATTCGCGACCGGCTGGCGCGCTACCGCGAAGCCGGCGTCAAGCGCATCGTGGCGCTGCGCGGCGACCTGCCCAGCGGCTACGGCCTGGGCGGCGAATTCCGCTACGCCAGCGACCTGATCAGCTTCATCCGCGCCGAGACGGGCGACCACTTCCAGCTGGCCGTGGCTGCCTACCCCGAAGTGCACCCCCAGGCCAAATCGCCCCAGGCCGACCTGGACGCCTTCAAGGCCAAGGTGGAGGCCGGTGCCGACGTCGGCATCACCCAGTATTTCTTCAACGCCGACGCCTACTTCCGCTACGTGGACGAGCTGCGCAAGCACGGCGTGGACACGCCCATCGTGCCGGGCATCATGCCCATCACCAATTCCACCCAGCTGCTGCGCTTTTCCGACAACTGCGGGGCCGAAGTGCCGCGCTGGGTGCGCCTGCGCCTGCAAAGCTTTGGCGACGACGTGGCGTCGATCAAGGATTTTGGTGCCGACGTGGTCACCGAGCTGTGCCGGCGCCTGCTGGCCGGCGGCGCGCCCAGCCTGCACTTCTACACGCTGAACCAGGCGGCGGCCCCGCTGGAACTGATCGGCCGCCTGCGCGCTGCTTGATCGCGGCTTGAGTGCTGCCTGGGCGGGCTGCGCCGCTGCCGCAGTGGCTTGGTGTGCCGCGTGGCGCTGACTCGGCAGCGGGCGTAAACCGTCGCGGCGCGCCTGACCTGTCGGCCCCGCCAGAGCCTGCGCCAGCGCCGGAGGGCTTGAAGTGGGTGGCATGCCCATCCATTCACTTCGTAATTGATAGCTGCCTGCGCCCGTGGATACTGCGACAGAGCCCTAAAACATACCAAAAAACTGCTTGCAACCCATCCCGCACAACGTGGGCCGCGGCGGTGTGCGCGCAGGTGTTTCTTATGACTTTGAGTTGCTAGGG
>JAGOEM010000155.1 GCA_017997715.1 Ottowia sp.
CGCTGGGAATCTGCGCAGCGCCTGGCACTCGGCATCGCTATCGAACAGATAGCTGCCACCGCAGGCCCTGCAAGCGCTACACCGCTGAACGATGCTTATCTGGCAGCGCTGCGCGCGGTGCTGCGCAACCCCGATCTGGATCCGGCTTTCAAAGCCCTGGTGCTGACGCTGCCCGACGAAGACTACATCGCCGACCAGCTGGACGAGGTGGACCCGCAGCGCATCCACGCGGTGTGCGACGCCATGGAACTGCAACTGGCCACCGCCCTGCAGGCCGACTGGGCCTGGGCGTTCGATGCGCACCAGCACACCGGCGCCTATTCGCCCGACCCGGCGTCTGCCGGCCGGCGCGAACTGGCCGGCGTCGCCCTGCACATGCTGTGCCTGGCCGCCGCCCACAACGGCGACACCGTGTGGCCCGGCAAGGCCTACCAGCGCTGCAAAGACGCCGGCAACATGACCGACCGCCTGAACGCCCTGGAGGCACTGGTCTACAGCGGCCACGAACTGGCGGGCCGTGCGCTGCAACGCTATTACGAGCTGTTCCGCAACGAACCCCTGGCGCTGGACAAGTGGTTTTCGCTGCAGGCCCGCGCGCCCGACCACGCAGGCAGCGTGCTGCCGGTGGTGCGCACGCTGCTCAAGCACCCGGCCTTCAGCCTGCGCACGCCCAACCGCGCGCGCAGCCTGGTGTTCAGCTACTGCCACGGCAACCCCGCCGCCTTCCACCGCGCCGACGCGGCCGGCTACGCCTTCTGGGCCGACCGCGTGCTGGAGCTGGACGCACTGAACCCGCAAGTGGCTTCGCGCCTGGCGCGGGCCATGGACGGCTGGGCGCGCCTGGCCGAGCCCTACCGCAGCGCCGCCCGCGAAGCCATCGCGCGCGTGGCCGCCAAGCCCGCCCTGAGCAACGACGTGCGCGAAGTGGTCACGCGGGCCCTGGCGCCCGCAGACACCGGCGAAGCCGACACCGCCGAAGCCAGCGCAGCCGAAGCCCGCACGGCGCCCACCCCCGACACCGTATCGAAAGACCAGCCATGAGCAGCCGCATCTCCCTCACCCGTTACCTGGTCGAAAAGCAACGGATCGACGGCCATATCCCCGGCCACCTGCGCCTGCTGCTGGAAGTCGTCGCGCGCGCCTGCAAAAGCGTCAGCCATGCCGTCAACAAGGGCGCGCTGGGCGGCGTGCTGGGCAGCGCCGGCAGCGAAAACGTGCAGGGCGAAGTGCAGAAGAAACTGGACATCATCGCCAACGAGGTGCTGATCGAAGCCAACGAATGGGGCGGCCACCTGGCCGCCATGGCCAGCGAGGAGATGGACCACATCTACCTGGTGCCCAACCGTTACCCGAAGGGCGAATACCTGCTGCTGTTCGACCCGCTGGATGGTTCCAGCAACATCGACGTCAACGTCAGCATCGGCACCATCTTCAGCGTGCTGCGCATGCCCGATGACGACCGCGGCGTGGAAGAAGGCGACTTTCTGCAGCCCGGCCGCCAACAGGTGGCCGCCGGCTACTGCGTGTACGGCCCGCAGACCACGCTGGTGCTGACGGTGGGCGACGGCGTGGCCATGTTCACGCTGGACCGCGAACAAGGCAGCTTCGTGCTGACGCAGGACGATCTGCGCATTCCTGAAGACACCAAGGAATTCGCCATCAACATGAGCAACATGCGCCACTGGGACGCCCCGGTCAAGCGCTACATCGACGAATGCCTGGCCGGCAAGGAAGGCCCGCGCGCCAAGGACTTCAACATGCGCTGGGTCGCCAGCATGGTGACCGACGTGCACCGCATCCTGATGCGCGGCGGCATCTTCATGTACCCCTGGGACAAGCGCGAGCCCAACAAGCCCGGCAAGCTGCGCCTGATGTACGAAGCCAACCCGATGGCCTGGCTGATCGAGCAAGCCGGCGGCGCCGCCACCAACGGGCGCGAGCGCATTCTGGATGTGCAGCCCAAGCAGTTGCACGAACGCGTCAGCGTGATCCTGGGCAGCAAGAACGAGGTGGAGCGGGTGACGCAATACCACCTGGAGCAGACCAGCACCACCACCGGCGCCTGATCCAGCAGGGGGCGTGGCCATCTGAGGTGGCCACGCAAAGAGCGCGCCACCAACGGCTGCATAGGCCCGCCAAGGCCCTGGCACCACAAGCAGACAGGCGTGCAATTACGCCTGGGTCAGCGCGCTGCGCTGGGCGCAGGTTTTGGCGCCGCCGGGCAGCCCGCCTCCGCACTGCGCGGGCGGCTCGTCGCCGCCTCAACAGCCCATGCGCCCTGTCAACACGGACCGGGTCAGGTCAATGCGCCTGCTCCCAATTCGGCCCCACGCCCACTTCCGCCAGCAGCGGCACCTTCAGCTCGGCCACATCGGCCATCAGGCGCGGCACTTCGGCGCGCACCCAGTCCAGCTCGGCCTCGGGCACTTCAAACACCAGTTCGTCGTGCACCTGCATCACCATGCGGGTGGCGCGTTGTTCTTTTTCCAGCACGTCCTGCACGGCGACCATGGATTTCTTGATCAGGTCGGCCGCCGTGCCCTGCATGGGCGCGTTGATGGCCTGGCGCTCGGCGGCCTTCTTGCGCGGGCCGTTGCCGCCGTTGATTTCAGGCAGGTACAGGCGCCGGCCAAACACGGTTTCGACGTAGCCGTTGGCGCGAGCAAACGTGACGGTGTCGTCCATGTAGCGGCGCACGCCGGGGTAGCGCTCAAAGTAACGGTCGATGTAGTTTTTGGCCGCGGTGTTGTCTATGCCTAAGTTGCGCGCCAGGCCAAAGCTGCTCATGCCGTAGATCAGGCCGAAGTTGATGACCTTGGCGTAGCGGCGCTGTTCGCTGCTGACCTGCTCCGGCGTGATGCCAAACACTTCGGCGGCGGTGGCGCGGTGCACGTCCAGGCCTTCGGTGAAGGCTTTCAGCAGTGCCTCGTCGCCCGACAGGTGGGCCATGATGCGCAGCTCGATCTGGCTGTAATCGGCGCTGACGATCACGTGGCCGGGCGCGGCCACAAAGGCTTCGCGGATGCGCCGGCCTTCGGGCGTGCGCACCGGAATGTTCTGCAGATTGGGGTCGTTGCTGGACAGCCGCCCGGTCACCGCCACGGCCTGCGCGTAGTGCGTGTGCACGCGCCCCGTGGCCGCATCGACCATCAGCGGCAGCTTGTCGGTGTAGGTGCCTTTCAGCTTCGACAGCCCCCGGTGTTCCAGGATGCGCGCGGGCAGCGGGTAGTCTTCGGCCAGCTTTTCCAGCACTTCTTCGTCGGTACTGGGGGCGCCGGTGGCGGTTTTCTTGACCACCGGCAGGCCCAGCTTGACGAAGAAAATCTCGCCAATCTGCTTGGGGCTGCCCAGGTTGAAGGGCTGGCCGGCCAAGTCGTGCGCCTCTTGCTCCAGCGCCAGGATGCGCTGGCCCAGCTCATGGCTTTGCTGGCGCAGCAGGTCAGCGTCGATCAGCACGCCATGGCGCTCGATGGTGAACAGCACTTCGCTGGTGGCGATTTCCAGCTCGTAGATGGCACGCAGCCGCTCGTCCTGCGCCAGCTTGGGCCACAGCGCCAGGTGCACGTCCAGCGTCTGGTCGGCGTCTTCGCTGGCGTAGTGCGCGGCCTTGTCGACCGGCACCTGGGCAAACGGGATCTGGTGCGCGCCCTTGCCGCACAGGTCTTCGTAGCTGGTGCCGCTGCGGCCCAGGTGGCGCTGCGCCAGGCTGGTCAGGCCATGCGGGCGGTGCACTTCCAGCACGTAGCTTTGCAGCATGGTGTCGTGCACGAAGCCGGCCACCTGAATGCCGTGGTTGGCGAACACGTGGCGGTCGTACTTGACGTGCTGGCCCAGCTTGTTTTTGGCCGGGTTTTCCAGCCAGGGCTTCAGGCGCGCCAGCACCTCGTCGATCGGCAATTGTTCGGGCGCGTCAGGCCCGCTGTGCGCCAGCGGGATGTAGGCCGCGTGGCCCGGCACCACGCTGAGCGAAATGCCGACGATGCGCGCCTTCATCTCGTCCAGCGAGGTGGTTTCGGTGTCCAGCGCGGTCAGCTCGGCCTGGTCGATGCGCGCCAGCCAGGCGTCGAAAGTGGGCCAGTCCAGCACCGTGTCGTAGGTCACCGCGGCCGTCACCTGCGACACCGCGGGCGCATCGGCGAACAGGTCGTCCTGCGGCGACGCAGCGGCAGCCGCGCCCGGCTTCGCGCCCTTGGCGGCGCCACCGGCCGCAGCACCGCCGCCCTGCAAGGCCTTGGCCAGGCTCTTGAAGCCGTTTTCTTCATAAAAAGTGGTCAGAGCGCCCGTCTCAACGGCGCCAGCAGCTATTGAATCGAGAGCAGGCAGGCCGTCGATATGCCCCGTCAGATCGCAGTCGGTGCGAATGTGCAGCAGATTGCGGCCGGTGGGCAGCCAGTCCAGTGCCTTGCGCAGGTTGTCGCCCGCCGCGCCTTTCACCTTGTCGGCCTGCGCCACGATGGCGTCCAGCGATCCGTATTCGTTCAGCCATTTGGCGGCCGTCTTGGGGCCAACCTTGTCCACGCCGGGCACGTTGTCCACGGTGTCGCCCACCAGCGTCTGGTAGTCCAGCATCTGCGCGGCAGACACGCCGAATTCGGCCTGCACACCGGCCATGTCGCGGCGCTTGCCGCTCATGGTGTCGATGATGGTGATGGCCGGCGTGACCAGCTGCGCCAGGTCCTTGTCGCCGCTGGAAATGATCACCTGCAGCCCCTGCGCTTCGCCCGCCTTGGCCAGGGTGCCGATGACATCGTCGGCCTCCACCCCGGGCACGGCCACCACCGGCCAACCCATCAGGCGCACCACTTGGTGGATCGGCGCGATCTGGCTGCGCAGGTCGTCCGGCATGGGGGCGCGCTGGGCCTTGTAGTCGGGGTAGATCTCGTCGCGAAAAGTGGGGCCCGAAGCGTCGAACACACAGGCGATGTGCTGCGCATCGGGGTAATCCTTGCGCAGGCTGTTCAGCATGTTGATCATGCCGCGGATCGCGCCCGTGGGCTGGCTGGCCCGGTCGGCCGGATCGGCCCGCAGATCGGGCATGGCGTGGTAGGCGCGGTAAAGGTAACTGGATCCGTCCACCAGCAGCATCACCGGCGGCGCAGCGCTGGCAAGGGGTGCGGGGGGCGCCTGGTCCGGCGGGGTGGCGGGCACGGGGGCGGAATCGGCTTGGGAAGGCACGTCGGTCATGGGCGGATTGTGCACGCCGTCCTACAGGGGGGCGTGTACTCACCACTAGAATTGGGCTATGCGTATCACTGTTCAACTTCGGGCCGCCTTGGCCACTCTGGCCTTCGCTGCGGCGGCGGGTGCGTCGGCACAGACGCCCGCACCGGTTCAGCCCGCCCCGGCCACGCCTTCGGGTGCCACGGTGACGCGCGACGAACTGCCGCTGGACCGCCGCACGCAGCGCGTGGAACACATCCGCACCGAAGACGCGGGCAGCCGTGTGGACGAGGTGCGTGCCGGTGGCGAAACCAAGAGCATCACCGTGCAACCCAAGGCCAACGTGCCGCCCTACAGCGTGCAGCCAGCCAACCCCACCAACATGGGGCAAGGCGAAGCCGGCCCCGGCGCGCCGGGCCGCAGGGTCTGGAAAGTCGAGTTCTGAACCCGGCTTTCTGGATCTGCCATGGCGGTTTACACCGAAGTCTCTGAATCCGAGGCCAGCGCGCTGATGCGCGCCTTGGGCCTGGGCACGCTCACGGGCCTGCGCGGCATCGAGGGCGGCATCGAAAACACCAACTACTTCGCCACCACCGATCAGGGCGAATGGGTGCTGACCCTGTTCGAGCGGCTGAACCACGCCCAGCTGCCGTTCTACCTGCACCTGATGAAGCACCTGGCCCAGCATGGCGTGCCGGTGCCCGAGCCCCAGGCCAAGACCGATGGCACGCCGATCCCGCCGGCCGAAGACGACATCCTGCACACGCTGTGCGGCAAACCGGCCGCCGTGGTCAACCGCCTGCGCGGCAAAAGCGAATTGCAGCCCGGCACGGCGCATTGCGCCGCCGTGGGTGACATGCTGGCGCGCGCCCACCTGGCGGCGCGTGACTACGATTTGCGCCAACCCAATCTGCGCAGCCTGCCCTGGTGGAACGAAACGGTGCCGGTGGTGCTGCCCTACCTGGACGCCGCCCAATCGGCGCTGATCCGCACCGAACTGGCCTACCAGAACCACATCGCCGCAGGGTCGGCCTACGCGGCGCTGCCGCGTGGCGCGGTGCATGCCGACCTGTTTCGCGACAACGTGATGTTTGAAGGCACGGCCGAACAGCCGGTGCTGACCGGTTTTTTCGACTTCTACTTTGCCGGCGTGGATACCTGGTTGTTCGACCTGGCCGTCACGCTGAACGACTGGGCCGTCGATCTGCCCAGCGGCCGCAGCGTGCCAGAGCGCGCGCAGGCCATGCTGAACGCCTACACCGCCGTGCGCCCCTTGACCGACGCCGAACGCCGCCTGCTGCCCGCCATGCTGCGCGCGGGTGCGCTGCGCTTTTGGATCTCGCGGCTGTGGGACTTTCATCTGCCGCGCGAAGCCAGCATGCTCAAGCCGCACGACCCGACCCATTTTGAACGCGTGCTGCGTGCGCGCGTGGCCGAACCCCTGTTGCCATGAAACTGCGCGTCGTCCCCGCTCGCATCGGCGCCCAATGGGTGCGCGAAGGTCTGCGCATGTTCTTCAGGCAGCCGCTGGCGTTCACCGGCCTGTTTTTCGTCTTCGTGGCCTTTGGCCAGCTGGCCAGCTATGTGCCGGTGGCGGGCGACTTCGTGGCCCTGGCGCTCGTCCCGGCATTCACCGTGGGCATGATGGCCGCGTCGCGCGCCGTCGAAGCCGGCCGTTTCCCCATGCCGATGCTGTTGCTGTCGGCCTTTCGCACATCGCCCGCCAACACCCGCGCCATGCTGGTGCTGGGCGCGCTGTACGCGGGCGCGGTGATGCTGATTGTCGGCGTCGCCTCGCTGTCCGGTGGCAGCAACAACCTGGGCGAGCTGCTGGCAGCCCAAGGCGGCCAGATCACCCCCGAAGCCATGCAGGACCCGGCCATTCAGGAAGCCATGCGCGCATCCATGCAGCAGATGATGTTGACGTCGGCGCTGTACCTGCCGGTGTCGGTGCTGTTCTGGCACGCGCCGGCGCTGGTGCACTGGTACCAGGTGCCGATCGTCAAAAGCCTGTTCTTCAGCGCGGTGGGCGTGCTGCGCAACCTGGGCGCCTACCTGATCTATTTCATGGGCTGGATGATGGTCACCATGATCGCCTGCCTGGCGCTGCTGGTGCTGTCCAGCATGCTGGGCAATGTGCGCATCGCGGCGGGCGGCCTGCTGCCGGTCAGCCTGGCGGTGGCCACCATGGTCATGGCATCGCTGTGGCCCACCTTCCGCGACTGCTTCTACACCGATGACGCATCCGCGGTGGAAGAAGCCGCGCCCTGATCGGCGGCCCTTGCACCGATTCGCGGGCTGCCGCTATTTATATATAAAAACACCGCCTAGCGCCCGCCAGACGGGCGATGGTAGCTACGTTTTATATAGCAATTGACCCAATTGGCGTTGAGCAGCGCCGTGCCATATGCACCACGCGGGGCCTGCTCAAAACGGCACTGCCCTGCGCTAATCGACCACCGTCAGCTTGGCCACCGCCAGTGCCAGCCATTTCAGGCCGTGGCGCGGAAAGTTGACCTGCGCGCGCGCATCGTCGCCCGTGCCTTCCACCGCCATCACCTGGCCTTCGCCAAACTTGGTGTGAAACACCTTGATGCCGGCGCGGATGCCATGCGCGGGTTCTGACTTGCGCGGTGGCAGCGGCGCGGCGGCGGCCACCATATCGGGGTAGATTGCGCTGTTTCCCCAGGCGGGACGGGCGCGACCAGCTCCTGAATTGGAAGCAGCCGCGATGGAAGCGAAGCCCCCGCTGCGCGGCGTGATCCATTTCAGTGATGCCTCGGGCAGCTCTTCCAGAAAGCGGCTGCGCACGTTGTAGCGGGTCTGCCCGTGCAGCATGCGCGTTTGCGCGTGGCTGATGTACAGGCGCTTGCGCGCGCGGGTGATGGCGACATACATCAGGCGGCGCTCTTCCTCCAGCCCTTCAAAGTCGCTCAAGGCTTTCTCGTTCGGGAACAGCCCCTCTTCCAGCCCGGTGATGAACACCGCGTCGAATTCCAGCCCCTTGCTGGCGTGCACGGTCATCAGTTGCACCGCGTCTTGCCCGGCCTGCGCCTGGTTGTCGCCCGCCTCCAAGGCGGCGTGCGTAAGAAACGCCGCCAGCGGGCTGAGCGTTTCACCCGTCGCCTCGTCCGGCAAGGGGGGCGGCGCGGCAATCGGCTCGTTCAACAGCGGCGCGTTCGGGTCCAGCCCCTGGCTGACCGGGCTTTGCGTCAGCGCGGCGGTCTCGTCCACCGGCAGGGCCACGGCGTCGCGGCCAAAGCCTTCCTGGGTGACAAAACTCTCGGCGGCGTTGACCAGCTCTTCCAGGTTTTCCACGCGGTCGGCGCCATCGCGTTCGGCGCGGTAATGTTCCAGCAGGCCGCTGTCGTCCAGCACGCGTTCGATGATTTCGCGCAGGGTCTGGCCTTCGGAC